>JAZRKP010000001.1:0-3475 GCA_045646365.1 Clostridia bacterium
GCAGCAATCTTGTTATCCATAATAAACCTCCATATAAAAAATAAAACCGCCTCAAAATCTTGAGGCGGAAAGAATATCCGTGGTACCACTCAAATTGCAAGGCTATTAGAACCCTGCCACTTTGGTTTGCTTTAATGCAGCAACTACATCCTGCTTTTCACAGGCGGCTCGTGAGGCGAAATTCATCTTCGGGGACAGTAGGATTCTTTCAGCTTGTGAATCCCTCTCTGGAAAGTCTTGTCCGTCGACTACTGTTTTCTCAGTCATAGCTTTTAAACGATATTGAAAGAATTATATCAAAGCTATAAAAATATGTCAAGGTTTTTCAGGAAGTTTTATTGTTTAAGAAGAAAAAGTGATTTTATATTTAACAATAAAAAAACATTTACAACCCTCCCCGCAGACTAACGAGGAGGGGTTCTTTATTCACGCTACCGTATTCGTTTCTCTATAAACATCTCAAAGTTTATTTTGATTCCGTTTGACGATCAGATAGCCCAAAGTAATATAAATAAATCCTAAAAGTGTCGGAATGCCGAAAAATATCAATGACAGTTGCGGAAAAAAGAGAGTTGCATCATAATAGTTAACCCAAGTTATAACTGCCCCGATAACAACATATATTAACGGAATGAACTTTAAGTATATTTTTTTGAACTTTACACAGATGAAAAGCTCTGTATAATAGCAAAGCATTACATACAAAAAAACAATACTAGACCATGTTGTCATACCGTCGTCATTAAAAATCATTATTGCAACTGTTGTTACTATCGCAGTTAAAACTGTGATAATTAAGGATGCTTTTTTCATTCAAATCAACTCCTTGTAACGGTCTTATAAATCGATAAAAAGCAAATTTAAGGCAGCCCCAGGCTTATTTAATTTTAATTGTGAAACCATCTTCAAAAGTGCCGTCTAAGACATACTTATAAACTGCTCCAAAGAATGCACTCACCTCAATAGTGTCCTGCACTTCGTATGCATTGTCATCCCAGTCATAAACCGTAATTTCAACAGTAACTGTGCCGAGTCTTGATTCGTCATAGGCGTTTTTTGTAAGTCTGTCGAGCATAATATCGAAATCAGTTGCCGTTATTATAGGTTTCTTTCCGAAATCTATATTGAATATTGAGTCATCAACATATCCCTGTGAAGCATAATTTTCAGTTTCCGGACAGAAAAATTCTATTTTCTTTATTTCGGCATCACTCAAATTAAAAAGTTCAATTTCTGCTCTTTCGTTTACTTCAGCTTCGAAACTTCCGATATCCTCACCGTCAATATATGGCATATCTGTAAGACCTGTCATTTCCATAAGCTTTTGAAGATTGTTTACATCTTCACTGCACTTTTTTATATCCTCGCCTAAGAACTCTGAGGCTTCCTCCTTTGTCACAGTTATACTCTTTTCAACATCCTCACCCTCCGAATTGAAAACATCATAGGTGAAAGTGACATAAGAAAGATTTACAATAACGCCTAACAAAACATAGGAGTAATTTTTCATCAGCTCTGCCTTTTCTTTTTCGGCCACAGGCATAATCGGATCAGTTACAATTATCTCCCAACCATAAGGCTCTGCCTTTGTATAAAGTGCGTTGCTGAACGAACCGATATAATCATAAATGCCAAGAGCACTTGCAATTTGTCCGTTATGTGACATGTCGCCTATATAAGGTGTTCTATATTTATAAACAGCGGAAGTTAAGGGAGAAATATATTCTCCGTCTTCCCAAAGAACTTTTCCCCGGCACACAACACTTTTGACATCAGGTGAAGTTAAACTCCATTTAAAAACTTTGTTTTGGTCAAAAGCTGTCTTTTCTCTGAATTCAAATGAAATATCGAGAGTACCTGTATCGCTGATATCGTAGATTATATCGGTGATAACGGCATAGTTTTGGTCAGCAGTAGCCTTGATATTAAAAGTATCACCGTCAACTTCAAGATCATAAGCTATCATCCCCTCGCCGGCAGTATTTCTAATCATATACGGCAGCGACGAAACCGTAATAGCCACCACAAGCACAACTGCGAGAAGACTCAACAGCTTAGTCCTGATATTCTTCTTTCGGTTCTTTTTCAGAAAGTCGATTTCTTTCTTTTCCCTCTCAATTTTATCCTCGCTGTAAGGCTCTTTCATATTTTCGAGCTTGGCTTTGCACTTATCGCATTGTGCAAGGTGCTCTCTCACAGCTTTGTTTGTCACTTCACTTGTAAGATTGTCTATGTATGAGGGCATTAAATCTTCAACTACTTCGCAAGTTAAATTGTTTTTCATAAATTCTCAAGCTCCTTTCTCAGCTTTTCTTTGCCTCGGTAAAATGTAACTCTTGCCCAGTTTTCCGTCTTGCCTAATATGTCACCTATTTCTTTGAAAGACAGATTACCGAAAATCCTCAGATACAGAATCTCACGGTAAGGCTCGGGGCATAAATGCAGTTTTCTTAGTAGTTCTACTCGGTTTTCATAAGCTACTGCATCATCTTCTGCCGACGGTGCTACTGCATCGTATGTTTCAAGCTCGGCAGTTTTCGGGTGCTTTCGCTGATACGCTAAAAACTGATTTTTGGCTATAGCACATAGCCATGTGGATATATGGCAACTGCCGTCGAAGCGGTTAATGCTTTTAATTGCATGATAGAAGGTCTCCTGAGTCAGCTCTTCGGCAAGGTCGTCATTTCTGCAAAGGCTAAGAAGATATTTGTAGACCGTAAGGGCATAGCTTTGATATATGTCATCCATGGACTGCATTTTCTCATCTCCTTTCCCTTCGTTCTGTATGTTAATGCTGAAAAGTGCGGTTTTGTTACAACTTTTGCGGATATTTTTATAATTTTATTATATCCCTCATCTTTTCAAAAAGCAACAGATAAAAAAGTGCAACAACTCAAACCGAATTGTTGCACCTGTTATTATTTCATATTATTACATAAGCTTAAGGTAAAGCTCTTTGATTTCCTCAACGCTTGTATCTCTGGGGTTACCGGGACGGCAAGCATCGTCAAATGCTGACTGTGAAAGGAAGTCGATATCTTCAGCCTTAACAATTTCCTTAAGGTCAGCAGGAATACCAACATCAGCTGAAAGCTGTTTAACTGCATCAATAGCAGCCTTTCTTGCATCCTCAAGGCTCATAGCGTCAACATCAGCTACACCCATAACTCTAGCGATTTCTCTGTACTTTTCACCTGTTTCGGGAGCGTTGTATTCCATAACTGTGGGAAGGATAATAGCATTAGCTACGCCGTGAGGTGTGTCATAAAGTGCACCGAGAGGATGAGCCATTGAATGTACGATACCAAGACCTACATTGCTGAAGCCCATACCTGCGATATACTGACCGAGGGCCATACCCTCTCTGCCTTCTGTTGTGTTTTCAACAGCACCACGACGACTGTTAGCAATAATTTCAATAGCCTTGATGTGGAACATACCGCTCATTTCCCAAGCGCCCTTTGTGATGTAACCT
>JAZRKP010000002.1:0-1176 GCA_045646365.1 Clostridia bacterium
TCATAAGTGCAAACGAGTAAAAAATCCATATTAGCGGCAATACCGAAACAACGGTCGCCGCCGAATTCACATTCAAGCTGACTTCCAAGATAGGTAGCGTTATCATCGAGGAATTTTACGGTCTGACCGTTCGGGAGTCGATATTCCAGATTGATAAAACTCCCCGACAAAACATTAAGGTTTTCAACCTTAGGTAACCCCTCAATATGAAGCAGGGTATTAAATTCGTGAACAAGCTGTCTCTTAAACTCTTCAAACTTTTCTTTTCCGCCGAGTTCCCTATATTTCTCAAAAAAGTCAAGGGTATATTCTCCGTCTGCATAGCACCACTTGCAGTAATCCTCGTTAAAAGCCCCATCTTTTTCGTGGCTGACATTACTATCATCAATACGCATACCGCAGCACTCACAAACAAGCTGTCTTGGTGAGCCAAGGAGCGTATTGATTGAAACATCAAATAGCTTTGAGAGTAACTTTAACGTTTCGATATTTGGAACGGTTTCACCAGTTTCCCAGCGAGAAACTGCCTGACGGGTCACAAACACTTTTTCTGCAAGTTCTTCTTGCGACATTCCTTTTTTAGTTCTCAATTCAAGAATAATATCTTTAGATTCCATATTGTTATCACCTCAGTGTTATTTTATCACTGAATGTTTTATTGAACAAGCAACTATCAGTTGCTGTCAGTTCGATAAATTGGAATTGGCTTAACTGTTTTCTGAAACCCATTTCTTTGACCAAGTAAACAATGTTTCGGACATCAAATCGAAATCTACCGTTCCACCATTTTTCAAATTCAAAAATGTTTCGACAATGACCTGTTCATTGGAAGGCACAACTTGGAGCAATTCTTTTTGATGGCTGATATAGTTTCCCGTTTCCTTGAAAGCGATTGCCTGCACAACAAAAGAAGCAGATTTATACAATCCTCGTAAAATATCTTCGCATTTTTCATGGAGCATATTGTGAACACACCCGTGGTATATGTTACAGGCACCGATTTTGATTGCTCTGTTAACAGCATTGTCGTCAACAACAGCCAACACCTCGCCAAGACTTCCCTTGATTGGTGTGGTGTCATGGCAAAACTGGAACAGGTCAAATGGCTCCCAATTCAAAATTTCATTTTTACCTGAAAGGAAACCGCAAATCAGTTCCCTATGAGACATTGTGTCC
>JAZRKP010000003.1:0-1123 GCA_045646365.1 Clostridia bacterium
ATAAGAATGACCTTTTGCTTCAATAACTTTTCCGTTTCCGATATATACGCCTATGTGATTCTTCTGCTTTTCGTTTCCTTTGAAAACAAGCAGGCCCTTAATATCAACGGGCATTGTGTTGATAGGTCCCTTCTGAACAGCCTTGATGTAAAACATGTTAGCAGAATAATCTTCCTTACTGTTATATGAAGGCGTTCCTGTTGGTGTATCGCACCATAATGCACCCTTAATAAGCCCGGCACAATCATGAACCTTCTTCCCGTACTGCTTTGAATAATCTTTTGCTGTGTAATATTTTGGGTATTGTGCTTTTTTAGCCTTATATAAGGCTTCTGATCCTGTCTGACCGAAGCAGCCGAACCAATACGGCAGGCCAATCTGTTCTTTTGCATATTCAATTAGATAAGAAACATTTTTCATAATAATATCCTCCTGTTATCCGCATAATAACATAAAAAGGCCCTTCCATAAAGGAAGGGACCAATTCGGAAGATAATAATAGGATGATTACAATAATGATTTGACCTGTCTTATTATATCATCAAGATCAGCATTTGAAACAGGGAACCAAACACGATTATAATATTTTTCTCCCACCTTCTCAGAAGGGAAGTTCAAAAAGTAAACCGTGTCACCCTTCTTATGCTTCTCCCCGTCAGCTTTAACTTCTGCTTCCTTCAGCATGCAGCTTTTGATCTTAACGCCATTTACATCAAGATCCAGCATCATGATCTTTTCATTCTTTGTTGATCTGACAGCATCAACATGAATGTCATACTTTCTTGCTTTCTGTGCCTTTTCTTCTTTTGTTCCAAACATAGCGGGAACCTCCTAAAATAAATTATTTATCTTCAGGGCCGGAGCCCTTAGGATCATGTTTATCAGCCAAATAAACAGAATCTTTTGGCTTTTCCTTCTTACGGTTCCAACCCTTTTGGAAGGGCTTAACCCAAACTGTTTTGCCTGATTTATAATGCCGATAGAATCCCCGGACCTGCCAGCAAGGACATTTATAATGTTTTGTTATTATATCCGTACTATGCGAAGCCCCATAAATGATAATATCATCAAGCAAATATATCTTGTTTTTCCTGCTCCGTGTTGCCTTATTGGAAGCTGACAG
>JAZRKP010000004.1:0-48093 GCA_045646365.1 Clostridia bacterium
GCAAGGGATACTCGATGTTTCCCTTGCCGTTTTAATATTATTTTATACGAAATATTAGCAATCTGACTATTTAAAATCTTCAATACTATATTTCCATTCTTCTCTTTTTCTGAAAGGTGTTTTGAATTTTTTTGTCAAAACGCCTTTCTCTTCGAGATGCACATAGCAAGCCATATCACAGGCTCTTCCGCAGATTGAACACGGATAAGCGTGCTGAGCTGGCGGATAGAAATATATTGCGTCAAGAATTTTCCTTGCGGTGTCAGGATTAACCTTTGCTTCACCTGCAATTATTTCCAGTCTGTTTTCAAAATCACTGAACGCATCATAAGGCATAAACGGATTTTTCGTTCCGTTTGCTCCGTTATAATATACCGCACATTGCCAGTCATCAACTTCTCCGTTTTCGGAAATCGCCTTTCCGGGGCAGGCATTTTTACACTCTCCGCATTTATCGCAAAGGTGTGGTGTTATAACAGGTGTTTCCTCAATCACTGCATCTGTCAGGATAAAGCAATATCTCACCATAGGTCCGAACTCGTCGGTCAAAAGGGTGTTATGGAAACCTTTTTCACCAAGACCGCATTTAACTGCCGTGTCAAGAAAATCTATCTGATTCTCTGCAGTTTTATTATAGAAAACGGCAGAATAATCAACCTCAGGATTGATTCCGTTATCCCCTGACATAATCTGCTGATGCCGTCTTTGAGGAAGAGCAATAAATCCCTCTTCTTCAATAAACATAGCGACCTTGAGCTGTGCCATAGGCATAATGGTTTCTTCCATATTTTCAACTGCCATTGTTGTATACTGATAATATGTGCTTCCCTCTTCTATTCCTCTGTAAATACCACGGAGAATACGGAAAGCAAGACCGATAACAGTTTTTGTTTCAGGCATAATTTTAAATATGGGGTTATCTTTTTCAAAACGGCTTGCAGGAGCAAAACCAACAATATCAGCACCATTGGCTTTTGCAAGCTTAATAATTTCGTTCCGCATAATTAAAGTTCTCCTTTCAGGTGTTTATAGCAGGCAACATCACATTTCTTACCGCAGATACAAGCTGAATATCCCCACTGTGTTTTCGGGAGAAATTCAAGCTCAGGGTATATTTTTCGTGCGGATTCTGCATCAAATCTTTTCTCACCGTTTATAATTGCATCTCTTTCAGGATTACCCTTTAAGAAATCATCTGTCATAAACGGATTGGATTTATGAGCACCTTTATAGTAAACACTGCACTGCCATGTGTCAAGTCCGTTTTCGGAAATCGCATTTCCAGGGCAGGCTTTAACACATTCGCCACAGTTGTCGCAAATTTTCTCGGAAAGCTCTTCGTCAGTTTCAAGAGGAGCATCTGTAATTATAAAGCAATATCTCATAAACGGGCCGTATTTCTTATTTATAATTTTTCCGCTTAACCCCATTTCACCAAGACCGCAACTCTTTGCCGCCTTACCAAAGTCAATAATAACATCAGGAGCAGGCTTTCCCTCTTCAACAGCGTCTGCATAAATAAGCTCATATGTATCAACAACTTCCGGGTTTGTTGTCTTATCGCCTTTGATACGAAGGTTTGGAACGGATTTCTGGAGACAAGCATCATAACCCTCGTTTTCAATCATTCCGCCCATCTTGAGGAGAAAGATTTCAGCAAACTCTTCGTCGAAATACTTAACACCCATAGAGGTATATGTATAATACTGACTGCCTCTGTCGATTGCTTTGTAAATCCCCTTCGGAACAGCAAAGCCGAAACCAATAATACATTTCGCATTAGGGAGAATCATAAGCGGGTCTCTTTGCGGATTTTCCTCTTTATATATTTTACCAATTCCGCAAACACTTGCCCCAAGCTCCTTAGCTTTTTGTTTAATCATTTCACTTGTTATCATTTTCCTATACCTCCTATCTGTCCAGCTTCCACGCTTTTTTAGTACGAAGCGGTTCCTTAAAGCGGTTTTCCATACATCCGCCTTTTTTCTCAAGGACAGACACACAAGCTCTGATACATCCGCCACACTTAGCCATATTATATCCAACCCAGCTTGGGAAATATTTCGCCAAAGCACCGTAAACTTTCAGGATTTCCTTCTCGTTCGCCACATCTGTTACACCCTCCATAAGGTCAAGAGCGCCATATTCATTCGCATCCCAGACCTCTTTCGGAACAAACGGATTATAATATCTGCCGGCGTGGGTATAGAAAGCATAGCAACGCCACATATCAATATCGCCCCACTCAATTTCTTTATCCTCAATCTTGATTTTAACAGCAGCTCCTGAATTGATTGGCGGAATACATCCACCCGGACATTCCCTGACACAAGCACCGCATTTTCTGCACAGAGGCTTTCCGCTATACATTTCATCATATTCGTCAAACTCTGCATCAGTGAAAATAAACGCAACTCTCTGGAGCGGTCCGAAATCAGGAGTTAAAAGCATTTTACTCCAACCGATTTCACCAAGTCCGCAAGCCACTGCGGCAATTCTGAACTGGAACTGTAAGTCAGGGGCAACACCACCCTCTCTTGCAGGACGGGTAAACTGCACAGTTCTTGTATGAGCTGTGTTTGTTTTTGCATATTCGTTTGCCTCAATCTGTTCTTCAGGAGAAAGTGTATTTCCAAGAGAGCCGTCCATATCGGAAACAACACCTCTTGCACCTGTATTTCTGTATACAAAAGCCTCATAGCCTTCGTCTTCAATAACCTTTCCCACCTGATAAAGTGTTGCAGGAGCAAAGATTTCGTTTATACCGCCATACGCCATAGACGGATACTGGAAAAACTGAGTTCCCTCTTCAATACCTCTCTGAACACCTCTGGGGATTCTGAAAACAAATCCGATACAGCTCTTCGCTTCAGGGAAAAGGAACTGCGGATTCATCTCATCGGGAGCACCGTCAAATCTTGACATAGGCGAAATTCCGCACATATCCGCTCCTGCGGCTAACGCTGCGTCCTTAATAAGTTTACTGCTTATCATCTCTTATCCTCCTTATATTTTAAGAATACACACATTTTTATTTGCATATATATCTTGATTTTATCACATTTATATGGTAATATAAAGAAAAAAACAAACTTAAATATTAACAAAACAAACTTTTATGAGGTGAGATGAATGACACTTGCAGACATAAATCCGTTTATTCGCTTTGCAGGGCAGGTTATATACACTGCAAAAGACCGCCCTGTTTATGTCAAGGACTGCCGTCTTTTCTATGTTATTGACGGGGTTGGCGAAATTTGTACTGACGGGCAGAGTTTTGAACTTAAGAAAAACGCTCTGTTTTATTGCTATGGCGGAACGGAATATAATATAAAGGCACAAACTCCTCTGAAAATATACACAATCAATTACGATTTAACCCAGAGGAAAAGGGAGCTTATGAATGTCTGCCCTCCTGTCAGGATTAAAGCCGAGGAAAAGAGAATTATAGACGAGTGTCTCATCCCCGACAGTCATTTCTTAAACTCTTATTTCCATACGCGAAACGGCTCAGAATTTAAAAATGATATTCGTAAGATTATCGAAGAATACGAAGGGCAAAGGAACTATTTCCGTGAAAGCGGAGGGACAATTTTAAAGTCAATCCTTATAGGTTTACACAGGTCAAACGACAGTGAGGCAGAGGTTTCCGAAGCGGTTATGAAGATTACGGAATACATACGGGAAAATTTCCGCGAAGAGTTGAGCAATGAGTTTCTTGCCAGAATTGCAGGCTATCACCAGTATTACCTGAACAGAATTTTCGTCCGCCAAATGGGAATCAGTATGCATAAATATATCCTCAACCTCCGCATAAAAGAGGGTGAAAAACTTCTTCTGAACACAGAAATGTCTGTTTCGGAAATTTCTGCTGAAACGGGTTTTAACAGTGCCTCGCATTTCTCAACCTACTTCAAAAAAGAAATGAAGATGTCGCCCCTTGAATACAGAAACAGTTTCAAAAATAATATATAAAAGTTTGTTTTATTAAAAAATAAGTTTGTTTTGGTATTGCCTATAACACACAAATACTATAAAATCAAGGTAAAACACCATTAGGGGGAGAAATGATGAATAGTTTTTTTATAAAACATTTTGATGGGGAAAGCGAATATATAAAGGGTACAGAAAGAGCCGTAAGTGACACCGTAACAGAAGTTACATTTTCCGAAAAACTTGATTTTGAAAAGGTTGACTATATAGAGTTTGAACTGAACAATCAGGAAATCAATGCAGGCGACGAGGGATTTTTCCTTGTTCAGGCAGGAAACCTCCAATGTGATAATAATGATTACGGAATAGGGTATTATACCGAAAGAGCAGACGGAGAATATATCCTCCGCCACATCATAACACCTGTCTTTGGTATAAACCATAACGGACAATCATTCGTTGCAATCGTTACGGGAATGGAAATGGATGTTTGCCAGTATGTAAAAATCGAGAACGGCAAATATTCAATAAGAGCGAGATTTGAACTTGGCGGGTTGACTCCTTATGAGGAAATTAAAATCCAATTCCATAAGCTTTCCGATAATGCCGACTATAACGAAATGGCAAAGGAATACAGAAAATATATCTTAGCAAACGGGTTCACTCCAATAAAAGACAGACTGAATCCCGAACTTAAATACTCTGTTGAAGTGCCGAATATAAGAATAAGAATGGGTTGGAAGCCTGTTCCCTGCCAAATCCACGAACAAACACTCGAAAATGAACCGCCTGTTCATGTTGCCTGCACCTTTGATGATGTTATCAAGGTTATGGAATCATATAAAGAAAACGGGATTGACAGAGCGGAATTTTGTCTTGTTGGATGGAATATGAAAGGTCACGACGGCCGTTGGCCACAGATTCTCCCTGTTGAGGAAAGTTTGGGCGGAGAGACAAAGCTTAAAGAAGTTATCAAAAGAGCGAATGAGCTTGGCTTTGCAATGACTTGCCACACAAACAGCACGGATTTGTATTCCGTTTCCGAAATATTCAAAGAGGATGATATTGCCCATCTCCCAAATGGTGAAAAAAGCGTTGAGGCTGTTCGCTGGAGTGGCGGAAGAACATATAACTCATGCCCTAAGCGTGCTTATGAGGTGGCTATGGAAACTCTTCCTGATGTGGTTGATTTAGGCTTTAAAGGGATGCACTACATAGATGTTATAACTGCAACAGACGGAAGAGCCTGCCATAATCCTCTCCACCCAGTAAATAAAAAGGAGGCAGGGGAATATTTTGATAAGCTCTTTGCATGGTGTAAAGAGAATTTCGGTTCATCAGGTTCAGAAGGTCCATATGTTTTCTATATGAAAGAGTGCGACTTCTGTCTCTATGTGTCCTTTGCAGATTTCACCAATAAGGACGGGATGTATCCCCTTTGCGATAAAACAATTCCGTTCTGGCAACTTGTTTTCCACGGAATCGTTGCAAGCCATCCTTATGCAAAAACCGTTAATATGACAACAAGCAATAACCCTGATGATATGCTTAAGGTTATTGAATTTGGCGGAAAGCCACAGTTCTATTACTACGCTCAGTTCGTTTCCGACGGAACAGACTGGCTCGCTAAGGGTGATTTACACTGTAACACAGACGAGGAAATCAAATCGTCAACTATGGCAGTTAAAAAGGCATACGACAATTTTAAAGACCTGGCATATCTCCAGTATGAATTTATGGAAGAGCATAAGGAGATAGCGGACAATGTCTTTGCGGTAACCTATTCCGACGGAAGCATTGTAACAGTTGATTATAACACCAAAACATATAAACTGATAAAATAAAAAGTGTGCTTACGCACACTTTTTTATTTTATTATAATCATAAATATCATAAGAATTATAACAAATGCAAAGTTATAAACCGTAAATAATCCTATATATTTAAGCGTCTCTTTCGGATTATGTTTTATGTATTCACGAAATGTTATAAGGCTTGCCAGCGAGGCAATCAGCGTTCCTGCTCCGCCTATGTTAACACCTAAAAGTAAATCGGTGTAATTCTGCGTGAACTGTGATAAAAGGATTGCAGAGGGAACATTGCTTATAACCTGACATGACAGAATGCTGAAAATCAGGGTACTTTTCTCTAAAAGCATTCCGAAAAACTGACGGACACAGTCTATCCTCGCCATATTCCCCGAAAATATGAAGAAAAACACAAAGGTGAAAAGAAGTGGATAGTCCACCATTTTAAGAGCTTTTTTATCCATAAACATAAGCACTGCAGGGATAACAACAAGACCTGTCCAATAGGGAATCCCCCTGAAAACAATCAAAATCGCCAGAGCGAAAAGCAGAAGATATATAGTTGTTCTTTTCGGGTTAAAACCGACTCCGTCCTCATCAATTTCCAACGGCTCTGCTTTTACGAAAATCAGACAGCAAACAGTTATCAATAAAACCGACAGAATAAACGGCGGTGCCATAATCCCCATAAATTCAAGAGTTGGTATTTCAAATTTACTGTATAAGTACAAATTCTGCGGATTTCCGAAAGGGGTCAACATTCCGCCCAAATTTGCCGCAATATTCTGCATTATAAATGTGAATGCCATATATTTTTCCTTATCCGTTGTGGCAAGAACAAAATATCCAAGCGGTAAAAATGTCAGGAGTGCCATATCATTCGCTATCAGCATTGAGCCGATAAAAGTGATATAAACCAATGCAAGAATACATTTTCTTGCATTTTTAAATTTTCTGACAACCTTTTTCGCAAGGATATAGAAAAAATTTATGTTTTTCAGTGCACACACAACCGCAAGGACACAAAATAAACAGGTCAGTGTTTTCAAATCAAAATATTCTGCATACTTTTTATCAGGCAAAATAATAAAACTTGTTATCAACGCCGCAATAAACGCAATAACCATAACAATATTTTTTCTTATAAATGTTACTACCCTATTCATTTTCAGCCTCCTCTCCACACACTTGTCATATTATAACAGATTATTTCAGATTTTACAACATTTATTTTCGTTGTCCTTTTTATGACACACTTTGTTTGCTATAATCAAGGCATAGAAAGGATGGTAATACTTATGAAGAACTTAAATTTTATTTTCAGGCTTATGATTTTCTCAGGAATACTTATTATTTTAGGGACAGCGGGAGCAAGTGATTTAGAGCGGCTCGGACTTTCGGAGACTTTTTCACAGATACTCCTCGGTGCAGGACTCTTCATTGCTGGAAGGCTTGGTCTTTCCTTTATCAAAGCAAAACGGACAGTTCTACGCCGAAGAGTCAGAAGACACAAAACGATTACATTAAGACAGGCTGAAGCCGCATAAGGAGGAATCAGAAATGAAAGGTTATCCAACATCAGACGGGTATATGGGATTAGTTGAAAACGAATATATGTTATTTGCCAGCGAGGCTGACTATCTTGAATATCTTGAATAAGAAAAACGGTGCAGTTCAAATGAACTACACCGTTTAATATTATTAAATTAACCAAGTCTCTTTTCGAGGTCGTCCATACTTTCAACGATTTCTTTTGGAAGCTTGTCGCCAAACTGAGCGAAGAATTCTCTCTGCTGGCTAACTTCATCCTTCCAAACATCCTTGTCGATTGAAAGAAGCTCTGTTAAAGCTGCATCATCAATATCAAGACCGTCGAGGTCGAGGTCTTCCTTATTAGGAACGAAACCGATTGGTGTTTCAACAGCGTCAACCTTACCGTCGCATCTTTCGATAATCCAGTTGAGGACACGCATATTGTCACCAAATCCAGGCCACATAAAGTTGCCTTCGTCGTCAAGTCTGAACCAGTTTACATTGAATACCTGCGGTGGGTTAGCAATCTTTTTACCCATATCGTACCAATGCTGGAAGTAATCAGCCATATTGTATCCAACGAATGGACGCATAGCCATTGGGTCTCTTCTTACAACGCCTACTGCACCAGCAGCAGCTGCAGTTGTTTCAGATGCCATTGTTGCACCAACGAATACACCGTGGTTCCAGTCACGAGCCTGGTATACGAGCGGAGCAGTCTTTGCTCTTCTTCCACCGAATACGATAGCAGAAATCGGAACACCGTTTGGATTTTCAAATTCAGAAGAGATACATGGGCAGTTGATAGCAGGAGCTGTGAATCTTGAGTTTGGATGAGCAAGCTTCTTGCCTTCTGCCATATATTCCTTACCGTTACACTTATTGCCGAGCCAATCTGTTGCATTTTCAGGCGGGTTCTTATCAAGACCTTCCCACCAAACAGTCATATCGTCATTATTGATAGCAACATTTGTGAAGATTGTGTTCTTCATTGTTGATTCCAAAGCATTGAAGTTTGTCTTAACGCTTGTTCCCGGAGCAACGCCGAAGAAACCAGCTTCTGGGTTGATAGCATAAAGTCTGCCATCTTCGCCAACTCTGATCCAAGCAATATCGTCACCAACTGTCCAGATTTTGTAGCCCTGAGCTTTAAGACCTTCCGGTGGGATAAGCATAGCGAGGTTTGTCTTACCGCAAGCTGATGGGAATGCAGCACAGATATACTTAACTTCGCCCTGTGGATTTTCGAGACCGAGGATGAGCATATGTTCAGCCATCCAGCCTTCATTCTTACCGAGGTAAGAAGCAATTCTTAATGCAAAACATTTCTTACCGAGGAGAACATTTCCGCCGTAAGCTGAGTTAATTGACCAGATTGTGTCATCCTGTGGGAAATGAACGATATATCTTTCTTCAGGATTTACATCTTTCTTAGCGTGGAGACACTTAACGAAATCCCCGTCGCCAAGAGCCTCAAGAACGGCTTTACCGATTCTTGTCATAATAGCCATATTGAGAACAACATAGATACTATCTGTAAGCTCAACACCGATTTTAGAGAACTGTGAGCCAACAGGACCCATTGAATAAGGGATAACATACATTGTTCTGCCCTTCATTGAGCCTTCATAAAGCTTTGAGAGCTTAGCATACATTTCAGCAGGTTCCATCCAGTTATTGATTGGGCCAGCTTCTTCCTTTGTTGGAGTACAAATAAATGTTCTGTCTTCAACGCGGGCAACATCATTTTCAGCAGTTCTGTGATAATAACAGCCAGGGAGTTTCTCCTGATTAAGCTTTATTATTTCACCAGATGCAACTGCTTCTGCACGAAGAGCTTCGAGCTGTTCTTCGCTTCCGTCAATCCATACGATTTGGTCAGGCTGACACATTTTAACCATTTCGTCAAGCCATGCCAACACTTTTTTATTGTTAGTCATTTTAATAACCTCCTTCAAATTTACAATTTGGATTTATTATAACATATTTTTTTCCATTTTGCAATACATTTATTACAATTTAGTTATTTTTTTAACAAAGTTTATGCAGATATGCCGAAAAATGGGCTTATCTGCATAATTTTTTCTTTAAATTCATATATTTATGAGGTTTCCGTTTCTTGCGTCGTAATACAAAAATGTGTTATCTTCAAAGGAAATTTTCCAGACGGGGAGAGAGAGGACATTGATATAAACTCCTGCACTTTTTCCGAAATAGTAACCAAACTCAATATTTGAAATTTTAATTGTTTCATCTCTCGGCTTATCTTTTGGAACAGCGACGATTATACTTTCAACAGGGAGCAGTTTTTCCTCATACGCTCTGAGGTTTCCGTCATTTCTTATTATATTTCTTCCCTCAAGCTTTATTATTCCTTTTTCATTAAGATAAAAATCAATAAAGCTATCAAAAAACAGGCAATTATCATAACAAAGATTGAATCTCACTCTCGCTTCCTTATCAGAAAACTTCACTTTCCCCTGTTGATACATTTCCGAATTTATTCCGCTTTCATTCATATAATTGACGCAGGCATCAACCACGGATTTTTCGCTAAGATTAACCTTTCCCTCAGGCTTAAATTTCACAGTAAACAATTCGTCTTTTTCCGAAATTTCTCCTGTTTTCCCCTTAATTTTCTTTGCAAATGAGGAATCACAGTCTATAAGCCTTGTAACATAACACGCTGAATAATTTTTACGGTTTTCAGGAAAATCCTCATCCTCAAGGATAATATTTCCCCGACTCAGTACCGAAACAACATTATTCCGTGTTTCCTGACTAACACGGCTGTCAGATAGTTTAAGATTCAGATAATATATTGAGAAAACAATATTTATCAAAACCAGAACCACGATTATTATTTTTTTAAACCGTTTCCAATCCATATGAATTTCCCCTTAGTTAACTGCCCAGTCCGTTATCATACTTTCGTTATTCTTCTTATAGCCATAATATAGATGGCTGTCATAGATATATATATTTTCCGCATCCTTATGTTCACTGCAATATTCATCAATAGCGGTTATCATTTGTCTGTTTGACACAGTTTCACCCGTCTTAACGAAGTTCTTAAGCTCCATCTTAAAGGTTTTAAGCTTCCCGTTTGAAACCACCGCTTCAACAGCATGGGCGCCAGGCTCATCTGCATATTCCATAGCCAAACCGTTTATATAATAGTCAAAATACAGTTTTATCACACTTTGCCTATCCTCAGAACATTCCATACCTGTAAGTTTTATTTCATAATCGGCATTTTTTATATCTGTCCCTGTTATTTCAAACATACCGAGGATTGTTTTAAGCGTACCCGAAATCGCAATATATAAAGCATTGGAGCCTGTCTGGACTGTGCCACCTGTTATATCAATGCCGTTTTCCGTTCCGCTTGCGTGGAACTTTATTATTCCGTCAGAGCTAAGCTCTATTTTTCTGTCGGGGGCAAGCAAAATTCTGGAGTTCTCTCTGTCGCCGTAACTTCTTACTGTTTCAGGGTCACAGCCAAATATCCTCATAACATTTCTTGAAAGTTCGTTCTGACCTACCTCCAAAAGCTTACTCGAATATGTTTCAGGCACCTTCGCCAAAAGCACAGGTGTTTCTATATTTACGAGAGGGATTGTCAGCATTGAGCTTATCATTGTTGAGTTACCCGTATAATTATCAAGTTTAAGCTCATATCCGAATGCGTAGTTTTTATCCATAACATTTTCTAGCGAGCCAATGACTTTATTCAGTGATTTAATAGGTATTGATGTTTCAAACCGCACAATCTTCTCGGTTTTCGCTTCCTTTATATATATAACCGCATTCTTCTGATTGGGGAGTCCCGTTACTATAATAGCATCGGAGAAAGCCGTTATAAAATCAGTTATGGGACTTTCGCTTATTTCCAGGAACTGCACCTGAAACACGGGGTCAATAGGAGCAGGGAAGTGCAGGAGCACGGAATTAACCGAGAGCATATTCTTCCACACACTCAAATCCGTCATCACAGTTCCGCTGGTTATCTTTCCATACATATTTTTAATTATATCCATAGCCGACGGATTGACTTTCACATACCGCTCCGTTCCTGAATACAATATATCTCTGTTTCCGTTTTTGTTTACCACGATATATTCAGGGCTTGTATAGTCCCAGAACGCCTTGGTTATATTCTCATCATCTATATCGGACGGGTTACGGAAAAGCTCCTGAATTGAAGCACTTTCTCTCTCCGTTTCCTTAACCCCGATATTCTGAGCACGAAACACAACCGCAAACATAGCCACGGTTATCGAAAGCAGAATAATTATCGCAACTGATGTTAAGGCATTGCTCCGCCGTTCTTTATCTAAGAAAAATTCTCTGAGCTGTTTCATAAAACCCCTCCTTCCTGTATATTACCAAAAAGGACGACTATAAAGCCGTCCTCCCATAATCCATTTTAATATACGCCCCAAGAACGAATAACATCAATTATATTATAATCGTGCTTGATAATATAAAATTTTCCAATCTGAACCAAATCACCTTTTTCAGCATAAAGCATATAACTGTTTGAACCCTGTTCAAGGTTTACCGTATTGAAAAACAATGTCGATTCACCAATAGTGCTGGAAACACTCTGCTTTTCTGTAGCAATAACGCCGTCCTCACCAACTGTTGTAACGGTCTTATAAAGCTTTTCATAAAGCCCTCTTTCAGGATTGAAAAAATATACTGTAACAACTGTGCCAATCTCGCCATATCCGGAAAGAACATAGGAGTTATCAAAGGTTATATCACTGGACCCCTCAGGGTTTGTCACAGTAACCAAAGCCTTCGTATTTCCCACTTCGTCAGGGGATAAATAATCCGGCGCAGCAAACGCCGTCATTCCAAACAATCCGACTAAGGCAGCAAGCATCATCAAAGAAACTATTATCTTTTTCATAACACTACCTCCTGTTTCTATTATAAGCAACGCCCCAAAAAGGGACACTTCCCATCTTTTACGATAACATTATAACACACTTATGTTACACAAATATTACAAGCATCTTACATTTATATAAATTATTTCAAATGGTGGAAACTTATGCCGTTAAACGCCGTTGTTATGCGGTTTTCAGGCATTTGTCTCTAACTCAATTTTCTTATGGGCATAGTAAATATCCTCGACTCTCTCCCGTGAAAGAGTTGAAAGAAAACTAAAACTCTTTTCAAGAGCCTTGCCGAGATATTCGACACCTTCGCTGTGTCTGCCGTTTTCCATAAGCAAAACACCATAACCATAATACGGCTCAGGGAAATGCGGTTCTCTCTCAATAACTTTTTCATACACTTCCATAGCCTTTTCCGTCTCTCCGCAAAGGGCATAAGCCTCTGCAAGATTATCAAGAATAACATCATCGTCAGAATTGTATTCATACGCCTCCAAGCAAAGCTTCAACGCCTTTTCCTTATCTTTTTTAATGATATAGAAAAGACCAAGCGTTTCGTATACAACTGATGTGATATACCCCTCGTCAAGAAGGTCCTCAAGAATTTCTATGGCATCATCAAGCTGACCGTCTTTCCACATAACAAGGGAATTTATAGACCGGAGCCTTTGTTTCTGCACTTTTTTCAGTTTACCCTCCATAGCAGTTCTGTTAAAAATAATTCTTGCCTCTGTCAAAAATCCGTTTTTAATAAAAAAGTATCCGCAATTAAGAGTTGCATCAAAGTTCATTCCGCCAATCTTATCCGCAAGACGATAAAGCCTTTCCGCCTTAGCCTTGTCCCCCTTAGCAAGAGCATTAGCCGCCATTCCCACAAGAACAGTCCCTCTTCTCCATATAGAAAACGCAATAATTATTGCAACAACAATCAAAAATATTATCTTTACCAATCAAATCACCTCGTATCTGTACGATTACACACAGTATCTTATATTATAGTACATTTAAAAAATAAAATCAACACCTTTTTTCTAATATTTTTCAAAAAAAGCTTGAAATCAAAAAATTTTTATGCTATAATAACTTGGTAATTTGGTGATGCTGGTGTAGCTCAGTTGGTAGAGCATCTCACTCGTAATGAGAAGGTCACGTGTTCAAGTCACGCCACCAGCTCCAATTAACTTCTTATCTGTTTCGGATAGGAAGTTTTTTATTTCTCCCACCGTGACCTGCTTTTGTTTAAAATGCTCCGCATTTTCATAATCAAAAACGCCACGAACCCGTGGCGTTTATTTAATCTTATTTTAATTTAGAGTGATTTCCTGTTGTGCGTAAGAATTCACTGATTACCCAGCGAGTACGCTCATAAACCTTTTCCTGCGCATAAGCGATGTCGCCCGGTTTTTCTTCAAGTGCAAATTCGTATGGCTGACGAATTTCTGTTCCAACATTGATTTTCGCAATACCGTTTTCCATTGCTCTTAAAATATAGTCCTGCTCTATTCCGCTTCCGCCGTGGAGAACTAAAGGCATATTTCCCGTAACCTTGAAAAGCTCTGCGATATGGTCTATATCAAGACGAGCCTGTGGTTTTTTAAGGTGCTTCGTACTTGATGCAATAGCGCCGTGGAAACTTCCTGCCGCAACACTCATCCAGTCACAACCTGATTCCTTTGCAAATCTTTCAGCTTCTTCAGGCTTTGTAAATCCCTTTTTCGTTGTGAAAAGTTCCTCATAGGAAAGACCGATTCCGCTTCCCTCATGACCTGAAACCGCACCAAGTTCTGCCTCAACTGCAGCGCCGTATTCTTTAGCAAGCTTTGCAACTTCTGCGGTTGTCGCAATATTTTCATCAAGCGGAAGACGGGAGCCGTCAACCATAACTGACTGATAACCGCAATCAAGCGCACGCTTTATAATAGAAAGATAGTCAACTTTCATCTGGTCCTCGTCGATTGCAGGAACATGGTCAAGGTGAAGAAGTGTGTAGCCCTCTTTACAATATTTTCTGTATTCCTCCGCCACCGCCTCAAGGCTCTTTGACTCAAACTTTTCCCATTCAAGACGGGCAACCTGAATCATAGCTAAAGAATCTTCGTCAACAATAGCTTTAACAATCGGCTCAACCATAGGAAGATAAGGGATGTTAAAAGCAGGAATAATTGTGTGTGCCTGCATAGCGGCACGAACTGCCTGTTGTGAATTCATAACTTTTCTCCTCCGTTATGTATATTTTATACAATGATTATTATAGTATATTTACCCAAATATGTCAATAAAAAAGAGCGGATTTCCGCTCTTTTTTATATTCGTTATTATATTACTTACAAGCCTCTTCGATAGCAACAGCAACTGCAACAGTCATACCAACCATTGGGTTGTTCCCTGCACCGATAAGTCCCATCATTTCAACATGGGCCGGAACTGAAGATGAACCTGCGAACTGAGCGTCTGAGTGCATTCTTCCCATTGTATCTGTCATACCGTAAGAAGCAGGACCTGCAGCCATATTATCAGGATGGAGTGTTCTACCTGTACCACCGCCGGATGCAACTGAGAAGTATTTCTTACCCTGTTCGATACATTCTTTCTTATATGTTCCTGCAACCGGGTGCTGGAATCTTGTTGGGTTTGTGGAGTTACCTGTTATAGAAACATCAACGCCTTCAAGGTGCATAATTGCAACGCCTTCACGAACATCGTCGGAACCGTAGCAACGAACTTTTGCTCTTTCGCCGTTTGAATATGCTGTTTCCTTAACGATTTCAACCTTACCTGTGTAGTAATCAAACTTAGTCTGAACATAAGTAAAGCCGTTGATTCTTGAGATAATCTGAGCAGCGTCCTTACCGAGACCGTTTAAGATAACACGGAGGTCTTCTTTTCTTGCTTTGTTAGCCGATCTTGCAAGACCGATAGCACCTTCAGCAGCAGCGAAGGATTCGTGACCTGCCAAGAAAGCAAAGCACTTTGTTTCGTCACGGAGGAGCATAGCGCCGAGGTTACCGTGACCGATACCAACTTTTCTGTCGTCGGCAACAGAGCCAGGAATACAGAAAGACTGGAGACCTACACCAATTTTTTCAGCAGCGTCAGCCGCTTTTGTTGCGCCGTCTTTGATAGCGATAGCTGCGCCAACAATATATGCCCAGCAAGCGTTTTCAAAGCAGATAGGCTGAATTCCTTTAATGATGTTATATACATCAATACCCTTATCATCACAGATTTTCTTAGCTTCTTCGATTGAAGCGATACCGTGCTTATTAAGCTCTGCGTTGATTTGGTCTATTCTTCTTTCATAACTTTCAAATAAAGCCATAGTTATAACCTCCCTCTCTTATTCGTGTCTCGGGTCGAGGAGCTTTGCAGCATCATCAACTCGTCCGTACTGTCCGCTTGCCTTTTCCATAGCTTCGTTAGCGTCCATACCTTTAGCGATCATTTCCATCATCTTACCGAGGTGAACGAACTTATAACCGATAATTTCATTGTTCTCATCAACAGCAATCTTTGTGATATAACCTTCTGCAAGTTCGAGGTAACGAGGACCTTTGTCAAGAGTTGCATAAGTTGTACCAACCTGGCTTCTGAGTCCCTTACCGAGGTCTTCAAGGCCAGCACCGATTGGGAGACCGTCTTCAGAGAAAGCAGTCTGAGTTCTTCCGTAAACAATCTGCAAGAAGAGTTCTCTCATAGCTGTGTTAATAGCATCACAAACGAGGTCTGTGTTAAGAGCTTCAAGAATTGTCTTTCCAACGAGGATTTCGGATGCCATAGCAGCAGAGTGTGTCATACCGCTACAACCAACAGTTTCAACAAGAGCTTCCTGAATAATACCCTCTTTAACATTCAAAGTGAGCTTACAGGTACCCTGCTGAGGAGCACACCAGCCAATACCGTGTGTAAGACCGGAAATGTCCTTAATTTCTTTTGCCTGTGTCCATTTTCCTTCCTGAGGAATTGGTGCAGGACCGTGGTTAGCACCTTTTGCCAAAGGACACATCATTTCAACTTCAGCTGAATATTTCATAAATATTCCGCTCCTTTCAATAATGTATTTAAGTTTTTAATTATATTACAAACTTGACCATCGTTAATAATATCACAAATTCCCCGATTTGTCAATAATTTTCCGCATAAAATAACATTAAAACGACAAGGAAAACATCCGGTTTTCCTTGCCGTTGCTCGTTATATCTCTATGACGATTTCCTCTTCGCTTGTTGCAGGGGTTGTTTTTTCAGATTCTGTATCGGTTCCGTTAAGCTCGATTTCTTCGGGCGTTGATGATGCAGAAACTGTTCCCTCTTCAATAAGTGTTTCGGGCGGAGTATCCTTGTCTTCAGGGTTCACGGTAATAATATGCGGTGTTGCGTGGTAAACACTCTTTGTAAGAGGCTCTGTTTTAACAACCTGGCCGTTCATATAAACGGTTCTTGATGATGACACAGCATAACCGCCTGAGCCTTTCGTTGTTTTCTTATAACCCTTAGGGATTGAAGCGTCGGTTTCAATCTCGGTTTTAGGTTCGTATGTTGCGGTTTTGGTGTTGTTGATGACAACCTTTTGCCCCTTAACAGGAGTTCCTATGATTGAACAGGTAATACTGCCTCCGCTGAGGGTTGCCGTAATTTTTATTGGGTATTGCGTGTTGTTTTTAAATATAAAATCAATATACCCCTCTGCGATTGTTGCGTCCTGTCCCGGTGGCATATAGCTTACGGGGAGGGAATGGGATGTTCTTGAAACGATTTCAAGGTTTGCATAAAGGACTGCGGAATAAAGGGTTGATGATGTCTGACAAACACCGCCACCTATACCGTCTTCAACCTTGTTGTTAATATAAACTCCTGCAACCTTAAACCCGTTTTTAGCCGTTCTCGGTCCGACAGTTTTGTCATAGGAAAAGCTTTCGCCCGGCATAAGAATGGTGTTATTAACTCTTGACGCCGACAGACGGACATTTTCCGTTCTCGGCACATTGCTTGCAGAAAAATTACTGGTCCAGCTTCCCATAGTTCCTGAGAATAACGCCTTTTCCAAATCATCTCTTGTCTTTTTTGCAGGAACAATCTCTGCAGGCAGGGAAACAGTATCCTTACCCGATTTTATAGCGGATTTAAGTTCGCTTTTATCCACCGTGATTTGAGGCTTGTCAGGAATAATAATGATTTCACCGTCGTTGTTCTTTTCGTAATACGCATCTTTTGCAGGTGCGGAAAGTTCCTTGAAAAGCTCGTCGGCATCAAAAACCTTACCCTCAGCCTTTGTAAGAACCAGAGGAATTTCAGGCGATTTTTCGGAAATCCTTTTTTCGATTTCCGAGATAAGCGCAGTTTTGTCAACCTTTTTCCCGTCAATACCTTTTTTAATAATCAATTTGCCGTCCTCGAAAAAGTAACTGGCGTCACGAGGCTCTGTTTCGTATTCTGAAGCAAATTCTGTTATAATTTTGTCAAGCTTTTGCGAATCATATTTGACAGACGCCGTGAAATTGGACTCGTTAAAAATACTCTTCATATACGCAACGGCGTTCGCCATAAACCCGTTTTTCTCCCGACTGCCAAACACAGCGGTTGCAGTTTTCTCAAAGTCAAATTCCAATCCGATATCTTTTGCACTGACTGTCAGTTGTTCACCATTTAGCTTAAAGCGAAGAGTTGCAGGGACAGAATTTTCCTCAGCAAAGTTTTCGCAAAACGAGGATAACTCAGCCAAGTCCATACCGCCAACCGATATTTCGTTTATGTAAGTGTTGGGATAAACTTTTGAATAATTAGCAGAATATGATATAACCACTGCACCCAATAAAAAAACTGCCAACACACAAATCAGTATAGAAATTTTAACCTTATTTATTTTAGAAGACTTATTGTCCTGTGTTACATTATTAGTTGATGTATCTGACACAATAAGCAACCTCCCCCCAAGAATCTCTTAATATATATTATACACAATTCGGCGTAAAAATCAATAGAATTTAGAAATTATGTTCGGGTTTCATAAGTGGAAAAATATTTTAATATACTTTATATGAAACTGTTTTTCGGAAGTGATATTTTGGTTAGAAACCGTGTTGCATATAATATGGCGTTGCTGACGCTGAGCGGAGTCGTGGCAAAAACAATAGACTTTTCGTTCAGGGCGTATTATTCCCGTCATTTAGGCGCTGAGGGAATGGGGATATATTCACTTATAATGAGCGTGTTTGGTATGGTTCTGAGCCTGTCCTCGGCTGGAATGGGAGTAGCTGTTTCGAGACTTGTGTCCGTTAAAGAGGAGCAGGGCGATGAAAACGGCGCAACATCCGTTGTCAGGACCGCAGTCTTTATAGTCTTTTGCATTGGTGCGGTCTGTGTTTCGGGTATATTTGTATTTGCGGAATGGGTTGCTGAATTTGTCCTAAAGGACATCCGTTGCACAACGGGACTTTTATGTATCGCCCCTGCGTCGGTCTTTATGGGGATTTCATATTGCATTAAAGGCTATTTTTATGGAATAAGAAAGGTTATTATTCCTGCAAGCTCGGAATTTGTTGAACAGGCGGTTAAGGTGGTTTCAATAAGCTTTTTCCTGAATAAAGGCTTGTATCTTGGTGCGGAATACGGCTGTGCAGGAGTATTATTTGGGATAATGATTGGCGAAATGTGTTCTTGTCTTTATCTTTTTTTGTGGTTCTGGAGAGTGGCAAGGGGTGGTGACGGAGAGAAATCACCTGTTAAAAGTATATTGGAAATGACAGTGCCAATGACGGCATCTGCGGTGGGAAATTCTTTTTTCAGAATGGTTGAGGATGTTTGGATAATAGACGGCTTGAAAATTTACGGTGAGAAAAACGCCTTAGGAATATACGGACTTATAAAGGGAATGACAATCCCCCTTTTGGTGTTTCCGCTAAATCTTATCTCGTCTTTTATGGCACTCCTTGTCCCCGAAGTTTCAAGAGCGGAGGAAAACGGCGGACTTTGCAGAATTGTGAAAAAAGTCGGGAAAACTGGAATGTTTTTCGGGTTTCTGGCATTTACCGTGTTTTTCATTTTCGCAGAGGAGCTATCGTCGGCAGTTTACGGAACAAAAGATGCCTCCGAATACATAAAGATTTTCGCAATTTTATGCCCCGTTATGGTCATAGACTCCCTCTCAAACGGAATGTTGGGCGGTCTTGGCGAACAGAGAAAATTATTGCAGTACAGCCTGTCGGATACAGCATTAAGACTTATCATGATTTACTTCCTTTTACCCTATTGGGGAGACAGTATTATAATTCTTATGACCTTTTTGAGTAATTTTTTGACTTGCTGGCTTAACCAGAGGACAGTGAAAGCAAGGTCGGGCAGGTTTATTGCAATAAAGGATGTTTTAAGGTCGGGACTGTGTGCTCTGGCAGTAATCTTCACGGTAACTCTTTTCCTTAACGCAAGCCCCGACGGGGTTTATTTAATTCTGTCCGTCGTTGGGACGGCGGTTATATTCACGGTTTACTATATCGTTTCGGAGAAGTTTATATAAGGCGGAGAAAACGGGAACGGCGAGGAGTATTCCGAGGATTCCGAAGAGTCCTCCGCCAATGGTTATTGCTGCCAGCACAAAAAATGACGGAAGCCCGATTCTGTTCCCGACAACTTTAGGGTAAATCAGATTTTCCTCAAGCTGTTGCAAGACAATTATAAACAGAATAAAAAGAACCGCCTTAAAGGGTGAAACAGTAAAAATCATAATTGCCCCGATTCCCGCTCCGATAAATGCCCCTGCTATTGGAATAAGAGCGGTGAACCCGATTAAAGTCCCAATCATAACGGCGTAAGGAAAACGGAAAATAAACATACCGATGATACAAAGAATACCTAAAATGACTGCTTCCGCGCATTGTCCCACAATAAATCCACGAAAACTACAATTAAAAACGGTAATAATGTACGAAAGTCTGTTGTTAAGCTTTTCAGGAAGATAGCTTTTTGACACGGTTTTAAGCTGAGAGATGAGCCGTTCCTTGCTGAGCAAAATATATATTGCGAAAACCAGACTTAAAAACAGAGTAATTGTCAGGGAAATCAAGCCTGAAACTGCTGAGAATAAGGTTTCTGCGGCAGTTCCTATCCCACTGAATAAAAACTCGGCTATCTTACTGACAGACTCCTGCCAGTTAGTTTCTGATAAAGCGGATAACAACGCAGCAGGCACAGTTTTTGATATAATCTTGTTTTTCATCAGCTCATCAACCACAGGCGGAATTTCGTGGACAAAGATTTTTGTGCAGGAAATGAGTCTGGGTGTAACGAGAACACAAATAAGCGTAACTATTCCTGAAAGTGTCAGGATTGAGGCGGTAAGGCAAACAGGTCGGCGTGTTTTTTTAATGAGCGGTGTTTCGGTCTTTTTGGGGAAATAGAATTTTTCGTATCTGGTCATAAGAATGTTTATGAGATAGGCAATAATAATACCAATAAGAATGGGGTTTGCGGCATGCCACAAACTAATCAGAAGCCGCTCAAAATTACCTTTATAATGCCAGATTAAGAACACCCCGAGAATGGAAAGAGTTATATAAAAAATGTTTTTTCTGCTTTGCTTCATTTTTGTCCTCCGTGATTTTATTATAATATAAATTATAAACTTAAAACAAAGAAAAATAAGTCGGATTTTAAATTGTTGTGGATTTATATTTTTTTATGTGCTATAATAATATAAAAGGAGGCGGAAGTTATGGAAAATAAGCAGTATTTATGTATCGATTTAAAAAGCTTTTATGCCTCTGTTGAGTGTGTTGAGCGAGGTCTTAACCCTATGACAACAAATCTTGTCGTGGCGGATTCGTCAAGAACAGAGAAAACAATCTGCCTTGCCGTAACCCCGAGCCTTAAAGCATACGGAATCCCTGGCAGAGCAAGACTCTTTGAGGTTGTTCAAAAGGTTAAGGAAATCAATCAGGGACGAAAAAGGTATTTAAGAAGCAGAGGATTTTCGGGCGAGAGCTATGATATAAATGAGCTTGAGAAAAATCCGTCTCTTGCAGTTTCATATATAACCGCACCGCCCCGTATGGCACATTATATAAAACACAGCACGGAAATTTATAATATATATCTCAAATATGTTGCCCCCGAGGATATACATATCTATTCCATAGACGAGGTGTTTATGGATATAACAAGCTATCTCAAAAACGGAAAAATGACCGCACGGGAAATGGCAGTTAAAATTATTAAGGATGTCCTTAAAACAACAGGAATAACCGCAACGGCAGGGATTGGCACGAATATGTATCTTGCTAAAGTCGCAATGGATATCGTTGCTAAGAAAATCCCTGCTGATAAGGACGGAGTGCGGATTGCAGAGCTTGACGAAATGTTATACAGAAAAGAACTGTGGGGCCATAAACCCCTGACAGATTTCTGGCGGGTTGGAAGAGGCTACTCTAAAAAGCTTGAGGAAAACAGACTTTTCACAATGGGCGATATTGCAAAAGCGTCTCTTTCAACCTATGGCGAAAATCTTTTATACAGACTCTTTGGCGTCAATGCCGAGCTTTTAATTGACCACGCCTGGGGCATCGAGCCTTGTACCATAGAAGATGTTAAAGCGTATAAGCCTGAAAATAAAAGTATCGGAGCGGGACAGGTCCTCCATTGCCCCTACGATTTTGATAAAGCAAGACTCATCGTTAAGGAAATGACGGAGCTTATGGCTCTTGATTTGGTGGAAAAAGGTGTAGTTACCGACCAGATTGTTTTGACGGTTGGGTATGATATTGAAAATTTGACGGATTTGGCTCGGCAAAAGGCATATAAAGGTGAAGTTACCACGGATTTTTACGGCAGAAAAGTCCCTAAGCACGCCCACGGCACCGCCAATATCGGCAGACATACCGCATCTGCAACAGCTATGAAAAGGGCGGTTGTGGAGCTTTTTGATAAAATAGTTGATAAAAATCTTCTGGTGAGACGGGTAAACCTGTCCGCTAACCACATAATCTATAAGGACGAAGCGGATAGCAATAAAACCTATGAACAAATGGATTTGTTCACAAGCTATGAGGAAATCGAAAAGGAGAAATTTGCTGAAGAGAGGGAGTTGAAAATTCAGGAAGCAACCGTGAATATCCGCAAAAAGTATGGAAAGAATGCGGTGCTTAAAGGAATAAATCTTCAGAAGGGAGCAACAACCGTCGACCGTAATAAGCAAATCGGTGGACATAAAGCGTAGAATTATGGGAAATTATGATGATATAATAAATCTGCCATACAGGAAATCAGCCAGTCGGAAACATATGCAAAGGATTGACCGTGCAGCTCAGTTTGCACCCTTTTCTGCTTTGACAGGCTATGACAGAGCGGTTATGGAAACAGCGAGATTGACAGACAGACGAATTGAGCTTGACGAATATTTGAAAGAGAAAATAAACGGAAAATTGCAATATCTTCTTGAAACAGAAAATACCGAAGCGGAAATAACCTATTTTGTCCCCGATAAAAGAAAATCGGGCGGAAAATACGAAACCAAAATCGGTATTGCAAAAAAAGTCAAGGACCTTGAAAGAACCCTCGTCCTGACCGACCAAACCGAAATTTTTATTGATGATATACTGGAAATTGTGATAATATAAAAGCCACCCGCGTGGTGGCTTTTAATGTTTAGAATTTGAGTGAGTTATGGTGTATTTATTCGTCTTTAGTTGGTCTTTCTATATCGCAGTCTGTAACCCTGACAGTATTATCGGTTGTATTATATTTTACTTCTGCATCATATTTTCCGGTATAAGAATCTCCATATTTATCCAATATAGTTACTTTTCCCGTAACTTCATACTTTTTTTCCGATATTTGAGTTACAAATGTTGATATATTTTCTATTTGTGCAATCTTGTATGATAGCATTATTTCGGTGGTTATATAGGCTTTCATTTCTTCTTTTATGATTTCTTCTGGGTCGATTTCAACTTCGGCTTCCTCTTCGTATGAATCATATGAAGGCTCATCTTCACCGCACCCATAAAGGCTAAATGCCATTATGAGCACCAATAACATGGATAGTAATTTTTTCATTTTAATCTTCCTTTCTTGTTTAGTTTTTATACTCAATCTCAAATTTATATATATTATAACACCGTATGGTACTATTGTCAACACCATACGGTGTTTTTGGGTATAATATATTTAGGTGATTATTGTGAATGTTTATAAACGAATAAGGGATCTAAGAGAGGATAATGACAAACGGCAAAAAGATATTGCCGAGCTTCTTAATATGCAATTGACGGTTTATCAGAGATATGAACGGGGAGAGAGGGAAATGCCCCTTTGGGCGGCGATAAAGCTGGCGGATTATTATAATGTTTCCCTTGATTATCTTGTTGGACGAAATTTTAAATAGAAAAAGGTCGTAGCAAATCGCTACGACCTTTCGTTATATCGTGATATTTTCAAATTTGGCATTGATAAGGGTGATAAGCTCATGGGGAGACATTTTAATTTGTGTCCCAAGTCTGCCACCGCTGAACATTATTTTATCAAATTCCTCTGCGGAGGCATCAACAACAGTCATAAACTGCTTTTTCATTCCGATAGGACTGCAACCGCCACGGATATACCCCGTAACCTTATTTATATCGGCAACCGCAATCATTTCAACAGATTTTTCCGAAACGGATTTAGCCGCCGCTTTTAAGTCAAGTTCCTTATGGACAGGAATAACAAAAACAAAAAAATTTCCGCTTTTCCCTTTTGTCACAAGAGTTTTAAAGGTTTCCTCAACTCTTTGCCCAAGCTTGTTTGCGATGCTTACGCCGTCCATAAATCCGTCGCTGTCATAGTTTATAAGCTCGTATGAAATTTTATTTGAGTCAAGAATTCTGACTGCATTAGTTTTTGCCTGTTTACCCATTTATATCACCGTTTAAATATCCATAATAACAGGGAGAATCATTGGTTTTCTCTTAGTCTTTGAGAAAATGTATCCACCCACAGCGTTTTTCAGATTGGTCTTTATGCTTGACCAGTCTGTTATATTTTTGTCCATACACTCATCGAGTGCATCCATTGCGGCATATCTCATTTCATCCATAAGGTTTTCAGCCTCACGAACATAAACAAAACCTCTTGAAATAATATCAGGGCCTGCAACAACAGTATTGCTTGCCTTGTCGATAGTAAGAACAATAACAATAAGACCATCTTGTGCAAGATGTTTTCTGTCCCGAAGAACGATATTTCCCACATCGCCAACGCCGAGTCCGTCAACCAGGACTTTGCCAGCAGGGACATTATCAACAATTTTCGCACTGGCTTTGGTTATTTCAAGCATTTTCCCGTTGTCCATCATAATAATATTCTTGCTTGGAATCCCCATCTGCATAGCGATTTCACGGTGAGCACAAAGGTGTTTATATTCACCGTGGACAGGGATAAAATACTTCGGTTTTGCAAGAGCGAGAATGATTTTAAGCTCTTCCTGACAAGCGTGGCCCGAAACATGAACATCGGCCAGTGCCTCATAAACAACTTCTGCACCATGCTTTAAAAGCTCGTTTATAACAGTTGAAATAGCCTTTTCGTTGCCCGGGATTGGACTTGCAGAAATAATAACCAAATCACCATTTTCGATGTTTGCTTTTTTATGCCCCGAAAATGCCATACGGGAAAGTGCCGCCATTGGCTCACCCTGACTTCCCGTTGTTATTATAACAAGCTGATTTTTAGGATAGCGGTTAATTTCGTCCAGTGAAATCAGCGTGTTTTTCGGGATTTTCATATATCCGAGTTCGATTGCGGCAGAGAGGACATTTTCCATACTGCGCCCTGAAACTGCAACTTTTCTCTTATGTTTAACTGCGGCATTAATAACCTGCTGAACACGGTGGATATTTGATGCGAAAGTTGCAACAAATATTCTCTTTTCGCAGTTTTCAAAAATACTGTCAAATGTTTTTCCGACAGTTCTTTCGCTCATTGTATAACCGCTTCGCTCCGCATTGGTACTGTCTGACATAAGAGCCAGGATTCCCTCGTTGCCAAGCTGACCGATTCTTGCAAGGTCAATCATTTCCCCGTCGATTGGTGTTGGGTCAATTTTAAAGTCGCCCGTGTGGAGAACAACCCCTGCAGGAGTGTGGAGCGCAACTGCAACAGCGTCTGCGATACTGTGGTTACTTCTTATATATTCAACCTTGAAATCACCAAGCTTAAAAGTCTCACCCGGATTAACAACAACAGTTTTCGTTGAGTTGACAATTCCGTGTTCCTCAAGCTTATATTTCAGTATTCCGAGAGTAAGTTTTGTTCCGTAAACAGGAACATTAAATTCCTTAAGAAAATAAGGAATTGCTCCGATATGGTCCTCGTGACCATGGGTTAAAACGATACCCTTTATGCGGTTCTGATGCTTGACAAGGTAAGTCCAGTCGGGGATAACCATATCAACGCCAAGCATATCGTCATCGGGAAAAGCGAGACCGCAATCGAGTATGACAATGTCGCTCCCGTACTCGAAAACAGTAAGATTCTTGCCTATCTCAAGGAGACCGCCAAGGGGAGTAATTTTTATTTTTTTAGATTTTTGCACAATTTACCTCCGTTTTTTAAATTTTTCGTGCCGATAAAACACCAAAAAAGAGCCGTAACCCTGATTGGATAAGGCGAAATGGTGTTTTATTAAATTAACCGCTCAATAATGTTAGTTTAATTATAGCACATATTTGCCCTTTTTTCAATAGTTTTCAAAAATTTTCTGATACCTCTTTATTTTTTCCTCCTTTTATGTTAGAATTAAAATATAAATTATACCAAGGAGATTATTATGGTTAACATAGGAAATGATTGGGACGAAATTTTAAAAGATGAGTTCCAAAAAGAATATTACCTCAAAATCCGCAGTTTTTTGAAAGCCGAGTATGCCCACCACACAATCTACCCCGATATGTTTGACATATTCAATGCTTTAAAGTATACATCATATGAGGGTGCGAAAGTTGTCATAATCGGTCAGGACCCTTACCACGGACCAAAACAGGCACACGGTCTCTGTTTTTCCGTTCAGGACGGCATTAAACCGCCCCCATCGCTTGTAAATATTTTTAAGGAGATAAGTGATGATTTGGGAATTGAAATTCCAAAAAGCGGAAATCTTACAAAATGGGCAAAAGAGGGCGTATTGCTTTTAAATAATGTATTAACGGTCAGGGAAGCATCGCCCAACAGTCATAAAGGAAAAGGCTGGGAAGAGTTTACGGATTGCGTAATAAAACACTTAAACGAAAGAGAGCAACCACTTGTGTTTTTATTGTGGGGCTCAAATGCAAGAGCGAAAACCAAAATTATAACCAATCCGAATCATTTGATTTTAGAAACTGTTCACCCAAGCCCGTTGTCGGCATACGGCGGATTTTTCGGGTGCAAACATTTTTCAAAAGCCAATGAATTTCTAAAATCCAAAGGCATCGCCCCCGTTGACTGGAATTTAGTATAAAAAAATACTATGGCTCTCGCCATAGTATTTTTTTCTTATTTAAAGAATATTATTAAGAACTGTGACACAAGGACAACTGCAATAAGAGCGATTGGATATGTTGCCGCATAAGCTGATGCAACATCTTCCGTCTTTGAAACGCCAATCAATGTTCCGAGTGCCGGAGTTGATGTCATACCGCCTGTCAATGAACCTAAATTGTTCAAAAGGCTGAGCTTTAACACATACTTTGCAAACAGGAAGCCGATAATCATTGGGAAGATTGTCATAACAATACCATATACAAAGTACATCGGGTCAAAGTTTGCGACAAACTCAGCACCGCCAGGAATACCTGCGCCAACCAGGAAGAGGACAAGACCTAATTCTCTGAAAAGCTTAAGGGTATTTGAAGTTGGCATAATGCTGATACGACCGATTCTTCCGAAATGTCCCAAAATCAAGCTTACGAGAAGGCATCCGCCTGTTGTTGTAAGCGAGAAGCAAGTTCCTTCAAGACCTTTTGAAGAAAGTGGAATTTTAATCTGGCCGATTATTGTTCCGAGGATTGCCGCTAAAGCAAAACCCGCAATACCTAAATGGTCGATTTCAAATAATTTTGAAACCACTGTCTTTTTGCTGTCATCAGATGCGATAACTAACTTTGCGCGTTCTTCGTCCATATTTGCCTTTGATAATTTAGGAACAAGCTGAACAAAGAGAACAACGCCGACAACTCCGAATATATAAGCGATACCGTGTCCAACGGAAACAAGTCCTGTAAGCTCCGGAGCAACAGTTGCTTTAGCCGCTGAGAATGCAGGAGTTGATGTGAGCGAGCCTGAAAGCAAACCAACAATCATTGCAACAAAGCCTTCCTGATTTTCGATTGATGAACCATATCCGAATATTTCTCCGGCATAGATACATCCAATGGCTGAAAGACCACCGGCTAAAATGATAACTATTCCCAAAAGAACATAAGACTTAAAGTTTTTCTTAAAGTTACCGAAGAACTTTGGTCCTGCAATGTATCCAACCGATGTAACAAAAAGGACAAGTCCAAGGCTTTCGATTATTGAAAGGCCTGAATTAAAATCGTATGGCTTAGCGGAGGCGGAGAATAAAAGTTCTCCTGCATCGCTTACATGGAAGAAAAACGCTCCGACAACCAATGCGATAATAAATACGCCTGCATCACCAAGGGATACACCTTTAATTGTTATTCTTCCGAGAATATACCCGAGAAGAAGAACACTAAAAATAACGAACAATAAAGTGTAGATATTACTAATTGATATAATTCCGTTTAATAAAGACATTTATTAAAGCTCCCCCTTATCTTGTGTATTTTGGAAGAAGCTTTGGAGAAACTGTTTCAGTTTCGATGCCTGCTTCCTTTATTTCGTTTTCAAATTTCTCAATGTGGTCAAGAGTAAGCTTGCCAACATTAACATCCTTAGAAACTGCAGCAGCACTCTGACCTGCACTTCTTCCGAAAACGATAATGTCAAGGAGTGAGTTACCCATAAGACGGTTTTTACCATGGATTCCTCCAACTGCCTCACCTGCAACAAAAAGGTTTTTAACATTTGTTGTCATACAGTCAGGAGTTATATCAAGACCGCCGTTCTGATAGTGAAGTGTCGGATAAACGAGGATTGGCTCTTTGCGGATGTCGATTCCGTATTTATCAAACATTCTCCACATAGCAGGGATTCTCTTCATAATAGTTCCTTCTCCGCCGATTTTCTCAATCATCGGAGTGTCAAGCCATACGCCAAGACCGTTTCCTGTTTCGATACCGTTTTCTCTTTCGCTGCATTCACGGATAATAGAAGCTGCAGCAACATCTCGTGTTTCCAGTGGGTGCATAAATACTTCACCGTTTACATTAACGAGCTTTGCGCCGAGAGAACGAACTTTTTCTGTTACAAGTGCACCGAAAATCTGTTCAGGGTAAGCAACACCTGTTGGGTGATACTGAAGAGTTTCAGCATATAAAAGCTTTGCGCCAACACGGTAACCCAAAACAAGACCGTCGGCTGTTGCACCGTAGTGGTTTGAAGTTGGGAAGCCCTGATAGTGCATTCTGCCCGCACCGCCTGTTGCAATAATAACTGTTTTTGCTTTTGCAACAAGGAGTTCTTTTGTTTCCATATTCATAAGAACTGCACCGGCAGCGTTTCCGTTTTCGTCTAAAATAAGTTCGATTGCTGATGTGAAATCAACAACAGGAATCTGACGGTTTAAAACTTCGTCACGGAGAGTTCTCATAATTTCAGCACCGGAATAGTCTTTTGCCGCGTGCATTCTTTTTCTCGATGTACCGCCACCGTGAGTTGTAACCATTGTTCCGTCAGCCTCTTTATCAAACTCAACGCCTAAGTTGCTGAGCCACTGAATAGCTTCAGGAGCGTCACAAACAAGCTTTGACAAAAGTTCTCTTTTTGCTGCGAAGTGTCCGCCGCCGAAAGCATCAACAAAATGGATTGCAGGGGAATCGTTTGGCTTATCAGCCGCCTGAATACCGCCCTCTGCCATCATTGTGTTAGCGTCACCCATACGGAGCTTTGTTACAATCATAACATCCGCCCCTGCCTCGTGAGCCTCGATTGCTGCAGATGTACCTGCACCGCCACCGCCGATGATTAAAACATCAGTTTCATAGTCGGGGTTTTCAAGGTCAACGGAGTCAGCAGTAATTCTGCTGTGAGCCTGAAGAATTTCAGCAAGCTCTGTTGGAACCTTATCACCTTTGTTTGCACCAATTTTAAGTATCTCAAACTGGTCCTGCTTATAGTCGGGATGAAAAGCGGCAAGCAAATCTTCCTTTTGCTTTGCTGTCATGCGCTCCGGCTCTAAAGCAATATTTTTATCTCTTGCCGCTTCAACTGCGGCGATTGATTTCTGAAAATTTTCCGAATACATTTGCTTTTCCTCCTTACTTCTCTATTTCTCTTGTGTTGTAAAGCTCTTTCATTTCCTCAACGGGTTTCTGCATAAGAGCCTCGATAAGTTCTGTGAACTCACCGTTTTTGATTTCTTTAACACGGTCTTCAAGGTGTCCGCAACCCGGCGCTAAATACTTACCGTTGATTCTTCTTGCAAGCATAGCAACCTGAGGATGTGAAATTCCTGCAGGACATCTTGATGAACAAACGCCACACATTACGCAGTCAAATGACTCCTCAGCGCATTTTTCAAAGGCGCCTCTCTGAGCATATGCGATATACTGCATAACATCAAGGCCCTGAGTACAACTCTTTGTGCAGGCGTTACATCCGATACAGGAATAGATTTCAGGGTAAAGCTGCATCATAACAGCCTCAGTTGTAGGGATTTTTTCAACATCGTAAGCTTCCTTAACAAGTGGGAAGAAAGGAAGAGTTGCGATATACATATTATCCTCAACTTTAGTCTGGCAGGCAAGACAAGCCTTAAGCTCCTTGTCGCCCTTTATGCGGTAAATTGTTGCACAAGCACCGCAGAAACCGTTACGGCAACCGCAACCTCTGACAAGCTGATAGCCTGCGTATTCCATAGCGGTCATAATTGTTAAATTTTCGGGAACAGCATACTTTTTCCCAAACAGAAATATATTAACTAATTTTTCCATTTTTACCTCTCCTTTAATATTCATCAGGAAGTTCGTCGATTTGGTCGCAACGGAAAACAGGACCGTCCTTGCAGACATATTTAGCGCCTACATTACATCTTCCGCATTTTCCGACACCGCATTTCATACGAAGTTCCAATGTGGTGTAAATCTGGGTTTTGTCAAAGCCCATTGAACAAAGTCCGTCAAGAGTGAACTTAATCATAATAGGCGGACCGCAAAGAACAGCAGTCTTATTGGTGTCAAAGCCAAGCTCCTTAACGAAGTTTGGAACAAAGCCAACATGACCGTCCCAACCCTCCTGAGGGTTATCTATTGTCAAATGAACCTTAACTCCGGCATCTTTTGACCATTCCTCAATGATTTCGTTATAGTCAAGCAAGTCATCCTTGCTTCTTGACCCGTAAACAATATCAATTTCGCCATAGCGGTCACGATAGTGACGGCAATAATTGATAACAGATCGAAGAGGTGCAAGGCCAACACCGCCGGCTATAAAGAGAAGATTCTTCCCTGCAAAAACATCGTCAACAGGGAACGGATTTCCGTATGGTCCTCTGATTGTAATCTGCTGACCAACCTCTGCCTGATGAAGCCAATCGGTAACACATCCGCACTTTTTAATGGAAAATTCCATATATTCCTCGTTAGTCGGGGAGGATGTTATAGAAAACATCGCCTCTCCAACACCGGGAACGGAAAGCATAGCACACTGTCCGGGACGGTGGTCAAATGCCTTTTTGCCGTCAGGAGTAACAACTCTGAAGGTCTTTATATCGGGAGTGTCAATACGGACATCAGTTATAACGCCAATTTTTGGAATCAATGTTTCAGAATTATTCACTTGCTTTCCCTCCAATCTTTTTCATAACTTTAACTATATTCATAGAAATAGGACATTTTGAAAGACATCTTCCGCAACCAACACAGCTGAAAAGTCCATCATTGTTTTCCGGATAGTAAACCAGCTTATGCATAAATCTCTGGCGGAAACGCTCTTTCTGAGAAAGCCTGTTATTTCCGTGGGCCATCTTTGTAAATTCAGAGTACATACAAGAATCCCAACAACGGAATCTGACAACACCGTTTCCTGTGTTAAAGTCCTTTATGTCGTAACACTGACAAGTCGGGCAGACGAAAGTACAAGTTCCGCAACCGAGACAGGTCTGAGATAACTCATCCCATTCAGGTGCATCGAAAAAGTCCATAGTCTTGCCACCGCCGAATGCATCGGTCTTAAGGTCTTTAAGCGGAAGCTTTTTCATAATGTTTCCGATTTTTTCTTTCTGCTCGGCAACAGCGTCCTCACCGCATTCTTCTGTAAGCCCTGCAATTTTTCCCATAAAAGCCTCACCCTTTTCGGTGTTACTCTTAATGAAAAGTTCTGTTTCAGTTTTCCACATAGAAACATCGCCGATTGGCTCAGCAGGGTTTATGTCAAAAGTCTGACAGAAACAAGTTTCAGCAGGCTTTGAGCAAGCAAGAGAAACGATAATCCCCTTTTCCCGTCTTGAAGCATAGTAGCTGTCAACAGGCTCGCTTAAAAATACTCTGTCTAAAATTTCAAAGCTTTTAACATCGCAAGGACGAATTCCCCAGATAACAAAATCTTCGGTTTCCTTTCTTGTGTCAATAACTTCAATATTTTTCCCCTCTGTTTTAAACTCCATAAGGCTTTCCATCTGAGGGAAAAAGAAGTCTTTCGGGCTTCTGACAGTGTTTAAAGCGTCGCTCCATTTAACGCCCTCTTCCCATTTCTTATAAACGGCAGAGCCGTCACTTGAATCAGTGGGAAGATAAAGAGGCATTGTTTTTGAAATCTCCGCAAAAACAGAATTTATCTTATCAAGAGAACATTTACGCATCAATATCCCTCCTGTCAAAAACCTCATATGGTTCAATATCTTCTTCTGTGTAGTTAACAAGCGGAGCTCTTGAGCCAACCTCAGCCCCTGCCTGATACTCACCATAGAAACCGTTTATATCCTTAATAAACTTACGGTTTAAAAGGTGGAGAGGAATGTTCTGAGGACAAACTCTTGAACATTCACCGCAGTCTGTGCAACGGCCTGCAACATGGAACGCTCTTATGATGTGGAACATCTTTTCTTCAAAGCTGTTAGCCGCCGCCTTGTTCTCAACCCCCGAATCAGGATTGTCAAACACACACTTTTCACAAGTGCAGGCAGGACATGCATCACGGCAAGCGTTACAACGGATACAACGGGACAATTCGTTCTGCCAGAAAGCAAATCTTTCGTCAGGAGTCATAGCCTCAATTCTTGCAACCTCGTCAAAACGGTTTGAATCAAGAACATCTCCGTTCTCGCCCAAAAGCTCATCATAAGCCACGCATTTTTTACTCTTACAATTTTCGCATCTTTCTAAAAGAACATCCTTTAAAGCAATTTCATAAGGCTTATCCTCGTAGATTGTTGTAACTGAAATAGTGTCATCACCGAAAGCGATAGCAGAAATACCGTCTCCGCAAAGCTTTTTAACCTTTGAAATATCCGCCATTCCGTCGCAGGGAAGACCGATTGCATAAACTTTTTCACGGTCAAAGCGGTGTTCTGTCAAAAGCTGATTAAAGCTGTATGAATCGCAAGGCTTTAAGAAAACAAGGATTTTTCCTTCAATTTTATCTGCCTTTGAAACAAGATATTTTGAAAGGTTTGCTCCGCAGAAATCGTTCCACACAAAATTCTCTTTCAGGTCATCTGCATTTTTGAAAACTGCAGGAGTAATATCGTAGTCAAACTCACCTTTCTGCCAGCCGAAAACACAGCTTACAGTACCATTTTCAAGCAGAGAAACTGCTTTATCAATTAACATAGTTTGTGTTATTTTTTGCATCGCAGATCCTCCAATCTCTTGTTTTCACCAAGAGCCGCAACAGTTTCAACAAAATCGTTCATAGTAGCGGCAAATTTAGCACCCTCCGCAGCAGAAACCCATTCAACACGGGTTCTTTCCTTTTCAATACCGAGGAAATCGAGCATTGAGAAAAGAGTTGCCATTCTTCGGCGGGTATAATAGTTTCCTGAAGTGTAGTGGCAGTCACCGGGGTGGCAACCGCAGATTATAACTCCGTCAGCTCCTCTCTGGAAAGCACGGAGAATAAACATCGGATTAACACGGCAAGAGCATGGAACTCTTATAATCTTAACATCTGCAGGGTAGTTTAAACGGTTGTTTCCTGCAAGGTCTGCCCCTGCATAGGAACACCAGTTGCAGCAAAACGCAACAATCAACGGTTTATATTCACTCATCGACATATAGCATCCACCTCCGCCATAATCTGTTTACTTGTAAAGCCGTTTAAGTCCATAGCACCTGACGGGCAGGCAACGGTACAAGCACCGCAACCCTGACAAACTGCAGGATTAACAACGGCAATTCTTCTTGTTTTTGTTGTTCTGTCAGGCATACGGAACTCTCTATCCTCATAGGATATTGCCCCGTAAGGACAAACTCTTTCACAGGAGGAACATCCGTTACACATAAGTTCATTGGAATGAGCAACGCACGGATTTCCTGTAAGCTTATCCTTAACCAGAAGTCCGATAACCTTAGAAGCCGCCGCACTCGCCTGAGAAACTGTTTCAGGAATATCCTTAGGCCCCTGACAAGCACCGGATAAGAACACACCGGCTGTCGGACTTTCAACAGGACGAAGCTTTGGATGTGCTTCTGTGAAGAAATCGTTTGTGTCCATACTTGCAGTAAGCATTGTTGCAAGAGGACGAGGGGTTTTATCCGGCTCAATAGCCGCCGCTAAAACAACTAAATCAGCGTCAATATGAAGCTGTTTATTTTCGATAAGGTCAGACGCCTGAACCTTGAGCTTGTCGCCCTCAGGAGTAACCTTTCCAACCATACCTTTAATATACTTAACGCCATATTCCTCAACTGCACGGCGATAGAACTCGTCAAAGTTCTTACCCGGAGTTCTTACATCTATATAGAACACATAAACCTCTGTGTCAGGGTATTTATCGCGTGTAAGCATAGCGTGTTTTGCTGTATACATACAACAGATTTTTGAGCAATATTCCTTACCCTTTTGGGCGCAGGCATCACAACGGGAGCCAACACACTGAACGAAAACGATTGTCTTTGGCGATTTTCCGTCAGACGGTCTTTCTAAATGACCTGCTGTCGGACCTGCCGCATTGGTAAGACGCTCAAATTCCAGGGAAGTTATAACATCTTTTGACTGGTTATATGCAAACTCGTCAAACTTATCCATACTGATTGGATTAAAGCCTGTCGCAACAACGATTGCACCGTATTTTTCATTGATAAACTCATCCTTCTGAGTATAGTCAATAGCGCCTGCAGTACAAACTCTTGCACAAAGACCGCACTTTCCGTTTTTAAGCATATTACAGGAATTAGGGTCAATGGTTGCAACCTTTGGAACTGCCTGTGCAAACGGAATATAGATTGCACTGCGGTTGTCCATTCCCAGGTTAAACTCGTTGGGGACTTTCTTCATAGGACACTTGTCAACACAAGCACCGCAACCGGTACAAATATCTTCTTTAACATAGCGGGCATTTTTCTTGATAGTAACATCGAAATTACCCACAAATCCTTTGATTTCCGAAACCTCACTGTATGAGAAAATACGAATATTTTCGTTCTGTGCAACATCAACCATTTTAGGTGTTAAAATACAAGCTGCACAGTCGAGGGTTGGGAAAGTTTTATCAAGCTGAGCCATTTTTCCGCCGATTGTCGGGTTTTTCTCAACAATATCAACGGGGAAGCCGGCATCGGCAATATCAAGGGCTGTCTGGATTCCAGCAATACCACCGCCGATAACCAAAGCACGCTTTGTAACAGGGGACTGACCGGGAGTGAGCGGAGCGTTAAGATTAACCTTTGCAACCGCCGCTTTACCTAAGATAATAGCCTTTTCTGTTCCTGTTGCCATATCTTTATGAACCCAGGAACACTGTTCTCTGATGTTTGCAATTTCAACCATATAAGGGTTAAGCCCTGCTGCCGCCGCAGTTTTGCGGAAAGTTGCCTCGTGCATTCTCGGTGAACAGGAGCAAACAACAATACCTGTGAGATTATGTTCCTTAACGGCGTCAATAATCATATCCTGACCTGCCTGGGAACACATATATTGATAATTGGTGGAAAAGACCACGCCAGGCTCATTTGCCAGAGCGTCGGAAACCGCCTGAACATCAACTGTTCCTGCAATATTGCTTCCGCACCAACATACAAAAACACCAACTCTTTGCATCTGTCTTTTCCTCCTTATTTACTGTATTTTCTGAATGCACTAACCAGAAGCTGCTGAGGAGTATCCTCGTCGAGCATTGCTGGAACTGCATCTGCTTTTAAGTGGTTTTGTCCTTGTTTCTTAACAACCGCAAGACGAACTGCTTCAACCAGCTTTGCAGGTTCAACACCTCTTGGGCATCTTTCGATGCAGGCAAAACAGGATAAGCATTTATATAACGATTGTGATTTCATAAGCGGTTCAATGTCTCCGCTGTTTACCATACTGACAAACTGGTGAGGATGATATTCCATCTCATCGTATGCCGGGCAGGTAGCGGAACATTTTCCGCATTTCATACATTTTTTAGGATTAACTCCGCTCATTCGGAGGAGTTCTTCCTGAAGATACGGATTATTCATTTGTATCCTCCTTAACTCCCAGAGCCTCGGCTAAAAGCTCTGTGAAATATACAACGGGAATATCGGCCCCGTTTTTAATCAGGTTATATTTGCAAAGAGGACAAGCGGTTATAATCATTTCCGCACCCTGAGCTTTTGCATTCTGAATAATTGACTGACTGTTTTTCTCCGCAAGAGCAGGGCTTTCCATAGAAATATACCCTCCGCAACATTCGTTACGCTTTGCGAAAACAACGACATCAGCACCTAATGCCTTGATAAAATCCTCCATAATTGTCGGATTTTCAGGGTCGTCCATCTGCATAACACTGTTTGGTCTTAAAAGAAGACAACCATAATATGCTCCGATTTTCTTGCCCTTTAAAGGATTTGTAACCTTTTCGGCAAGCTTGTCAAAGCCGATAACATCACGAAGCATTTCAAGATAGTGATAAACCTGTGCCTCTCCGTTATAAGGAGTTTCAGCCGCCATATAGTTGTTCACTTTATCCGCAAATTCCTTATCGGTTTGAATTGCGTGATTAGTTTGTTTTATAACATTGTGGCAAGCGGAACAAACTGTTATTAAAGCCTGTTCTTTTTCAGCGGCTTCTTTCAAAGCACGAACAGAGGAAAGCTTAGTCGCAACCTCGTTTCGGGCAGAAACGAACACACCGCCGCAGCATTGCCAGTTTTCGATTTCTTCCAGAGTAACGCCCAAAGCTTCGGCTGCCTTATATGCGTACGCATCAAGGTCTTTAGCCTTATTCTTAAGGGTACATCCGGGGAAATAACTAACTTTCATTTTATTACCTCCAACTTAAACCATTTGTTCGGGGTGGAAAACCTCGTCGAATTTCTCTGCTGTTAAGAAACCAAGCTCAACGCAAGCTTCCTTGAGAGAAATATTATCCTTAAACGCTTTCTTTGCAGTCTTTGCCGCATTCTCATAACCGATATATGGGTTAAGAGCTGTAACAAGCATAAGAGAGTTGTGCAGGTTGTGGTGCATTTTCTCCTTGTTTGCTTTAATTCCAACAGCACAGTTCTTATTGAAAGACACGATAGCTTCTGCTAAAAGTCTTGCAGACTGTAAGAAGTTGTAGATACAAACAGGCATAAACACATTAAGCTCAAAGTTACCCTGAGATGCCGCCATACTAACGGCAACATCGTTACCCATAACCTGAACTGCAACCATAGTAACCGCTTCACACTGTGTCGGGTTAACTTTACCCGGCATAATTGATGAGCCAGGCTCATTTTCAGGAATAAAGATTTCGCCAAGACCGTCTCTCGGACCTGAAGCAAGCCATCTTATATCGTTGGCAATCTTCATCATATCGCAAGCAAGAGCCTTGATTGCGCCGTGAGCAAAAACAAGTTCATCCTTTGATGTTAAGGAATGGAATTTGTTCTGTGCTGTAACGAACGGTTTGCCTGTTATCTTACCGATTTCGCTTGCAACATCTTCAGCGAATGCAGGAGGAGCATTAAGACCTGTTCCAACTGCTGTTCCGCCTAAAGCGAGTTCATATAATGGCTCGATAGAACGCTTAATAAGCTCAACATCCTTCTCAAGACTTGAACGCCAACCGCTGATTTCCTGTGTGAAAGTGATTGGAGTTGCGTCCTGAAGGTGAGTTCTTCCGCTCTTAACGATACCTTCGTTTTCTTTTTCAAGTCTTACAAATGTCTCGATAAGCTCCTGTGCTGCAGGGATAAGCTTATTTTCGAGAGCGATAACCGCCGCAATATGCATTGCAGTCGGGAATGTGTCATTTGATGACTGACTCATATTAACATCATCGTTAGGATGAAGAAGAGTTTTGCCGAGAATCTGGTTACCACGGTTCGCAATAACCTCGTTTGAGTTCATATTTGACTGTGTGCCTGAGCCTGTCTGCCAGACAACGAGAGGAAAGTTATCATTAAGCTTACCAGCCATAACCTCATCGCAAGCTTCCTTGATTGCGCCAAGCTTCTCGTCTGTCATTTTTTCAGGACGGAGCTTATTGTTTGTTATAGCCGCCGCCTTTTTAAGTACGCCGAATGCGTGTATAATTTCAGCAGGCATTGTTTCAATACCTACACCGATTTCAAAGTTTTCGTGACTTCTCTGAGTCTGTGCCGCCCAAAGCTTGTCGGCAGGAACTTTCATTTCACCCATAGAGTCGTGTTCAATACGATATTCCATTTTCAACATTCCTTTCCGAATTAAATATTAAGACTACCTATTAAATCTTTAAGAACCTTTGCACTGTTCTTAAGCTTTTCAACCTCTTCGTCATTGAGAGGAAGCATAATTTTGGCGTGTGCGCCCTTATCACCTACAACATTGAGAAGACTTAAGCAAACATCATCAATTCCGTATTCACCGTTTAACATAGTGGATACTGTAAGAGTTGTATCAATACCGCTTAAAAGGCACTTACAAATGTGGCAAACGGAAATAGATACAGCATAGAATGTCGCACCCTTGCGCTGAATAATTCTTGCGCCTGATTTACGCATATATTCTTCAACTTCATCCAAAACAAATTCAGGATATTCTTCCTTGGTCTGAATAGCATCCTTGAACTTTTCAACAGGCACATTTGAAATGTTTGCAAGAGACCACGGAACAAAAGAGCTATCACCGTGTTCGCCAAGAACATAAGCGTGAACATTCTTCTGGTTAACAGAATAGTATTCAGAAATTCTTGAACGGAGTCTTGCAGTGTCAAGAACAGTACCTGAACCGATAACTCGCTCCTCAGGAAGACCTGTGTGCTTTAAGAATACATATGTTAAAACATCAACAGGGTTACTTACGATAACATAAGTTGCATTAGGAGCAACTGGGACAATTTTATCAGCGATGCTCTTAATAATGTCAACATTCGCCTGAGCCAAATCAAGTCTTGACTGCCCTGGTTTTCTCGCCATACCGGATGTAATAACAACAATATCGGAGCCTTCTGCATCAGCGTATGAGCCTGCATAAACAGATGCAGGACTGCAGAAAGAAACACCTTGTCTTATATCAAGCGCTTCACCAAGGGACTTTTCTTCGTTAAGGTCAATCATAACAATCTCAGATGCAATCCCCATAACTGTTAGTGTGTAGGCAATAGTAGAGCCTACATTTCCTGAACCAATTACTGTAATCTTATTCATCTTTCGTACCTCTCAATTTTTAATAAATCTTTGTTTAAAATTTAACAATCTCAATTATTATAACATAATATTCTGCTTTTTTCAAGTGTTTTTGCTAAATTTATTCATATAAATGAAGATTTATTAAAAAAGACTATATAAAAATAAAAAAGGCGATACTTTTTAGGCATCGCCGACAAAATAATTGAGTAATATTGGTTACAGAAACAGCCTGACTGCAAGAATGGAAAGAAGTATCCCTGTTATATCCCCGATAAGTGCTGATTTTAGAGTGTATCTTGAGTTTTTCATTTTGATTGCTCCGAAGTAAACAGCTATGGTGTAAAAAGTTGTTTCTGTTGACCCCATCATAACAGATGCAATTTTCCCCGCATAGCTGTCAGTTCCGCAGTTTTTAAAAATATCCGTCAGGATTGCGATTGAACCGCTCCCTGAAACAGGTCGAAGCAGAGCGAGGGGTAAAACCTCAGCAGGCATTGCGATTGTTTTCAGAACGGGGGATAAAAACCCTGACAAAATATCTATAAACCCTGAAGCACGAAGCATTGAAATAGCAACAACTAATCCCATAAGCGGAGGTACTATATTAAAGGTACATTTCAGCCCCTCGGTTGCTCCTTCTAAAAAGCAGTCATAAACCCGAACTCTCTTTACCAGTCCGAAAATAATTATACCTGCTATCATAACGGGAACTGCAAGAACGGAAATAAGTTTCATAGCTTTTGCCTCTTTTCAAAAAATTTAGCGGATAAGACTGCCATAAAGGCGGCACAGACAGATACAATCCATACGGGTACTATAATATAGGAAGGATTTCCTGAACCATAAGCCTGTCTGAGAGAAATCAGCGTGGAGGGAATAAGCTGAATTGAGGCGGTGTTAAGCACTGCAAAAATACACATTTCATATGATGCGGTCATTGTGCAGTTTATTTTGTCAAGCTCCTGCATAGCCTTAATTCCCAGCGGTGTTGCTGCATTCCCCATTCCGAAAAGGTTTGCAACAATATTCATAACAATAGCGGAAAGGGCAGGACTGTCATCATTAAGACGGGGGAAAAGAAGTCTTGTTATGGGACGCATAAGCTTTGAAAAAACCTGAATAAGTCCTGATTTCTCTGCAATCTTTGAAAGTCCTGTCCAGAAACACATAATCCCAAGCATCGAAATACAAAGCTCAACCCCCTGCGAACAACCATCGATTGTACCCTTTGTAACAGCGTCAATGTTCCCCGTAAGAAACCCTGTCAGAAGTGACAGAAGAACCATCCCTGCCCAGATATAATTTAACATTTCAGTCGCTCCTTTCCTTTCACTATAAGTATATTTGAAAATTTTTTAAAGTATTACTGGATGAATAATGCCACCTTTTGTCAAAGCATAGGAAAAGTATGCGGTTTTTAGCTGAGTTTGGAAGATTTTGCATACGGAAAAATTTGAATTTTGAAAAAAATTATGCTAAAATACTTGTAAATGGTAAAATTTCCCAAAAATAAGGAGGATAACAAATGATAACAAAAATGGTCTTTAAAAGAGCTGTTTCGGAGAAGGAGCAAAACAGGATATATGAAATAGATATTGACAAAATTGTACCAAACCCCTGTCAGCCGAGAAAGATTATTAAAGAGGAGGAGCTTATTGAACTTGCCCAATCCATAAGGCAATACGGAATTATTCAGCCTATTGCAGTAAGACAGACGGAAAAGGAGCGGTATGAGCTTATTTCGGGGGAGAGACGGCTGAGGGCAAGCCGTATGGCGGGGCTTTATAAAATTCCTGCTGTGGTTATAGATGTTATGAGAACAGACAGTGCAATCCTTGCCATAATAGAGAATATCCAGAGAAAGGACTTGGATTTTCTTGAGGAAAGCGAGGCATATGCGGCACTTTTGAATGAACACGGCTTAACTCAGGAGGAATTGGCGGAGAGGTTGGGGAAAACTCAATCCACTATTGCCAATAAAGTGAGGCTTTTACGCCTTGCTCCACATATCCGTGCTATGATAAGGGAATACGGTCTCGGCGAGCGCCACGCAAGAGCCTTGCTTCGCCTTCCTGACGACAAAACCCGTTTAAAAGCACTTAAAACCATAACGGAGAAAAATCTGAATGTAACAAAAACTGAGGAGTTTGTTGACAAGCTTTTAGAGCCTGAACAAAAAACCGCACCGAAAAAAACAGGTGTTCGTGTTTTCAAGGATGTGCGGATTTTTGCCAACACTATCCGTCAGGCGGTGGATATTATGCAAAGGTCAGGAGTTGATGCGGAAGCGGTCAAAACTGAAAATGAGGAGTTTATTGAGTACAGCATAAAAATTCCGAAAAAAATTAAGGAAATTGTATAAATTTTCTTGCTTGTGTAAATAATCCTTACTGTGGAGGTGTTACATTGAACAAGAACAAGAAAACCAAAAAGTCAAAGCTCAATGTGAAAGGAATCGTATTAAGTAAAGGGTTTTACATAACCCTCGCCACACTGATTATTGTTTTCGGTACGGCGGCGGTTGTGCGGAAACTGACAGAGAGTGTGGGGATAGACAATACGGAGTTTGACGGCGATGCCTGGGCTGACGCTGTTGCAAGTGCGGAAAACGAAACGACAGACAAGGAGACTGACAGCGGACAAGTTGATGAGGTGTATTACGAAACAGAAATTATGGAAAATGATTTCCCTGTAATGTCTGAGCCAACTGTTGCAACGGGCAAGGAACTTTCAAAAGAGGAAACGGTTGCAAAGCTGAATATGGCTCTTCCTCTTAACGGCGAAATTATAAGAGAACATTCCCCCGATGAGCATGTGTATTATAAAACTATGAACGACTGGCGGACACATAACGGAATTGATATTGCCGCAGAGGAAGGCGATGTGGTTTCTGCCGCCGCCGAGGGTGTCGTTGAGAAAGTTTATGAGGATAATAAGCTTGGCATAGTTGTTGAAATAGGGCATGAAGGTGGAATAAAAACCCGTTATGCAAATCTTGAAAATAAAAGCTTCATTGAGGTGGGAAGAAAGGTTGCAAAAGGCGATGCCATAGGCTCGGTGGGGAAATCCTCAGTCATAGAGGGAAAGGATAAAGCCCATATCCATTTTGAAATAATAGAAGAAGGAGAAAGCCGGGAGCCCTCCCAGTATATTCCGTTATAAACAGAAAATACCGCAGTCTGATAACTGCGGTATTTCAGCGTTTGACTATGTCAAGTGTCTGAAAATACAAACAACGGCAAGGAAAATATCGAGATTCCCTTGCCGTTTTAAAATTATTCAACTTTAATAGTCTGAATTATTTCCGTTCCCAGAGGAACATTCTTAGCTCCCACTCTGACTCTGACTTCGCCCTGAAGACAATTAAGGTCATATGTTGCCTGAGCTTTTTTATTTCCGTTTTTATCTGCCAGTTCAACAATATATTTCGTCTTATCCGCAGTCACCATTGTCTTGTTAACAAAGCCAACATTGTATGTTGTTCTGTCTGTATTATTACTCATAAGCTTAATGGTTTTTTCAGAAGCTGCATCAATTTCACCGGCACCATTAAAGAATATCTCCCCTGAAATATCAACCTTACTACCGGAGTCATTAGTGTAAATAACCTTACCTGAACCCGTGGTTGAAACAGTTGCATTCAAAAGCTTTGTTCCCTGCTGAATTGTTATTGTTTTGCCGTTGCCAACCGTTGTAGTATCACCGCCGGCATTATATTCCGCATCAATAATTTGCTCAGGAACACCGTTCTCAATATGTAGGAAAACCTTTGTTGAGTCGCCCAGCTCACCGCCTAAAACAATAACAACATCCCCTGTATATTCCGGCTTAACTTTGACATCAAATGTACCATTACCAACAGCCTGGTCAAGACCGATAATAGGCGTGTTCTCAACATCCCACGGTGTTTCATTTGTTGCCCCGTTTATTTTTGTAACATCATAAACGAAAACCGTCATATATTCCTTATCATTTCCGGAATAACGAATATTAATTTCATCATCCACACGGTTAAACCCATTTTCAGTTATTGAGTATTCTGCACCAAATGCTACTGCAGAAAGCATAAACACTGTCAAAATAACAGATAATAATTTTTTCATATCAGGATCTCTCCTCAAAAATTAAATATTTCCATATAATCTACTATATTGTACCACACAAAGTCCAATTTTGTCAAGTACATGATATAGTATAAATTCAAAGATTACCCCAACATATTGAGCTTATCCTTTGTTCCGCCCGGCCAGTTGTGGCAGGTGAAAAACAAAATCTGCCGATTTTCACGGGCATAACTTTCAAGAAATTCTGCCGCCATTGCCGCCCTTTCATCATCATAGTCAGCAAGAACATCGTCAAGGAAAAGCGGTATTGCCTCATTATCCGAAAGCATTTCACAAACCGCTATACGAAGTGCCAGATAGCTTTGTGCACAAGTGCCACGGCTTAAATACTGCCACTTTCTGTATCCTGCAGTATCCTCGGATTTCACCTCGATTTCATATGCCTTATCGGTGCTGAGTCCCGTGTATTTCCCGTTCGTGATACAAGAAAGGATTTCCGACGCCCTCGCCTTAAGTGCAGGAGCAAACGAACGCCGCATTTCATCCTCTGCCTCAAGAAGAACTTCTCTCGCCAAAGCCAAATCATTATAGTAATCCTGCATCTCCGCCACTGCCTTTTGAGTTTCCTCAAGTTCCTTTATAGCAGGAGCAATATCATCAGGCTCGCTCCCAAGCAAACCCTTTATTTCAAGAAGTTCTGCATTTTTTACTCGTATTTCTTCCTCAACTGCTTCAGCATCAACCTTTTCTGTCAAGTCAGTTGTTATGTCCTTTTCTATATCTTGTGCAAGATTTAAAAGTCGTTCCGCACTTTTCTCTTCAATTCCACAGGCAGAGGCATATGATGTAGCATTTTGAGTGGCTTTTTCATATGCAGCTTTGAGGCCTTCCAAGGCTCTGATATATTTTTCGGCTTCATCACAAGATGACACCTCTTTAAACTCGTTTACATAGCTAATAAGGTCCGTTTCACAGCGAGAAACCTCCTTTTGTGCATCTGCATATCGTTGCTCTCTCTCCGCCAAAGCAACTCCTTCTCTGTAAGCCTTTTCAAACTCTTCCTCAGAACTGCATTCCCGACTTTTCAAAAGTTCCTTAAGTTTTTGTTCCGCCTGATATTTTTTCTCCGAATTCCCCCAATTTCTCAGACTCACTAAATACGGTATTGCCAGAGCTACGCCAAGCACAGCCACAAGAAAAGCCATTGTATAAAACAAGCCTGCAACAATTCCAATAACCGCCAAAGCAAATCCAAAACCTGTCATTATCAGCTTGTTTTTATGACTTTTTTCTTCCGTGGTTTGACGCTCTGACTCAAGACGAACTTCCTCCGTCAGCCTGAAATAAGATTTCATATCCTCTTCCGTCACAACCTTTTCACACTCAGGCTTTTCGGTTTTAAGAAGAACATCCCTTGCAACGAAAACCGCTTTTTCCCGTTTTGCACATTCACCAAGAACGATTTCTGCAGACTGCCCGTTTGTTGCCTCAAGCAAAACCTGTTTCGCTTTTTCCTCCGCTATATATAGCTCAGCAAGATTTCGGCAAGCCTTTCCTCTTCTGCGGATTTCCTCATTTTTAACTGACATATGTGCTTTTTTTGCCTTTTCGGAAAGGACCGCAATGTCCTCCTCGATTGCTCTGTATTTTAGGCTTAATTCTTCCCTTTGTTTGGTCTGAGAATTTACACGATTTATATATTCAGCCAACTCCTCCGCTCTATCTTGTGCAAGAGCGATTTTCCCTTTACTTCTCTTTTTGACAAGTTCATCCATAGCGCTTTCAATACGAGCCATAACTGTCTTTGATGAAACAGTTTCGTCTCCGCTCTCAGTCAGATTGGAAAGTCTTTCGGAAATATCCCCACTCTCCGTTCCTGCAAAGCTGTCCGCATTACCGCCAAATATACTTTTTTCAAACGCCGTGTAATCAATCCCAAGAAAATATTTACCGATTTCCGTATCAGGTGGCAAATTCATCGCATTCCCCGTCTCAGAATCCGTCACAGTCACCTTGTCAGTTTTCGCACTGGCACGGAACTCTTTGTGAATAAGATAACTCCGTCCGCCACACTCAATCTCCATATCTCCCGACATTTTTTCACCGCTCCACGGAGCATACTTCTTCCTGAAATTCCCCGTTATATCAGTTCTTGACGCCGTTCCCGCCGTGCCATAAAGCATAAGACAAATAAACGCCATAACTGTCGATTTCCCGTCCTCATTTTTACCAAAAACAAGGTTGAATCCGTCAGAAAAGTCCAGAGAAAAATTTTTGAATTTCCCAAATGAAATAATTTCGATTTTCTTAATTCTCATCAAAATCCACCCCCTCGGAAAAAGCCATTAACCCTATCTTCAGCGCATTCTCTATATTCTCGCCATTTATCTGACGCTCAAGCATTTTTCGCACAAAAATACCCTTGACGGAGTTTTCGTTTGCAATCAGGTCAAGCTCCTTCTGCGACGCTTTTGTTTTATTTATAACTTTAACATAATAAAGGCTGTCCTCTAAATCCAGAGAAATGTCTGCCGATGAGAAAAGCAGTCCCGTTTCACCGGTCAAAACAATTTTATATAACCATTCCTGCCCCTCATCCCCATATTTCTCTTTTATCTTGTGCAAGATAGTTTCCGATATTTCACTTTTCCTGACAAGCGACGATATATCCACGGTTTCCTCAATGAAACGACGACGAGAAATCGGGATAAATTCCATATCCGCCTTGCCCTTTTCAACTGTTCCGATATAAAAACCTTTTTCATAAAGTTCGTCAAAACCCTGTCCCTCAGGACACCCACAATAAGCATATGCAGTTTTGCCTGCTTTAATGATTTCTGTTCTTTTATGTATATGTCCCAAAGCGATGTAATCCATATTACTGTTTTGGATTTCCTCCGCCGTAATTGGTCCATAAGGCGAATCCTGAGCTGTATCCCCGTGGATTACCGCAATATTTATAAGATTTTCTTCCACTTTCATATTTCCTAAAATATGCGAGGTTCTGTAAACACCGTCAAATGCTCCGCCGTGGATTCTGACACCAAGTTCCGGAATATCAACCGACTCCGAAGCAGTTTTAAATACTTTTACATTTTCAGGCAACGCCCAGCTTTCCCAAAAAGTATTTTCACCATAAAAATCGTGGTTACCCGGCGAAATAAAGATTCTGCCTGAAAATTTTTCAAAGCCTGTCGCAATATTCTCCAGAAAATCTGATGAAGGCTTATGATTGTCAAACAAATCCCCTGCAATCAGTATTATATCCGCTTTTTGCTCCTCTGCATAAGAAATAATCCTTAAAAAAGTCTGCAATATCTCTTTTTTACGGCGAAGAGAAAGACGCTTTATTCCTCCCACAGCACCAATATGAACATCTCCGCAATGAACAATTTTAACACTCATAAAATCACCCCGGTTATTTTATAAATCACTTTTATCCATTATATTATTATAACATATCCAATTTAAACAGTCAAATATTCAATTCTAACCAAATCCATAAGACCCCCATTTTTTCATGTTGATTAAGTTAAATTTGCGATTTTTGTATTCAAAAGAATCTACTACTATGTAAAACATCGGCAAGTGAATACATTGCTAGCACCAACACTAATCTTTCCGAATATATAAAAGCAGGCAGGGAATAATCCCTGCCTGTAACTTTTTAAAGTTCAGAAACTCTGATTTCACGATGTTCTTCCGCAGATTTGTAGAAGCACTCAATCGCTTTTGTAACTTCAATATTCTGATGTTTCTTAATTAGATATTCCTCTTTGCCCTCAAGAGTATTCATAATATTTCTGTACATATATCTGTGCTGTTCAAACGGAACACCCTTATATTCGCCATTATCAAACCATTTCATATCGCACTCTGTCTGGTATCTTCCGATATTCTTATAAAGCTTTTCTTTATTTACAGAAAGACCGCCTTTGTCACCGCAGATTACCATATCAAGATTTGTTGTCGGAAGGTTTATAGCCCATGAGAATTTGAAGTTAACAGTCATTCCGCCCTCTAATCTCATAAATCCTGTTGCAAAATCTTCAACATCAAATTCCTTATAATCATAAGGTCTTGGAGTGAATGTTCCGCTGTATGCACCGCTTTCTGCGATACTTAAGAGAATATCCTCGCCCTGATTTGCGATTTTTGTATAGGTCTGACCTGAAACTGCCTCAACCTTTTTATCCCCAACAACCCAAAGAAGAGAGTCAATAAGATGAACGCCCAAATCACAGAAAGGTCCGCCAAAGTTATGTTCTTTCATATGGAACATTCCCCATGTCGGAATACCGATTCGTCTGATAAATTCTATATCAGAGAAGTAAACATCTCCAAGCTCGCCTGAGTCAACAAGGTTTTTGGAATGTTGCATATAGTTTCTCCATCTCATACACTGGCACGGGAAGAGCATTTTCCCACACTGTTTTGCAGTTTCCCACATTTCCTCTGCATCCTTAACAGTCAATGCCATTGGCTTTTCACAAGCAACATGAGCCCCTGCCTGGAGCGCCTTAATTGTCCATTCCTTGTGATGAACATTAGGTGTACAAACCGCAACAAAATCAGGCTTAAGCTCGTCAAGCATTTTCTGCGGGTCTTTATAATAATTTGGAACATCATGACGTTTTGCAGTTTCAGCCGCAACTTCTTCGCGGATATCCGCAACACCAACAACCTCAACAAGTCCTTCTTTTCTCAAAATATTCAGTGCAGGAAAATGAGCGCTGTTTGCAATCATTCCTGTTCCGATAATCGCTACTCTTAATTTTTCCATTTTTATCTTTCCTTTCTTTATCTAAAACTGAAACGGCTCTGCCGCATTTTCAATCATTCCACTCTCACACGAACGGATACCTGCATCAAAGGCAGCCATTACCTTCATATTAAATTCAGGGGTTATCATTTCGTGAAGCGGTGTTCCTTTCGTGAGATGGTTTATTACATTAAGCGCAACTCCGTCTGCATTGTTTTCAGGCATAATTACCTCATCAGGTTCA
>JAZRKP010000005.1:0-1057 GCA_045646365.1 Clostridia bacterium
ACCATCTATTTCGGATATTAATTTTTCGATTTTCTGATTTAAATTTTCAATTCCGTCACGTGATTGGACGTTAAACATAGATGCGATTTTATCAACATCATCAGACTTTATTGCTTCAACAATAATATCGGCTGCCTCAGATTGACCGGGATACGCTGTCAGTTCCTTTGAAGCACCATAAGTGGGTATAAGATTGAAAAAAATTATCATTCCCATCATTAGGAATGTAATGACTTTTTTTATCATGTTGCTTCCCCCTTTAACTCAGATAGCGTAATTTTAAATTTGAATCCATCATAAGCATTGTTATAATGTTGACAACATAATATTAACATACAAACACAAGTTTTTCAATAGGCAAAGATATTGAAAGATTCCTTCGGGAATGTTGTGATATCTATGCCGAACGCCATTCGATATACAAAGATATTCAGGAAATCGACGAAGTTAATTTCATTTCTTGAAGTTTTTTGTTGACCCAGTGTTGACCTTTTCCTGTTTTCAGGGTCTTAAAAAGTTTTCAGAAAAATTAAAAAGCGTTGAAAACGCAGTGTTTTCAACGCTTTTTAATGGTGAGGATGAGTGGGCTCGAACCACCGACCCCTTGCATGTCAAGCAAGTACTCTGACCAACTGAGCTACACCCTCAGATATTTGTTTTGTTATAAAAAAAGCACTCGCAACTGCAAGTGCTTTTGGAGCGGATGACGAGGCTCGAACTCGCTACCTCCACCTTGGCAAGGTGGCGCTCTACCAGATGAGCTACATCCGCAAATGGTGCCTCCGGTCGGAATCGAACCAACGACACGAGGATTTTCAGTCCTCTGCTCTACCAACTGAGCTACAGAGGCAAAAAAAATAAAATGGCGACCCGGAACGGGCTCGAACCGTCGACCTCTAGCGTGACAGGCTAGCGTTCTAACCAACTGAACTACCGGGCCGTATGGTGGGAACAACAGGGCTCGAACCTGTGACCCTCTGCTTGTAAGGCAGATGCTCTCCCAGCTGAGCTATGCTCCCATACATCGCCATTTCATCTTTGCATTCCCGACCTATTG
>JAZRKP010000006.1:0-1802 GCA_045646365.1 Clostridia bacterium
TTTTTTATTTTATACGGAGTTGCCGTACTTATATAGCAGAAATGATTAACTCGTTTTAGAGTTATTTGTTTCTGCTTTTTTTATTGCTTAAAAGCAGGAAACTGCTTTTGATATAAATTTTAAGAAAGGAGATGATGCCTATGATTGTGCAGAGTCACAGCGGTATCAAATGCAAACAAAATTATTTATTTAGGAGGTTTTGAGAATGAATGTAAAAAACGAAAATGTCAGAGTTCTGACAAAAGATGAAGTAATCAAATTGAGCAATGGTGATAAGCGCCGGGCGTTTCTTGACGATTACGAAAGCTGGGGCGTGTGGCTTGATATTCCGGAACTTAATGTTCAGGTATATAAGGCTAAGCTTCCGAATAACAGGGTGATTTATGTAACAAGATTTAAGAACTATAACACCTATGGCGGAGATTATTCTGCTCCTGTGTACAGATATGGTACGAGTGAGAACGAATACAAAGCATACCCTGAAAGCAGTGCTTTTGTAGCTGACAGACTCAAGGAACTAAAAGCATCACTAATTGCGGAGGCGAAGAAAAATGAGGGTTAAGACACAAAATATAAACCTTGAAGGCTTCGATAGAATTCAGGAGATAGTAATGCGTCTTAAGCTTGCAGAAAGAACCTTGCCGCCGGGAGATATAACAATAAAGTTGTCACAGGATATCATTGACGGATATTGTGACTATACCTGGTATGGCGGTTTGATTGCAGAAGTGTCGTGTATGGATTCTGAATACAGAGTTATGGCCAATGGTGATGTTATCGTTAATCTTATTGACAAAAAGGCGAATGACGAAATTGCCTATGTTAAGGACAAGAGCAATGGCGGCGATTTTTATTCCATAATGTGTCCATATATCCAAAATGATACACATCTATACGAAATCATTGAGGATAAGGATCCGAAATATAAGCTTGCCTTTTCAAACAACAATTGGTTTGAGATATTTAGAGACAAGAAATGCGGTTCTTACGGGGACGGCGACAGCTATGTAAGTGATTGCTGCAATGTTTTTGACGTACTGGCAGAAACTGTTGAAACTATTTGGTATGACTATCGCGGAGATAATGAAGAGGAGGAATGATTTATGAGTAAGTGTTTATGCGTTAATCCAGGTAAAGAAGAATATCTGGATTTTGGAGTATTTGAAGAAAATAATCACGATGGTTCTGCTGCCTGCAGTACGATTGAATATTTTCTTGCAACAGAATGGAACGGTGACGGAATTATATTTGTTTTTGATGGCGAGTGCAAAAGTGCTCTTTTTCCTGAAGAGGATAATGTGTACGATTATGTTATAAACACATTTACAGAGCGAAGTGTGCTTAACAGAGTGCCTAAATACACATATATAGCCAACACTACAACAAATGAGTTCTATTTTAAGGCAGCGCTTCCTGAAAGCGAAGACGGACCGTATATTTGTCCTTTGCCGTTTATTCTTTCCGAGAAAAAACGATCCGACCTCATTGGTGTTACACTGAATGAAAAAGAACAGGATAATGTCGGCAGATGGATAAACGGAAGTATTGTTGCAACAAACAACAAGGATTTTTGTGACGGCTTCAAGCTTTTTGAATCTCCTTATGTCAAGGAAAAAGCAGCAAAGTCTCTTGCCGGCTTAAATATTGTTGTAACCGGAAATATATCGTCTTTCTCAAGATTTGAAGTAGAGAAGCTCATAAAAGAGCATGGCGGTAATCCGCAGAAAAATGTGTCAAAGAAAACGGACCTTCTGGTTGTCGGATTTAAACCCGGAGCGAGAAAATTAGAAGATGCGTCAAAA
>JAZRKP010000007.1:0-3082 GCA_045646365.1 Clostridia bacterium
GGTTATTTTCGCCCATTTCCCAAAGCTTCAGGTAGTCAAGAGAGGCGTCATAAACCTTTTCGAGGAAAGCCTTGTCGCCGGTATATTCATAGTAAGTGAGAAAGCCTACGATTCCTGCAAGCTGCTGAACAGGAAGCTCAAAATAATCACCGCTTATCGGTACAACCGTCTGCAGTACCTTTGTGTCGTCAACGTGTGAAAGCATTGCCTCAACACCCTTCTGATACAGCAGATAGGAATTGCTGTCCATAGAGTACATCGTCATTATCATTTCACTTGTAACATCGCCCCACCACTGTGCTCTTTCTCTGTCGGGACAATCCATAAAATTGTCACGCATGGTAACATAGAGAGTGCGCAGAGATTTTTGCCACAGAGAATTCAGGAATTCATCATCGCACCTGAAGTCACCGCAGAATGAGCTGTCATATCCCGTTTCACGGTACTTAAGAGAAACAACTGTTACGCCTTTGGGTATTTTATAAGTTATATGCTCTCCGTTAAACCATCCCAAAGCTTCAAACTCCTGCTCACCCTCTTTTGTTATATAGGTAGTTGAGACTGCGCCGATTAAAGTGTTTTCCGTTGTTATTCGAATCTTTTTTCCTGCAGGTGCTATGATTTTAAGATAAGGAGTAAGCTGTGCGTTATAGGGAATATCTACTGTGATTTTTTCACCGAAAAGCTTGTTTACGGTATAGTTTTCATAATCCCTTGAATTTTCATAATCTTTAAGACCGTAATCCTTCAGAAAGGGGATGCCTCTCGGATAAAGACTGCCGTAAGCACCCTCGCCGCCGACTGCATATTCGGTTGCATTTTCCCAATCGGACACATCATAACCGTCATTTATCCAATCGGTATCTTTCCTTGCATCAAAATAAATACTGTATTCGGGAAGCCTGTAATTAGGCGGATAAAGAGCGCTGTCAACGAAAGCGCTGTTTCTTTTTACCTTCCAGCTTTTGTCGGAAATTATGGTAACATCCGAATTTTCAGCTTCAAAAAGGAATCCGCCCTGACCGCTGCTGTTATAGGAATAGCTTGTTTCATCATCCCAGTACCACACCAGAGCACAGATTGAATTTTCACCCTCTTTGAGGAAAGGAGCAATATCTATACTGTCATAATAGCCGCTGTTTTCATCGGGGCCTCGTTTTACGCTTCCCTCAAAAACAACGTTTTTTCCGTTTATGTAAAGCCAATATTTTGAATCGGCTGAGATATCAGCAATAAGCTCTTCGACGTGTGTTTCAAGAATGACCGTTTTATTAAAGCACATCCATACATTTTCCCCTGTCAGATTTTCCTTATCCCATATCCATTTTGCCTTCCAATCGGTTTTCTCGTCCGTAGAAATCACACTGTATCCGGGAATACTGTCGGGAATCTCGTAATCATTTGTATAGGGTATCATTGCCGAATCTCCCCACGAAAAAAGTGAAGATATAAAAGCTGCCGCTATTGCAAGATAAGAAATAATTGTCTGTAAAATTTGCATATGAACCTCCCTGATATTATCTGAGGTGATAAAGTTTATACTTTTTGAAACAACAATCTCATAACTCTATATTATCATAAGAAATAAAAAATGTCCATAAAAACAATACATTTCTGATACGAAACACAGGCAGTCAGAAAAACTTCGAAAACACAGCAAGCATAACAATTATTGTAATAATAACAGACTTTAATTTAACAGATAAAATCTTCATATAAACACCTCGGTAATTTATATGCTGATAAAGTCGTTAAGATTAACTGAACAAACAACAAAGCAGGGGAGTGATCCCCTGCTTTGGATGGTTTGAATATTTTTTTTGATGTATTCAATTCTGAAATAATTAAATAGATGGTTGATTGAAGTAAGAATTTTTATTATTAATGGGCTGTTTATTGGACATATAATGTGCTATAATTAGCTCAAAAAGAGGTGAAGCTGTATGGATTTAGTTAAACAAATTAAGGAAATATTTAATCTCACACCTTCTGATTTGGATAAAATCAGGATATTGCTCAGCATCCGTAAATTGTCAAAAGAAGAGCTCGCAGAATTGGCAAATGCTTTTACTTTCGATTGTTTTTGTGAATATCGTGATGCTCTTAATCCCAAGGTTGATGATGTTACTCTTGAGAATATGCATAGCAATCATATTGTTGAAGCAATTTCTCTGTTGCTGGAGTTTGGGCTTGACCCGAATATCATCGTAAGCGATGAAAATGTATTATGGAACACAATGTGGATAGATGCTCCCAATATAGGGGCAACTGTCTTGAAATTACTTCTTGAGAACGGTGGAGATCCGAATCATTTCATTCCTTCCGAGTTTGAAACATTGTTTGAGTATATTGCATTTAAGGTTTCTTATGATGAATATACGCACGATTTTTTTCATACCTTCCAATGCTGGTTGGTATTGATGGCATTCGGTGCTTGTTGGCGAGATGGAAAAATACCAATCACGATGCTTGACGGAAAATCGGTAGATATCTTTAAAAGGTTTGAATTGTATGATTACACAATCGAGCCTTTGCCTGAAGAACCGGGGAAATACGGCTGTTGGAGAATGCACATTTATAACATTGAAACAAAAGAGACAGTTGCAGTGTATTGATGATTATGCCTTCTTTAAAATTTATATGAACGCAAAAGACCTCCTTGCATCACAAGGAGGTTGTTTTATTTCACCTTAAACATCGCAAAACCGTAAGGATGCATATCCGAAAGGACAACCTTGTTGCCCTCAAGACGGCCTGTGCAGTTTACAAACTTAATCTCAGAATATTCACGGTCAAGAATGATTTCGGGAGCGTAAATATCATCCAGGCAGATGTTTGCCATTGCAACGGACATAGATGCTTCATCCTTTGCGGCAAGCATGTAAAGATTCGGATTTTTGAAAGACTTTGCAGGCAGTTTTCTGCCGACGATTTTTTCAATATATTCAACAAGCTGTGCCTGACGGTAGTAGTTGCAGAAATAGTTTGAAATAAAGTCGCTTGCATAATGGTCAAACCCAAGCACAAGGAACTTTATGCCGTCTGCGTTTTCATAAAAATATGATGCAGCCTGATTTCCCGA
>JAZRKP010000008.1:0-55960 GCA_045646365.1 Clostridia bacterium
AGAATACTACCCTGTTGGCTTAATGCAAGTCACAGCAAAAGGCATTAAAAAGGGTAATGCAAGTTTAGTTATGGCACATGTAGAAAAGGGTAAGGGTTTGGAAACTGCAATTCAAATCAAAAAGGCAGATTTATATGTTGATGAAAATAATATGCTGTCACTTATTACCGAAGATGATGCTATGTATTTATCAAGTAAATAATTAAATGATTATATAAATTTAAAGGAAAAAATTATGAAAAAGGATATTTTATTTTTAATCCCAATGTTACTCGTTGTTGCTGCTCTGTTTTTACTTCGTGCAACAGGTATGAAAGTACACATTGCCGTATCTGTTATCGGTCTTTTGCTTCTTGTTGCATACACCATTGCAACAAAAAAAGAATGGAGAAATTCTGCACTTGAAATATTCCAGCGTGTGTGCTACGGCATCGCATTAATCACAGGTGTTGTACTTATGAATGTACACGGCATTACTGTTATTTCCATTATTCATAAAATAAGTGCAGTTCTATTTGTAATTCTTTTGATCTGTACAGAAATACATAAAGTAATCAAAAAATAATTTAATTTAGTCAATTGTAAAGTGAAAGGCAATACTTGTTTATGTGATTTATAATTTTAAGTGTATAAATTATAGATGCAGACAGGTATTGCATTTTGTTTTGCAAAAAATTTAATTTGTCATAGGTTTGTCATAGATAGTTTGATATAATGATATGATGATAAGTTATATTTAAATATAGTTCATAATGAAGAAGGGGGAGTTTATAAAGAATTTAACTACCCTTAGAAATGAAGAAAACAAGTAGAATTTCGGAGGAATTAAATGCATTGGTTAATACTCACACTGTCCTGCATCATTTTGTGGGGACTTACAGATATTCTTTTGAAAAAATCTTTAAATTATTCTGACCCATTATCTCAGTATAAAACTTTTATATGGATTGGGTTAGTAGCGGCTCCGGTGAGTGTTATTATGGCAATTTGTTCGGACACTTTACCTGATTCCTTAAGAATACTTGCTGACAACCAGTTTCTTATTCCTGTAAATATATTTTATGTTATAGCGACATTCTTTGGGCTATTGGGAGCAAAGCATCTTGATGCATCGGTGGTATCTCCTCTGGAAAATATTGACGGAGCAATCACTGCAATCATCTTATACTTATTTTTCTTATTTGCAGACCGTAGCAATGTTACCGACAGTATTGGTATTGTGGATATAGTTGGTATGGTAGTGATTACAGTAGGTGTCGTTCTTCTCGGAGTTCAGGAGCAGAAATTATCCAAGCAGGAAAAGAGCCTTGATGAAGACAAAAAGAAACACCGGCTTGGTGCATTGGCACTGCTTTTTCCAATCGTGTATAATCTTGCAGATGCGGTTTCAATGGTAGCAACGGGCATTATGGTATCTGGAGAAACGGAATTTAGTATTCCCGATATAGATTACATTTTCTTTGAGAGTTTTGCTTTTTCGTTATTCGCCCTTTTTGTGTGGCTGTATCTGTTTATTGTAAAAAAATATGTGTATAACCCCTTTAAGAAAACAGAAATTTATTGTTGTGGTGCTGCAGCTTGTGATACTTTAGGAACGGTAGCTTTTACTTTCGCTGTAGCTATCAGTCCGATACTTACAGCACCAATCACATCATCGTATTGTCTTGTGACAATCATATTGGCGCGAATATTTTTAAAAGAACGCTTAACAAAAAAACAATATCTGAGTATAGCGTTCCTGATAGTGGGTATTGCTTTGCTCGGAGCTTCGGAAATTTTTAACGCATAGGAAGGAGAGTTATGAGTAATAAATCCGGTTATAAACAACAACAAAATTTATCCATTGCTCAATTATTGGCAGAGCTGCCTTCCTTTGTGGCGGTATTGATATCGGCAATTCTTTCAAGGAATTTGCTAGTTTATATTGATTTGCTTGACTCGTCAATGTATCTTGTCAGTCTTATACTGGTAGTCGTTCTTTCAAAAAAATTGACAAAGGATTTACGATACAAATATAACTACGGGGTAGGAAAAATTGAAGCGATTGCTTCGTTGCTTTGCGATAGCATGGGTTTTTTCGGATTGCTGATCACACTCGGATTTTCGGTTGAGGCTATCATCTTCCCCGAACAGCCAAGTGAATTAGTAATTGCCGTAGTAGGTCTCAAAATCATCAATGTCGCCTTTGATACTGCTTTTTTCGTTAAGCAGCATAAAATTACAAAGATTCACAGCAGTGCGATTTCAAAATCTAATTATGCCGAAGCTCTTTCTTCGCTACTGTTTGATAGTGTTGCTTTGGTTTCGCTTTTTGCCATGTGGTTGTTTAGAGACAACCCCATCGGAGGGTATATTGCTCCTGTAGTTAGTATTTTTGTTGCGATTTATTTGATGATCGGATATGTCAAACATATACGACGCTCATTGAACGAATTGACAGACAAGACGCTTCCTGAAGAAGAGCAAATGAAGATACTGAACATATTGACTCGGTACTATGACAACTACTCGAAGTTTTATTCGATAAACTCCCATAAAAGCGGAGACACCACAAGGATAGATATACATCTTTCCTTTGAAAAGAACACCACCTTTGAAGAAATTCTAACGCTAAAAAAACAAATGCAAGACGAATTTGACAGTCAGTTCGATAATTGCATTGTCAATATCATCGTGGGAGAGGAATAAATAAGATTATAAACTAACGCCAAACTTCAGTAGAAAGAGGTAATTCGATGAAAAGATACATGGAACGAATATGGGAGCTGATGAATGATGGAAAAATGAAGCATCATGTTGCCTTATATGATGAAGCAACGCCCAAAGGGATAAATTATGAGCAGCTTCGTATAATCAGTGGTCGTGTGTACTCATATTTGAAAGCAAGAAATATCGGCAAAGAAGATTTTGTTATGATCAAATTGCCTCGTGGCGTACAGCCCGTTATTGCTATGATTGGTGTATGGCGTGCAGGTGCGGCATTCGTGGTTGCAGAAGAAAACCTTGGTGCTGAGCGAGTCGATTACATTTACAAGGACTGCAACTGCAAGCTATCTATCACAAGTGAAGTATGGGAAGAGATAAACTGTTTAGAACCATTGGAAGGTTATGAAGAAACCAATCCGCATGATGCTGCATATGCGGTGTATACCTCAGGAACTACGGGAACACCCAAGGGCGTACTGCACGAATACGGCAATCTGGAACGATGCAAGGCGTCTGCTAACTATCTTGGGGAAGAGATATTTGATTCGGGAGAAAGATTTGCACTTGCCGCCCCACTTAACTTTGTTGCATCCACAATGGTTTTGTCCTACGCACTGTACAGAGGATGTTGCACATCCCATATTCTTTCTTTTTCCACGGTAAAAAATCCTATTGCTCTCATAAAGTACCTGTTATTAAAGCGTATAACATTGTTCTTCTTAACGCCAACCTATGCACGCAAGTTCGCAGGAAAAACAGGACCTTTCTTGAAGAAAATGGTTGTAGGAAGTGAGCCTGCTAACCGTTATTATCTAAAGGGAGTAACAAACTATAATATGTATGCGCAGAGCGAAAGCGGTGTCATTACCAGTATGTTTGTCATTGACAGGGAATATGATGTCTGCCCTGTAGGCAGACCTCAATTTGATATGAAATACCGTGTTGTGGACGACGATGGAAACGATGTGCAAGACGGTGAAATAGGAGAGTTTATTTTTGAAAGTCCTTATGTAAGGGGTTATATCAATTTGCCCGAAGAAACTAAAAATGCATTCAGGGACGGATATTTCTATACTTCAGACCTTGCACGAATTCTTACTGATGGAAACATTGTGATTTGTGGCAGAAAAAGCGATATGATAAAAATAAACGGAAACCGTATCGAGCCTGCAGAAATTGAATCGGCTATCAAGTCGATTTTAAAAATCGATTGGTGTGCGGTAAGAGGATTTGTCGAAGAGGATCAAAGTTTTATTTGTGCTTACTACAAGGATGATATTATCTTTGATGCAGACAGTCTTCGTGAAAAGTTGCAAAAGAAACTGCCTTATTATATGATTCCGGCACACTTTAAAAAAATCGACACCATTCCGATAAAGTCTAACGGAAAGCTAGACCGTAATGCGTTGCCGAAGCCTGAAATTCAAAATATTGAAAGAACATATAAAGAACCGGCAACTGAAATTGAAGCAGCTCTTTGTAATGCAATGCAGAAGGTTTTAGGTATTGACCGTATCGGGAATGATGATGATTTTTATGAAATGGGTGGCGACTCACTTTCTTCTATGAGAATGTTGATTGAAAGCGGTCTGCCCGGACTTGATGTCGGATGCATTTTCCGTGGTCGTACTGCGGAGAAGATTGCAAAGCTCTATATGGAACAAATACAAAATCATGACCCGGACGATGATGAGGAGTTAAATGTTTTTGCTAAGCTTGAAGAGCACAAGCTGACACCGGAACAACTCGATTTTTTCAATTATCAAAGCTATATGCCAAACTCCACTATGTATAATCTGTTTGATATGATCCGCTTTGAGAAAAAGGAAATAGATGTTGAAAAAATGGCAAAAGCCGTTGAGATGGCGTTCAAAAACCACCCGGCTCTCTCCACAATTCTGCAGTATAACGAAAACGGAGAGCTAATCCAGAAATATAATTCGAGAATGTCGATTGTAATAACGCCCGAAAAAATCAGCGAGGAGGAGCTTGGCAAAATCAAAGATACTCTTGTAGCTCCCTTCAAACTCATAAATACCCCGCTGTTTCGCTGCAGATTGTTTGAAACGGAAAATGCTGCCTATCTGTTTTTCGATGTTCACCACATTGTTTTCGATGGCACTTCGCTTGATATTTTAATAAAGAATGTTATAAAAGCCTATCTTGGCATACCCTTAGAAACGGATTATTATTACCTTATTCTGACAAGACGAAAGCAAATGGAGTTTACTGATTTCTATCAGGAAAGCCGTCAATATCATGAAAACACATACGGAAACGTAAAATGGACGACCTACCCGAAATTTGACAGAATAACAGAGGAAAACAAACTGGGTAGCCTATTCTGTAACGAAACAATCTCGCCTGTACATATTTCTTCGGTTGAAAAGAAATTTATGGTGAGTCGTAATGAGTTTTTCATTGCGGCAGCATTGCTTACTATTGCAATCAATACAAATAAAAATGATGTCCATGTATCTTGGGTCTATAATGGGCGTGACGATCTGGCATCAACATCCAGCGTGGGCTTGCTGTGTCGTGAACTGTCAGTTGCATTACGACTGCAAAATAAATCTAATTTGAGTGACATTTTTACTGAAATTCACGAACAGGTACGAAACGGAATTAAGTACAGTTGCTACCCATACATGGCAAACATACCGCAGGATGAAGATGGAGATATTGCCTGTATTCTTTATCAAAAAGATATTCGCGAAGCCGATGATTTTGATGGGATGAATGTGAATAAGGTGAAAATCACTCACAATAATGCTGCAGCGCAGTCTGTTTTGGACATCCAGATTTTTGACGGTGATGACGGATTGCGGTATGTATTTGATTATTCGGCAGGCAACTACGACAAGGAAACTATGTCTGAGTTCCAAAACCTCTTTAAACGCGTTGTTGCCGCAATCGTCAACAATGTCAACACAGACGGTTATGATTTTGAACATTTGAAGAATGATGTATGCGACAAAAAAAGTCTTATACAGAAGGTAAAAGATATTTTTGCTAATAAGAAATAAGAAAGGTGATTATATTATGACAAAAGGAACTAAGATTTTTAGAATAGTTGTTTGTGTTTTGCTTGCACTTACGATGATCTGGAGTGCAATTTGTGGTGTTGCACTTATCCTTGGTGGCAAACATTTAGTGCTCACAGCGGAATACGATATCATGGTTGCCGGAGTAGAGGTAACGAGAAACAATAAGGACGATGTTTTGGGCGACGGCACGGTGTACTATGATGAATATAACAATATCCTCACATTTAATAATGCCACAATTGAGTCCGAGGATTGGTCCGTTTATTCAAATATTGACCTGAATATTCAACTGATTGGTGAAAATAAATTTGTCTGCACTAACGAGGGATACAGTGCCGGTGTTTACATAAGTGACTACTATCAAAGCAAGGATCTTGCATTTTTTGGAGATGGTTCTTTAATAATCGAATTCCCGAACGAAAGCGCGGAAGCAGTCGGTATTTTTGCATCCGACCTTAAAGTTATGAGTGATGTTACAGTTAAAACTTCAAATTGCGAAAATAAGTTGCACGGAATTGTCTGCGACTCCTCTTTGTTGGTCGCAGAAAAGGCGGCGGTTACTGTAAATAATGGTTCTGCAAAGAATAGCGTAGGTGTTCGCGTTCGAGGCAACGCTCTCTTTGAAGAAGGAACTGCACTCAAAGTTTTAGTAAATTCCGGTACTACTGAAATATGCAAAGGACTTAGTGTCAGCGGAGATATATTCCTTGGCAAAGACACTTCCATTGAAGTTTCCGTTGATGATGAAGCTACAGACAGGGGCGAATGCATCCGTGTATCCGGACTTATGGAGATTGGTAACGGTTCAACTGTGAAAGCATCTGCAAAGAATAGTTATGCTATCGAGTGCTTTGGTTCTATAGAGGCAAATAACGGTGCTGATGTTTCTGCAGTTTCCGACAAAAAAGACGCTGATGTTTTCTGTAGCGGAGCTGTAGTTAATTACGGGGCTAAATTTGATACAGAAATAGATGCCCTTGGAGGAATCCATAACAAGGTTAACAATTAAACTTTGACACATTGTAAGAAAACGATACCAAATCTGAAACTGTATCAGGTTGGATAGTAAGTAAATTTTTATAAGAGGTGATATTATGAACAGGAAATGGAACGAAAAAAATACATTAGAAAAGACTGTAACAATAATTTCAGGCTTTGCTTTTTGTGTATGGTTGCTGTTTGAAGTTTTGGAAAGTAAAACTTCAATAAAATATGCAAATACTGTTAACTGTATAGCTATATTAGTTATCTGTATATGTGAGGCGATTTCTTTATGGAAAGTGAAGCGTGCACTGTCATATGTAGCTATTGGCGGGGCGATTCTTATGATTGCCGTTATGGTTTTACAATCTATGTTATTAGCTTGAATTGTAAGTATGCTTGCAGGCAACGGTAAGACGCTTTATGGTTGACCTTGTACCTGTATGTGATGCTTTAACAATAAAATAAATATTATAAAGGAGGATTTTAGTATGTTAAAATCAAAAGAATTAAGAGAAAAAGCGTGGGAGTCCCTTAAGGGTAGGTATTGGATGGCGTTTGCGGTTATTATTGTTACAGGACTTATCAGTTCAGTAGGTAGTGCATTCGTATCGTTTGGTCAGGATTTGAGTGAGGTATTAGGACTTGTTGATCCTGCAGAAATGGATTCTACAATGGCATTAGGTGCGTTAGTTCTTAACGGTGTAGTGATCATTTCATCAATTATCGGTGCTTTATTCAGCATTTTTGTAACAGACGCAATAACTGTAGGTGTTAGCAATTACTTTATCAAAAATACCGATTCCAAGCCTTCATTTGCAGATGCTTTTTCAGGCTTCAAGATTAAGTACGGCAGAAACATCGGCACACTTTTGCTCGTAGGTATCAAAACTGTTTTGTGGACTTTTTTGTTCATCATTCCGGGTATTATAAAAAGTTATGAATATTCCATTATCCCATACATACTTGCTGATGATCCTGAAATTTCTTCAAAGGATGCATTTAAAAAAGCAAAACAGATGATGAAAGGCAACAAGTGGAGACTCTTTAAACTTGAATTCTCATTTATCGGTTGGTTTATTCTTTGCGTTCTCACACTTGGTATAGGAACATTCTTCCTTATTCCTTATGTAAATGCTGCAAATGCTGAATTCTATGTAGAATTAAAAAATAAACAGGCATAAATTGTAAGTTTATACTAAATTGTAAAGCCATTTGACTTTAGGATTGTCTAAAGTCAAATGGCTTTTTATGTATAAACCAAAACAGAAATTAAGTTGAATGATTTCGATTTAGTTTTTCAGACTACTGATAAACCCACCGTTTTCAGGTGGGTTTGTCAGTAGTCTGAAGGTTTTGATTAGTAAAAACCTTGTTATGGCGGAGATGTAGGGATTTGAACCCTAGCGCCGGCAAAACCGACCTACCGGATTTCGAATCCGGACCCTTCAACCACTTGGGTACATCTCCAAATTTATATTTTTCAGCTCTGCAAAAGGCGTGTAAATATTTGGGAACTCCTTTTGGAAACTGCAAAATAAACAATATTAAATTTTCTGAAAAGGCAGTAATATTAAGGCTTTAGAGGCTTAAAGGTTCCAAAAATGCCATAGTTTTTCGAGTGTGCCTCCTTTATGACTGCTTCGATGCCTGCCCGTATATAAATGTATAATATTAAAATTGTTATTTTTCAAAGGCTGAAAATGTTGGACACAATTCCCCAATCGGACAATTTGCGCAATCAGGTTTTTGTGCTTTACAATAGGCTCTTCCGTGTTCGACAAGACAGTGACAAAACCAGGACCATTCCTCTTTTGGAATAATTTTCATCAGGTCAAGTTCGATTTTATATGGGTCTTTGTTCTTTGTAAACCCAAAGCGGTTAGATAGTCTTGTTGCGTGTGTATCGACGACAATCCCCGGTATTCCGAAAACATCGCCTAACACAAGGTTTGCAGTTTTTCGTCCTACGCCCGGCAGAGAGAGCAGAGCCTCCATATTATCGGGGACAACACCATCGAAATCAGAAATAAGTTTCTGGCAGCAGCCGATAATGTTCTTAGCTTTATTTTTATAAAATCCACAGGACTTTATCATTTCACGAAGTTCAAGCTCGTTTGCGAAAGCAAAGGAATAAACATCAGGATATTTCTCGAATAAAGCAGGGGTTACCATATTGACTCTTGCGTCAGTGCATTGAGCTGCAAGCTGTGTTGCAATAAGAAGTTGCAGAGGAGAATTGAAATCAAGCGAGCATTCTGCTTCGCCATACACATTTCTGAAAACATCAATGATTTTTTCAGCACGATTTCTGGTTTGAGATAAATTTTCGTTCAAATTTACTTTACCCCCTTGCAAAACAACAACAAATATATTATAATATAAAAAATAAGATTTGTAAAGACTTTAGGAGGAAAAATTTATGCGAGATTATAAATTTTTAAAAGAGGCTGATTCTGAAGTATTTGAGGCGATAGGCCTTGAAACAGGCAGACAGCAGAATAAAATTGAACTTATAGCGTCCGAAAACTTTGTTAGTGAGGCTGTTATGGAGGCTATGGGTTCACCGCTTACAAATAAATATGCAGAGGGCTATCCAGGGAAGAGATATTACGGTGGATGTGAATATGTTGACATTGTTGAAACTCTTGCAATAGAGAGAGCGAAGAAACTTTTTGGTGCTGAGTTTGCAAATGTTCAGCCACATTCAGGGGCATCTGCTAACCTTGCTGTGTTCTTTGCGGCAATGGAGCCGGGGGACACATATCTTGGAATGAATCTCGCTCATGGTGGACATTTAAGTCATGGTTCACCGGTTAATATTTCAGGTAAATATTTCAATGTTGTTCCTTATGGGGTTGACCCGGAAACACATCTTATCAATTATGATGAGGTTAGAGCACTTGCTTTAGAACATAAACCAAAGCTTATTTTAGCGGGGGCCAGTGCATATGCAAGAACAATCGATTTTGCGAAATTCAGAGAGATTGCTGATGAAGTTGGGGCATATCTTATGGTTGATATGGCACACATAGCAGGTCTTGTTGCGGCAGGCCTTCATCCAAGCCCTGTTCCTTATGCAGACTTTGTTACGACAACAACTCACAAGACATTAAGAGGACCAAGAGGCGGACTTATTCTTTGTAAAGAAAAGTATGGTGCTATGATAAATAAGGCTGTTTTCCCAGGTTGTCAGGGCGGACCTTTGATGCATGTTATAGCGGCAAAGGCTGTATGCTTCAAGGAAGCGTTATCTGATGAATTTAAGGCATACCAGATGCAGATTAAGAAGAATGCGGATGCTCTTTCAAAGGCTCTTATCAGTAAAGGTGTTAAGATTGTTTCCGGCGGAACAGATAATCACCTTATGCTTCTCGATTTAACTGTTTTCGATAAGACCGGTAAGGAAGTTGAGCATGCTCTTGACGAAGTTTGTATTACAGTTAATAAAAATACTATCCCGAACGACCCACAAAGCCCGTTTGTTACAAGCGGTATAAGAATCGGTACACCTGCTGTTACAAGCCGTGGTATGGTTGAAGAGGATATGGAAGAAATTGCTGATATGATTTATCTTACCATAACTGATTTTGATAATAAGAAAGATGAAATTAAGGAAAGAGTAAAGGCACTTTGCTCGAAATATCCGCTTTATGAATAATTTTGATGAAAAGTGGAAGTGTCCTAATTGTGACACATTTAACAACGGCAGACGATGTATTGTCTGCGGTCACAAACAGCAAATAAGTAATTTAAGCCCTCTTGGTGGAGGGCTTAAATCGACTGTACCTGAAAAAACTGAATCGGGGAATAAAAAGCGGATTATAGCTATCGTTTCCGCTTCTTGTATAGTTGGAATTGCAATCGTATGCTGGTTCATAAGCTTTTTGATTATGGATAATGAAACTGTTAAACCAAAAACCAGGACGGAAAAAGTTCAAAATGAAATCCTCGCAGAAGAGGAAGAAAAGGAAGAATTTTTCACGGACTCTGTTCTTAATAGAAGATTCAACATTTCAAAAACAGTTGAAGATATTCAGGTCGACAACACATTTGTTGCGGTTGAGTCGGAAAAAATACTTTTCGTTTATCCTAAACTGTTTGAGTGTGTTGCTGAAAATGTCTACAAGGCTTATGACGAAACGGCGTATGTTGCGTATGGATATGATGAATGGAACGGAAGTCTTTCGGAACTGGTTGAGAAGAGAAAAGCATTATATGGGAATATGGTAGGCTATGAAGAGGCTGTGGACAGCACTTATGTTATTTCAACGGAGCGGAACGGAATCAGCTACTATGAAAAGGGTCTGATTCAGGACGGAAAGGTTGTGTCCTTTGTTTTTGCATATCCTACAGAATATAAAAGTGCATATGAGCGGTATGCAGAGGATATAGCGGAGGGACTTGCGTTCCCTGATACGAGTGGGATAGAGGTTATTGAAGAATAGGAATTGAGGGAAATTGTATGAACACACCATTGGCTGACAGATTAAGGCCGACCAAGCTTTCTGAGGTTGTCGGACAGAAACATATTTTGGGTGAAAATAAAATCCTGAACAACATTGTCGCATCAGGAAATATCCCAAATATGATTTTCTACGGCCCGTCAGGAACAGGGAAAACAACGGTTGCGAATATTATTGCAAAAGCCAGTAACAGAACGCTTTATAAGCTTAATGCCACTAATGCGTCTGTTGCTGATGTGAAGAATATTTGTGCTGATGCGGATTCTTTGATGTCGCAAAATGGTGTTCTTTTATACCTCGATGAAATTCAGAATTTCAATAAAAAGCAACAACAGTCCTTGCTTGAATACATTGAAAATGGGAAGATAACTCTTATCGCAAGCACAACGGAAAATCCGTATTTCTATATTTACAATGCTATTTTAAGCCGAAGCATTGTTTTTGAGTTTAAGGCTTTGATGCCCGAGGATATTGAAACTGCACTGAAACGGGGAATAAAGGTTGTTCAGGGTGATTTCAAGGAAAAGATAAAGGTGTCAAAAGATGCGATTAAATTCCTTGCGGAAAAGGCAAACGGAGATGTTCGCCGAGCACTCAATTTTCTTGAGATGGTCATTACATATACGAAACCTAATGAAAAGACAGAGATTTCGGTTGATGTGCCTGTTGCGGAACAGACTATATCGCAAAAGGCGTTTCGCTATGATAAAAAGGGCGATAGTCAGTATGATGTTATGAGTGCTTTGCAGAAATCCATAAGAGGTTCTGACCCTGACGCGGCAATACATTATCTTGGCAGACTTATTGCGGCAGAGGATTTGCAATCGGCGTGCAGACGGCTTATGGTTATTGCAGCGGAGGATATAGGTCTTGCATATCCTATGGCGATACCGATTGTAAAGGCTTGTGTTGACAGTGCTTTAATGCTGGGACTTCCTGAGGGGAGGATACCATTGGCAGATGCGGCGATTTTGCTTGCGACGGCACCAAAATCCAACTCGGCATATCTTGCACTGGACTCGGCGCTTTACGATATTGAAAATACGGATACGGGGGAAATCCCAAGACAACTTCAAAATATGAAATATGACGGAGCGGGGGATGTAAAAAGAGGACAGAATTATCTCTATCCTCACGATTACCCCAATCACTATGTAAGGCAACAGTATTTGCCTGATAAAATTAAGAATAAAAAATATTACGAATATGGTGAAAACAAAACCGAACAGGCGGCGAAAGAATACTGGAAGAAAATTAAATCAGAATAAATCATAAATTTTGTCAAACAGAAGTTCTTTTTTCCACATTTCTTCGGCAAGAGGGTTTTGTAAAGCTTTGATATGGTTGAAATTTTTAGCAAGAGGCAGTTTTGTCTCTTGTTTTATTTTATTTAAAAGTTCCTGACCATTCTTGTTGAAATCGAGAATTTTAATATACTGTGGGGGAACCAAGTCGATTTTCTTTATACCGAGGAAGGCATGGAGAAGGATTCGCCTTATTCTGCTGTGGGCATACCGCTTTGACTTGATATTATCACAAAGTTCGTCAAATGAGCTACTGATTAAGGCGGCTTTCTTTATCTTGTTTTCCAAACCCTCAGAAACATCAGCGACATATTTAAGTTCGTCTGCTGACATTTTACAAATGGATGCAATAATTGCTTTTTCCATATTCTTTATGTCGTGAATTTTTGCATTTTCGTAGACAGAAAGCGTGTTATCGGGAACAAATCCGTCAAGGGGTGAGCCGTCAGAAATAAGCTTTCTTGCGGCAGTTGCACTGATGAATTCACCGTCAAGACTGTCTGAATTGTATCCGCCACCCCGTCGGTAAACGGGAACTGCGTCGATTTTTGAATCGAGTTTATATTTTGCCTTGAGATATTCTATGGCGAGAATATTATTGGGCATTGAAACAACATCGTCTGAAAAGGACAGAAGTTCCGATAAAGCATTATTTCTTGCGGTTGCATAAGACACTCCGCTTTTTAAATGCTTGGCAAGGCTTTCCTTATATTCCCAGGGTTCTTCCGCAAGAATATAGGCAATCTCGCTTATTGCCATAATGTCCAGAGTTTCAGTTCCAAAGGAAATGAAATTTGCGTTAAGGGCGTCAAGGATAGTGACCCCACAATGGGCAAACCGCTCAGCACTGCATAAAGACATAACTGTCGGAAGCTCTATAACCAAATCTATTCCGTTCTTTAAAGCGGCTTTGGCACGGGTTTGCTTGTCAAAAACCGCAATATCACCACGCTGAACATAGTTACCGCTCATAATTGCAACAACAAAGTCTGCTCCGCATAGCTTTTTTGCTGTTTCAATCTGGTATTTATGTCCAAGATGAAATGGGTTGTATTCACAAATTATTCCAAGAATTTTCATTATTATCACCTCAATATATATGTTAGCATACTTAAATCAAAAATTCAATAACAGAATGTCGAAAAATAACAATAAACTCTTGACAAGTGGGAAAATGTGTGATAAACTTAGAAACATGATAAAGGCGACGACCGGAAACAAGTAGGGATATTTGATTCTTTCAGAGAGCTGTCGGATGGTGCGAGACAGTAAGATAGAATATTTTGAATACATTCCGAGAGCTGAACACCGAAAGGTTATTCTGAGTAGATTGTTACGGGGGTGCCCGTTATAGCACAAGGGTATGAAAGTACCTGTAAAGGCTGACATTGTGAAATGTTGGTAAATTGAGGTGGTACCACGGGAATTTCTCGTCCTCTGAAATCATATTTCAGAGGGCGTTTTTTGTGCCTCTGAAAAATATAAGAAAGGGGCAGATATTATGTTTGCTAAAGTATTGATGTTGGTAGTGTTTTTTGCGCTGATGCTTGGTGTTGGGTTCTATTGCCGTCGTCAGGCTGCAGGTGTTTCAGGCTTTGTTCTTGGTGGAAGAAATGTTGGTCCCTGGCTTACTGCTTTTGGCTACGGAACTTCGTATTTTTCGGCAGTTATTTTTGTCGGATACGCAGGTCAGTTCGGCTGGAAATTTGGAGTTGCTTCAACCTGGATTGGGATTGGAAATGCCTTTATCGGTGCTCTTCTTGCGTGGATTATTCTCGGAAGAAGAACAAGACTTATGACACAGAGCCTTAAAACAGCAACGATGCCTGAGTTTTTCGGTAAGAGGTTTGAAAGCAATGCGATTAAAATTGTTGCATCGGTTATCGTATTTATATTTATGATTCCGTACACAGCGTCTTTATATAACGGTCTTTCAAGACTGTTCAGCATGGCGTTTCCGGGGATTGAATATTCCGTTTGCGTTGTTGTTATGGCTGTATTCACAGGGGTATATGTGATTGCGGGCGGATATATGGCAACGGCTATAAATGACTTTATTCAGGGAATTATAATGCTCGGCGGTATAGTTGCTGTGATTTCGGCAGTTCTCAATCTGAACGGTGGATTTATGGGTTCACTTATGGAGCTTAGTAAGGTAACTGATTCGTCCGTAACGGATATGCCGGGAGCGTTTGCTTCGTTTTTCGGACCGGACCCGCTTAATCTTATGTTTGTCGTTATTCTGACATCCCTCGGAACATGGGGGCTTCCTCAGATGATACAGAAATTTTATGTTATCAAGAGCGAAAAGGACATAACAAAAGGAACTATAATCTCGTCTGTTTTTGCACTTGTTGTTGCAGGCGGATGCTATTTCCTCGGCGGTTTCGGAAGAATCTTTTCTGTTGATGTTGCAAAAGACGGCTTTGATGCAATAATTCCGCAGATGCTCAGCGGACTTGACAGTGATATTCTTATCGGGGTTGTTATCGTTCTTGTGCTTTCAGCGTCAATGTCAACGCTTTCGTCTCTTGTCCTGACATCAAGCTCAACAATGACTCTTGATTTAATCAAGGGGAATCTCGTTAAAGAAATGTCGGAGAAGAAACAGGTTTTGGTTATAAGAATCTTTGTTGTTATCTTTATTGCAGTTTCGGCAATTATTGCTCTTAATAAAGATAAGCTTGGTTATATAGCGGATATGATGGGCATTTCCTGGGGTGCTATGGCGGGTGCTTTTCTTGCTCCGTTTATGTACGGCTTGTATAGTAAAAAGGTTACAAAGCCTGCAGTTTGGGTAAGTTTTATATTCGGTACAGGGATAATGGTTCTTAATATGTTCTTAAGACCGATGTTCCCGACAGTTATTCAGTCTCCTATCAGTTGCGGTGTTGTTGCAATGGTTGGCGGACTCATTCTTGTTCCCCTTGTAAGCCTTGTAACGAAAAAGCCTGACAGTGAGAAAATGGATGCTATATTTGAATGTTACACCCGATCTGTTACAGTTTCGAGTAAAGAATCTTTAGGTGAATAGATACATAAAAAGTTGAATTTTTTAGATTTAACGGAGGAAATATAAATGGTTATAACAGACTATCTTGAACAAAATGAGGCGAAGTTTCCAAACGATGTTGCCTTAGTTGAGATTATTCCAAGTATCATCTCGGAGGCGAGGATTACATGGAAAGAATATTCCCTTATTCCGCCAAACTCAGAGGAGAGCGGAAGAACGGAGATAACATGGCAGGATTTTAACAGAAAAGCAAACCGCTTTGCTAACCTTCTCCTGAGCAGAGGTATCAAAAAGGGTGATAAGGTTGCAATCCTTATGATGAACTGCCTTGAATGGCTCCCTGTTTATTTTGGAACTCTTAAAGCAGGAGCGTTGGCTGTTCCTTTGAATTATAGATATACATCAGATGAAATTAAGTATTGCTTAGGCCTTGCGGAGGCTGATGTTTTGGTGTTTGGCCCTGAATTTATCGGTCGTGTTGAGGAAATCTGTGATGTTATTCCAAAAGTTAAACAGCTTTTCTATGTTGGAAAAGATTGTCCGAGCTTTGCGGAAAGCTATGACAAAATGACTACATATTGTTCTTCTAAAACACCTGAAATCAAGCTTGTTCCTGAAGATAACGCGGCGATTTATTTCTCGTCCGGAACAACGGGATTCCCGAAAGCTATTCTTCATAACCACGAAAGCTTGCTCCACGCCTGCAAAACTGAGCAAAATCACCACGGGCAGACAAAGGAAGATGTTTTCCTTTGTATTCCGCCTCTTTACCACACAGGTGCAAAAATGCACTGGTTCGGCAGTTTGGTTGTTGGTGCAAAGTCGGTGCTTTTAAAGGGTGTTAAGCCTGAATGGATTATCCAGACTGCGGCAGATGAAAAATGCTCAATAGTATGGCTCTTAGTTCCGTGGGCACAGGATATTTTAGATGCTATTGATGAAGGAACTATTGATATAGGAAACCTTGATTTGTCAGCGTGGAGGCTTATGCATATCGGCGCTCAGCCTGTTCCGCCAAGTCTTATTAAAAGATGGAAAAGTGTTTTCCCGAATCATCAGTATGACACAAACTATGGTCTCAGCGAATCCATTGGGCCAGGATGCGTGCATCTTGGAGTTGAGAACATTCATAAGGTTGGTGCAATCGGTAAAGCGGGTTATGGCTGGCAGGTTAAGATTGTTGACGAACACGGAAATACGGTAAACCGTGGTGAGGTTGGCGAGCTTGCAGTATACGGCCCCGGTGTTATGACTTGTTATTATAATGACGAGAAATCTACTAATGAGGTTTTAAAGGACGGCTGGCTCCATACGGGAGATATGGCTCAGGAGGACGAGGACGGATTTATTTTCCTTGTTGACCGTAAGAAAGATGTTATTATTTCGGGCGGTGAAAACCTTTACCCCGTTCAGATTGAGGACTTTATAAGAACAAATAATGCGGTTAAGGATGTTGCGGTTATCGGACTTCCTGATGCAAGACTCGGTGAAATTGCGGCGGCGATTATTGAACTTAAAGAGGATGTTAATTATACGGAGGAGGAAATGGAGCTTTTCTGCAAAGCGCTCCCTAAATATAAGCGTCCGAGAAAGATAATTTTTGCTGATGTGCCGAGAAACCCCACAGGAAAAATTGAAAAACCGAAATTAAGAGAAATTTATTGCGGTGAAAGTCTTGTTGCCGCACAGAATGAAATATAGGAGGATGGCACAATGAAAAAACTTATGATTGGTAACGAAGCAGTTGCCAGAGGTGCTTATGAAGCAGGCGTTTCCGTTGTTTCTTCTTATCCGGGAACACCAAGTACGGAAATTACGGAAAATATAGTTAAGTTTGAAGATATTTATGTTGAGTGGGCACCAAACGAAAAGGTTGCGGCAGAGGTTGCAATCGGTGCGTCTATCGCAGGGGCAAGAAGTATGTCCTGTATGAAACATGTTGGCATGAATGTTATGGCTGACCCAATGTTTACGGTTAGCTATATAGGCACAAACGGAGGCTTGGTTTTCTGTGTTGCTGACGACCCGGGCATGCACTCTTCTCAGAATGAACAGGATTCAAGACATTATGCAGAGGGTGCGAAAATTGCTATGCTCGAACCGTCTGACAGTGCAGAATGTAAGGAGTTTACTAAGAAAGCGTATGCTATTAGTGAAAAATATGACACTCCTGTTATTGTAAGACTTTCCACAAGAGTTTCCCATTCACAGGGCCTTGTTGAAGAGTGTGAAAAAGAGAATTATGAGCTTAAGCCTTACGAAAAGAACATTGCTAAAAATGTTATGATGCCGGGAAACGCTATTAAACGCCATGTTGTTGTTGAGGAAAGAATGAAAGCCTTGACAGAGCTTGCTGAAAACTGTGAGTTTAACACAGTTGAGATAAACTCCGACGAAATCGGTGTTATAACATCAGGTATTTCCTATATGTACGCAAAAGAGGCACTTGGCGATAAAGTAAGCTTTTTAAAGCTTGGTATGGCTTATCCTATGCCGAAGAATCTTCTTCTGGACTTTGCGAAAAAACATAAAAAAGTTTATGTTATTGAAGAGCTTGACCCTGTTATCGAGAACCACTGCAAGGCACTCGGTATTGATGTAATCGGTAAAGAGGTGTTCACGCTTTTGGGCGAATATACACCAACAATGATTAAAAAGGCAGTTCTTGGTGAAGACGGGGCTGATTTCAATCAGATTGAAGAAACAATTCCAGTAAGACCGCCTGTTATGTGTGCAGGCTGTCCTCACAGAGGAACATTCTATGTTCTTAAAAAACTCGGTCTTGTTGTTTCAGGTGACATCGGTTGTTATACTCTCGGTGCAGTTGCTCCTTTGGCGAGTGTTGACACAACAGTTTGTATGGGTGCAAGTGTCAGCGGTGCACACGGTATGGCAAAGGCAAGAGGTGCTGAATTCAATAAAAAGCTGGTTGCAGTTATCGGTGATTCAACATTTATGCATTCGGGAATAACAGGACTTATTGATATAGTTTACAATAAAGGAAACAATACAGTTATTATCCTTGATAACTCCATAACAGGTATGACAGGACATCAGGAAAATCCGACAACAGGACTTACAATCCGTAAAGAGCCAACAAAACAGGTTGATTTGGTTGCTCTTGCTAAGGCGGTTGGAGTTGAAAGAGTTGTTGTTGCTGACCCGTTTGACCTTAAGAACTTTGAAAAGGTTGTTAAAGAGGAAACTGAGGCAGAAGAACCATCAGTTATTATCGCTCAGAGACCTTGTGCTCTCCTTAAAACTGTTAAGTATTCAGGTCATTGCACAATCGGTGAGGATTGTAAGAAATGTAAGCTTTGTATGAAGCTTGGATGTCCTGCAATTTCAATGCAGGGTGATGAGGTTGTTATTGATAAGACACAGTGTAACGGTTGCGGACTTTGCGTTAATGTTTGTCCGTTCGGTGCAATCAAGAAGGAGGACTAAGACTTATGACTAAGAATATTATGATTGTTGGTGTCGGTGGTCAGGGTACTCTCCTTGCAAGCCGTATAATTGGAAAAACTGTTATTTCTGAAGGATACGATGTTAAGATTTCGGAAGTACACGGAATGAGCCAGAGAGGCGGAAGCGTTGTTACATATGTTAAGTTCGGCGATAAAGTTTATTCTCCGATAATTGACAAGGGTGAAGCAGATATTATTCTTGCATTTGAAATGCTTGAAGCGTACAGAGCGTTGCCGTTCCTTAAAAAAGACGGAAAAATGATTGTCAATAATCAGCAGATTAACCCAATGCCTGTTATAACAGGTGCGGCAGAATATCCTGAAAATATTGCAGGAAAGCTTTCCGAAAAGGTTGATTTGACTGTTGTTGATGCGTTAAAGCTTGCTGAGGAAGCAGGAAACTTCAAATCGGTTAATGTTGTTTTAATCGGCGTTATGGCGAAAAATACTGAAATTGCCTATGAAAAATGGGTTGAGGTTATTAAGTCAACCGTTCCCGAAAAGTTCCTTGAAGCAAACTTAAAGGCTTTCGATTTAGGATATAATTTTCAGACTGCCTAAAAACTTGTTCTACCGCAAGCAAAATGATTTTGCAAAATATATCTGCGTTTTTAGACATATGACTCAGCGTGTCGATATTATCGACACACGGAAAAACCGCTCTTTGGGGCTGTTTTTCCATTTTAAATTGTTAAAATTCTAACTAACTCTTGACATTTAGGTAAAAATAATGTAAAATTTAGTTATTAACTATTTTTATATGGAGGTTTTCAAAATGAAAAAGATTTTATGTCTTATGATGGTAGCAGTTATGTGTTTAGCATTTGTTGCCTGTGGCGGAAACGGTGGCGAAACAGAGGGAAAGAACTTTGTTATCGCAACAGATAAGGGCTTTAGTCCTTTTGAATTCCAGGATGCTGACGGTAATATCGTTGGTATTGATATGGATATTCTTGCAGCTATTGCAGAAGATCAGGGATTTACCTATGACCTTCAGTATATCGGCTGGGATGCAGCTATTGCTGCTTGTCAGGCAGGTCAGGCTGACGGTATGATTGCCGGTGCATCTATTACAGACGAAAGAAAAGAAAGCGGCTGGATTTTCTCTGATGGCTACTATGGCGCAACACAGGGAATGGCTGTTGCTAAAAATTCAACAGTTGCAGGATTTGAAGATTTAAAGGGTAAGAAAGTAGCTGTTAAAAACGGAACAATGAGCAACACTTATGCTGAAAGCATTAAAGATGAATATGGCTTTGAGGTTGTTACATTCCCAACATCTCCTGATATGTATCAGGCGGTTACAGGCGGACAGGTTGAAGCGTGCTTTGATGATACGCCAATTCTTAAGTATAACATCAAAACAGGCGAACTTGATATGAAGTTTGTTGAAGGAACAGAAAATGAACCTGCTCAGTACGGTTTTGCTATTTTTGATGCAGCTAATCAGGAACTTATAGACCTTTTCAATGCAGGTCTTAAGAACATCCGTGAAAACGGTAAGTATGATGAGATAATTGCAAAATATCTCGGTTAATTTTAAAGTTAACGGAAGGGCATTGGTTTAATCCGGTGCCCTTTAATTTTGTGAGGAGGAATATACTTCCATGAGTGAAATTATAAGTACATACGGTCCGTTTTTATTGAGTGCGATGGGGCAGACCTTGCTTCTTGCGTTATACGGATTGTTTTTTGGGTGCTTGCTTGGCGTGTGCTTCGGACTTGCCAGCGTTGTCGATAATAAGGTTTCCCGAATTATTGCTAAAATATATGTAAACCTTATCAGAGGCGTTCCAATGATTGTTTTGGCATTCTTTGTTTTTTATGGTGTTCCTTATGGATTGAAAACTATTTTCGATACAAGATTCACCCTTTCAGCACTTCAGGCAGGAACAATATGTCTTGCTCTGAACTGTGGAGCATATATGTCTGAAATTATCCGTGCCGGCATTCAGTCAATCGACCCGGGACAGATGGAGGCGGCAAGAAGTCTTGGACTTTCATATTGGCGTTCAATGTTTCGTGTTGTTCTTCCGCAGGCTATAAAAAATATGATTCCGAGTATCGTTAATCAGTTTATAATCACTTTAAAAGATACATCAATTCTTTCGGTTATCGGTTTTCCGGAACTGGTTAATAAAGCACAGAATGTTATTGCCATAACATTCAAATCCTTTGAAACATGGGCGATTGTTGCGGTTATGTACCTGGTTGTTATTTTAACATTGCAACAGATTGCTAATCTACTTGAAAGGAGATTGAGCCGTGGCCGCAAATAAAGATTCAGTTAAAATTCGTGTTAATGACCTTAGAAAAAGCTTTGGTGGAAATCAGGTTTTAAATGGTATATCTGTTGATATATATGAGGGAGAGGTTGTGTGCATAATCGGTCCTTCAGGCTCAGGAAAATCGACTTTTTTGAGATGTCTCAACCGTCTTGAGGAGGCGACATCGGGAGAAATCATTATTGATGATACAAACATAAATGATAAGAAGGTTAAAATAAATAAGGTTCGTGAAAATATCGGAATGGTGTTTCAGCATTTTAATCTTTTTGCCAATATGAATGTTCTGGCGAATCTTATGCTTGCTCCGGTTGACCTCAAAAAGGCGACAAAGGAAGAGGCTAAGGAAACTGCAGAAAGACTTCTTGATATGGTCGGTCTTTCTGATAAAGCAGACAGTTATCCGTCACAGCTTTCCGGCGGACAGAAACAGAGAGTTGCAATAGCGAGAGCTCTTGCGATGTCACCGGATATTATGCTTTTCGACGAGCCGACATCAGCTCTTGACCCTGAAATGGTTGGAGAGGTTTTAGCGGTTATGAAAGATTTGGCAAAAAAAGGTATGACAATGGCTGTTGTTACCCACGAGATGGGCTTTGCCCGTGAGGTTGCAGACAGAGTTCTGTTTATTGACGGCGGGGTGATTTTGGAGGAGGGAACTCCTCAGGAAATTTTCTCCAATCCGAAACATCCAAGAACAATAGACTTCTTAAATAAAGTTTTATAAAAAAGTGTTTTAAAAAACACTTCAACCCCCTGCCCCAAATCTTGGGGGATTAAGGTGCACTTTTGTGTAATATAGGAAATTACAACATAATAGTAGTAATTTCCTATAAGATAAAATAAAAAAATCACCCTGATGGGTGATTTTTTTATGTAAATTATCTCTTGCTTAAAACTTCTTTTTCATATGTAAGAACTTCGTCAAGCCACTTTTCAGTTGGTTCAACACCACATTCTTTGCAGTAGTATTCCCAAACTTCGTTGAATGGATAAAGCTTAAGTTCTTCCTGCATAACCATAAGTTCGGTCATTCTGTTTTCGTCCTGAAGCTTCTTTAAAAGTTCGTTTGGCATACAGAGGGCGTTAAGCATAGCTTTCTGCCAGCTTCTGAAACCAACAACCCATGCAGAAATTCTGTTGATGCTCGCATCGAAGAAGTCGAGAGCCATATAAACTCTGTCTATTGCACCGCATCTTACGATTTCCTTAGCCATTTCTCTTGTTTCATCATCATAAAGAACAACATGGTCACTGTCCCAACGAATCGGTCTTGTTATATGGAGAGCGATTTCAGGGAAGAATGTAAGAAGAGCAGGGATTTTATCGGATACAACTTCTGTCGGATGATAGTGTCCGTTATCCATAAGTGGGAGACATCCGTCGTGAGTTGCCGCAAAGGTAAGGGAGAATTCCGCAGAACCTGCAGTAAAGGATTCAACACCAATACCGAATACCTTTGATTCAACACAAGGTTTAACAAGGTTTTTGTCAAACGGCTCAGATAAAATTGCCTCGATTGATTCTTTATATCTTACTCTTGGACCGAGTCTGTCGGACGGAATATCCTTAAATCCGTCACCTGTCCAGATATTCATAACACAAGGAACGCCTGTTTCCTTAGCGAAATATTCAGAAATTCTGATACAAGCCTTACCGTGTTCAATCCAGAAATCACGGGTAGCTTTGTCAGGACTTGAAAGAGTGAGCCCGTCTTTAACTTTATCGTGGGAGAAGAAAGTTGGGTTAAAGTCGATACCCATATTTCTCTCTTTTGCAAATTCAACCCATTTTTTAAAGTGCTTTGGCTCAAGCTTGTCTCTGTCAGCAAATTCACCGTTTTCGAAAATTGCGTAGCAAGCGTGAACATTCAGCTTTTTCTTACCAGGCATAAGGGAAATTGCCTTGTCCATATCAGCGAGAAGCTGTTCAGGGTTTGTTGCCTTACCCGGATAGTTTCCTGTTGTCTGAATACCGCCTGTCAGCGCACCCTCGTGGTCAAACCCTGCAACATCGTCACCCTGCCAGCAGTGGAGGGAAACAGGTGCATTTTTAAGAGTTTCGATAGCCGCCATAACATCAACGCCGACTTTGGCGTATTTTTCTTTAACTAATTCAAAATTCATATTATTCATCACCTTTCGTCAAATTTAATTATATTATCCCTATTATAACATAACACGAATTGAATTGCAATAAATTTAACATAATTTTAGGAAAATTTATAGAATAAAAAATTGTTGATTTTTTCACAAAAATATGTTATAATTTTGTAGTTAATATGTGTTAGCCGCGAAAAAGGCGGCGGATTGGAGAATTTATGAACGAGAAGAAAGAGTTTAAGCCGTATATTCCGGCGGACAGAGTTACGCCTGAACTTACGGTGACATCAATAATTATGGGTATAATCCTTGCGGTTATATTCGGTGCGGCAAATGCTTATCTCGGTCTCCGTGTGGGTATGACTGTTTCGGCATCTATTCCTGCGGCGGTTATTTCGATGGGCGTTATCCGTGTTATTATGAAAAAGAATTCAATTCTTGAGAGTAATGTTGTGCAGACTATTGGTTCTGCGGGTGAGTCTTTGGCGGCAGGTGCTATTTTTACTCTTCCTGCACTGTTTTTGTGGGCGGCTGAAGGTAAAATGGACAAGCCTGATTTGATAAGCATAACACTTATCGCTTTAATCGGTGGTTTGCTTGGCGTATTCTTTATGATTCCACTTCGTAATGCTCTTATAGTTAAGGAACACGGAACACTTCCTTATCCTGAGGGAACTGCTTGTGCTGAGGTTTTGCTTGCAGGCGAAGAGGGAGGAGCGAATGCTTCAACTGTTTTTGCAGGAATGGGCTTTGCGGCACTCTTTAAGTTTATAATTGACGGACTCAAGCTTGTTGCAGGCGAGGTTACATTTAATGTCGGCAAGGTTTTAAAAGGCTTTGCAGGTGCAATCGGAACACAGATTTATCCTGCGGTTTTGAGTGTTGGTTATATCTGCGGACCGAGAATTTCCTCTTATATGTTTGCAGGCGGAGTGTTTAGCTGGCTTGTGTTGATTCCGATTATTGTTCTTTTTGGCTCAGACCTTACACTTTATCCGGGAACTGTTTCTATTGGTGAGATATATGCAGACGGCGGAGCAAGCGGTATCTGGGGGACTTATATCAGATATATCGGCGCAGGTGCTTTGGCGGCAGGCGGGATTATCAGTCTTATTAAGTCGCTTCCTCTTATCGTAAAGACTTTCAGCGGAGCTATGAAGAGTGTATTTGGCGGAAAGGCAGTTGACACAGGCAGAACATCAAATGATATGAATATGGGCATTGTTCTTATTGCTATCGCAATTCTGACAGTTCTTGTATGGCTTGTTCCTGCGATACCTGTTTCATTCTTAGGTGCAGTTATCGTTGTTGTTTTCGGATTTTTCTTTGCAACAGTTTCGTCCCGTATGGTTGGTCTTGTTGGAAGCAGTAATAACCCTGTTTCGGGTATGGCTATTGCGACTTTATTGCTTGCAACACTTATCCTTAAACTGACAGGAAGCATCGGCGTTGTGGGAATGAGCAGTGCTATTGCAATCGGTTCTATAATCTGTATTGTTTCTGCTATTGCAGGGGATACTTCACAGGATTTAAAGACAGGTTATATCCTTGGTGCAACTCCAAAGAAACAGCAAGTTGGTGAGCTTATCGGTGTTGCCGCTTCAGCGTTGGCGATAGGCGGAACACTCTATCTTCTTGACAGTGCATGGGGTTTTGGTTCTCAGGAACTCGGTGCTCCGCAGGCAACTCTTATGAAGATGATTGTTGAGGGTGTTATGGGCGGAAACCTCCCTTGGACACTTGTGTTCATTGGTGTGTTTATCGCTGTCGTTGTTGAGATTGTCGGAATCCCTGTTCTTCCTTTTGCAATCGGTGTTTATCTCCCTGTTCAGCTTAATGCTTGTATTATGATTGGTGGTCTTATCCGCTTGTTTGTAAGCAAGATTAAAAAGTCTGATGACGAGAAAAAACTTATTGAGAACGACGGAATCCTTTTCTGTTCAGGTATGATTGCTGGTGAGGGACTTGTTGGAATATTCCTTGCCCTTGCAGCAATATTTGGTATTGATAAGGCTATAAATCTCTCTGAAAAGCTTGGAATACCTGCCCTTGTTTCTGATATTGGCGGTATCGTTCTTTTGGGAATCATAGTTCTTACAGTTCTTAAGTTTTCACTCTGGAAGAAACGCAGTAAGTAATTATGAAAAAGTTAAGCGTAAACTATCTTGAGAAAAAGCCCCTAAGAATTTCAGGTGTTAATTGGCATGAGGGTGAAACCGGCGAGGTGGTTCTTGAGGTTGAGAATAAAGGGATAGCGAACAGAATTGCCCAGAAACTTCTTAAAAAACCGAAAATAAGTTATATACACCTTGACGAAATAGGTAGCTTTGTCTGGCCACTCCTTGACGGAGAACAGACGCTGATTTCGTTGGGGGAGCAGGTTAAGGAGCATTTTGGTGATAAAGCAGAGCCACTCTATGAAAGACTGGCTCAGTATATCAAAATTCTTGAAAACTATAAATTTATTGAATTTAAGGAATAGAAAAAGTCCGCAGAGATTGGTGAAACAATTTCTGCGGACAATTTTTATATAAGGATTAAAAAAACTACATATGTATCAGTTTTGCTTTCTGACAATAGTATATTCATCACCTGGTCGGAAATACGGACACACCTTTTTGGGTGAATAGGAAAGCCGTGCAATTTCGTCCTCGTCCATATCAATTATACAGGAATAACACTCAAACTCCTCGTCATATTCGTAATTCATACAGTAATCACAACAATTATCCATTTAAAAAGCACCTCCTTGATTATAGTAATTAAAATGGTTAAGCGTTGTTGAATTTTTGCGGTATTTGTGTAAGGATTATCGCGGTAAACATCATGACACACCCAAACCATTCACGAATTGATAAGCTTTCACCGAGGAGAAGCATTCCGCCAAGAACTGCAAAAACCGACTCAAGGCTTAAAATAATTGATGCAACAGTTGGATTCATATTTTTCTGTCCTACAATCTGAAGTGTGTAAGCAACTCCGCTTGATAAAAATCCCGTATAGAAAAGCGATGGCCACACGGAAATAATCTCGGAAACAACAGGTTTATTGAATAAAAACATAAACGGCACAGAGATAAGACCGCAGGTGAAGAACTGAATACAGGAAAGCTTAACTCCGTCGTGTTTTTCAACAAAGTGGTCAATAACAAGGATGTGGAGTGCGAAAAACGGAGCACAGGCAAGGACAAGATATTCGCCCATTGCCATTGAGATGTCACCGCTGATACAAAGGAAATACATACCAACAACGGCAATAACAACACTTAATATAACAAGCGGAGAAAGTTTCTTCCCGATAAATAAACTGAAAAACGGCACAATAACCATATAGAGTGCGGTTATAAATCCTGCCTTTCCGGCATCAGCTCCTGAATTCAAGCCGATTTGCTGGAGACTGCTCCCCATAAAAAGCATAATACCGCAACATATTCCGCCAATTAAAAGTCCTTTTTTATCCTTAACTTTTCTGTCGGCTTTTTTCCTGTCCATAAGATAAATGACGGGAAGTAAAATAAATCCACCGAGAAATGAGCGAACACAGTTAAAGGTGAAATTCCCGATTGCATCTCCGCCAAGTTTTTGAGGTACAAAAGCAAAACCCCAGATGAGGGCGGCAAGAATTAAAAGCAGACTGTTTTTTATATTTATGTTCTTCATAATATCCTCCGTAAAAAATCTGATACAATTAACAATTATAACATAAAATGCACTTTCTTTCAATAATTTAAGAAAAATTTTCAAAAAATAATGACTTTAAAAGAATAATGTGTTATAATAACTCTATATGGGAAATAATCAGAAGGAGTGATTCTTGTTGAGTAATATTAGAACTGAAAAAATAGCTGACGGAGTTAATATAAGGCTGGTCCCTGCCCGTCAGTTTAAAACAAATCGCATAACCGTGTTTTTCAATGTACCTGTTAAGAGAGAATGGGTGACGAAAATATCCCTTTTAAGACAGGTTATGAAAAGAGGCTCAAGGAAATATCCAACGCTTACAAGTCTTGCGACGGAGCTTGAAGAAATGTATGGAGCAAGTCTTTCGGGCGGAATTCGCAAAAAAGGTGATGGAGAGCTTTTTTATTTCACGGTTGAGTATATCGCTGACCGTTTTGTTGGTGAAAATCTTACAAAGAGGGCAACGGAACTTTTAAATGATGTTGTTTTCAATCCTCTTATTGAAAATGACGGATTTTCAGAGGAGTATCTTAAACAGGAGAAAAATAACCTCAAAAATTATATTGAGGGTATCATAAACGATAAACGGGAGTATGCTCAGCTTCGTTGCGTGAGTGAAATGTTCGAGAATGAGCCGTATGGTATTTTTGAGTATGGCTATGTTGAGGATTTTGATGATATAACTCCGCAAAACCTTTATGAGTTCTATAAGAAGATTATAAGTGAAGCTAAAATCGAAATTTTTGTCAGCGGTACCTTTGATGATGAGACGATTATAAAAGAGCTTAAAAGCGGATTTGAAATTCCGCCGAGAGATTGCGAAGATGTTATGACCAATATTGCGGTACGCCGTGATGAGGTTAAGAGGATTACAGAGAGAATGGATGTTACTCAAAGCAAACTCTGTATCGGTCTTACCTGTGATGTTGACTATCGCAGTAATGATTACTATGCTTTGGTGGTTTATAATACTGTGTTTGGCGGAAGCCCGTTTTCCAAGCTTTTTAACAATGTTCGTGAAAAGCTGAGCCTTGCATATTTCGTTTTCTCAAGAGTGGATAAAATGAAAGGGTTTATGCTTATAAGCTCAGGCATAGAAAATGATAAGTTCGATTCTGCATACGATGAAATTATGGTGCAGATGAATAATATGCTGACAGGGGAAATAACTGAAGATGAAATTATTGCGGCGAAGAAAGCTCTGGCAAATTCCTTTAACTCAATGCGGGACAGCCTTGCAGGAATGGAAGATTTCTATATGAGCCAGATAATCTGCAAAACCGACGATACTCTTGACGGAATAATTGAAAAAATCAATGCCGTAACAAAAGATGAGATTGTTGCTGTCGGTAAAAAGATTAAGGAAAACACAATTTACTTCCTTACAGGAAAGGAGGAAAAATAATGAATTTCACCACATTCTATAACGAAAAAATAGACGAAAAATTTCTTATGGGAACACACAAAAGCGGTCTCCGTGTTGCTCTTGTTCCAAAGAAAGGATTCAGTAAATTCTATGCGATTTACGGAACGGAATACGGCTCTGTTGACAGAGAATTTATTGCTCTTGGTGAGAACGAGAAAACTGTTCTTCCTGATGGGGTGGCACATTTTCTCGAACATAAGCTTTTTGAAATGGCTGACGGAACAAATGCTTTTGACAGTTTCTCCAAAACAGGCGGAAACAGTAATGCGTTCACCAGTTTTAATATAACTGCATATCTGTTTTCCTGTACGGAGAATTTTTACGAAAATCTTGATATTTTGCTTGATTTCGTGAACACTCCATATTTCACAGACGAAAATGTTGCAAAGGAGCAGGGGATAATAGGTCAGGAAATTAAGATGTATGACGATGACCCGCAATGGCGTGTTTTCTTCAATATGCTGACGGCAATGTTCCACGAAAATCCTGTAAAAAGGGATATTGCGGGAACGGTTGAGTCAATCAGTGAGATTACTCCTGAGCTTCTTTATAAATGTACTAATACATTCTATAATCCGTCAAATATGTTCCTCGTTCTTGTAGGGAATATTGACGAGAATAAAATTGAAGAATATATTGATAAGCATATTTCCTCACAAAGAGATACAGGAAAGGTTGAAAAGTTTACAGTTAAAGAGCCGAAAACACGGGCCAAAGAACGCATCAGCCAGAAACTGAGCGTTTCAACACCGATGTTTGCAATCGGATTTAAGGAAACCGAAACGGGTGTTTCAGGATATGAACTTCTTAAAAAGGAGATTGCAACGGAAATTCTGATTGAGCTTTTGTTCGGAAAAAGCAGTGAAAATTATATTAAAATGTATGAAAGCGGTATAATTGATGCATCTTTTGACGGGGAGACAGAGCTCGAAAAGGAATATGGCTTTACCTCATTTGGCGGAGAATCAAAAGACCCTGAAAAGGTATATGAAACTGTTAAAGAGTGTATAGAAAACGCCAAAAAAGAGGGTATCAGTGACGAAAAGATAAAGCGTATTAAGAAAGCGGTTTTGAGTGATGAAATCAGAATGTATAACAATGTGGAAAATATAGGAAACACATATATCAAGGCACTTATGAAAGGTATAAATCCTCTTGAATATAACAAAGCTGTTGAGGAGATTGACAGAGAATATCTTGAAAAACGGCTTAGCGAGCATTTTGATACAGAGAACTGTGTTCTTTCGGTTGTTTATCCGATGGAGGGTGAAGAGTAATGGTAAATACAGTTTCTTTCCCGAAACTGGGAATTTCCGTGGAACTTGACAGAGTTGCGTTTTCACTGTTTGGGCTTGACATAATGTGGTATGGTGTTCTTATTGGAATAGGGATAATCCTTGCAGTTATGTACGGCTCTTATGCGGTTAAAAAGACAACGCTTTCTCAGGATGATTTTCTGAATATGCTCCTGATTGCACTGCCCTGTTCAATTATCGGGGCAAGAGCATACTATGTTATTTTCAACTGGAGTGAATATGCAGGGGATGTTATGTCTGTATTTGCAATAAGGAACGGCGGAATCGCTATATACGGCGGAATTATTGCCGCAGCGGCAACAGTTATAATTTATTGCAGAATGAAAGGGATAAATTTTGGTATTCCTTTTGACTTGCTTGCAGTTGGACTGCCTATGGCTCAGGCGATAGGAAGATGGGGGAATTTCATAAACTGTGAGGCGTTCGGAGGGGCGACGGAATTACCATGGGGAATGGTTATCGGAAACAGTGATATTGCAGTACACCCAACATTTTTATATGAGTCTTTGTGGAATGTTATTTCCGTGATTTTGGTGCTTTTAGCAAAAAAATATAAGAAATTTGACGGTGAGCTTTTTTGTGTATATATGATATGGTACGGAGCAGGAAGATTCTGGATTGAGGGGCTTAGAACGGATTCTCTTTATCTCGGAAATTTCAGAGTTTCTCAGATTGTTGCTCTTATCTCAGTTGTTGCGGGAATAGGAATAATATTTTATAAAAGATTTTTACAAAAAAAATCTGCATAAAATGTTGACAAACCTTTTACGGTATTATATAATTATATAGATAGTATGATTATGTAGGAATGGGGTGTGAATATGGCAAAGAAAACTAAGTCGGCAATCAGTCTTAAAAGAGTGCTTGTCAGAGGTCTTTTTGTGAGCGTTTTGCTGTATTCGGGATACATTCTTGCAAGTCAGCAGGTTTCTATGTATCAGAAACAAAAAACTGCAGATGAATGCAGTAAGATGATTGTTGAAGCGAAGAGTAAAAATGCAGAACTTAACGAAGAGTTAAGCCTTGTTCATACCGATGAATATATTGAACGCATGGCTCGTGAGCATTTGGGATATATTAAGCCTGATGAAAGAATTTATAAAGATGTGACTAAATAAATATACATATAAGGGCTTAATTTTAAGGAGGATTTTTTCGGAATATGCAGGTGGAAATAGGAAGCATACATAGCGGAAAGGTGACGGGAATCGTTGCTTTCGGAGCGTTTGTCGAATTTGCGGAGGGTCAGACAGGTCTTGTTCATATCTCAGAGGTTGCCTCTGAATTTGTCGATGATGTGAATAAGTTTTTGAAAGTTGGTCAGGAAGTTAAGGTTAAGGTTGTTTCTGTTGAGAATAATAAAATCGGCTTGTCTATAAAGAAGGCAAGCGATGAACCTAAAGCGGATAAGCCTGCAAGACAGAACCAAAGACGCGACGGAAAGAAAAAAACTCCTTATGTTTTTTCAGGAAAGCCTGAAGAATTTGATTTTAAGAGAAACTATGACAGCGAAATGTCTTTTGAGGACAGACTCCTTAAATTCAAGCAGGACAGCGATGAGCGTATGTCTGATTTGAAACGGAATACCGAAGGGAAAAGAAACGGCGGTAACCGTAGATAATATAAATAATGAAAAACTGTGCCATATCTGAAAAGATATGGCATTTGGACTCAAATATGCCAGATTGCCCGATTTGGCAGTAATACACAAAAGTTAATTTAACGGGCGGAAAGGTAAAATAGGTATGTCAGGACATAGTAAATGGGCGACAATTAAAAGAAAAAAAGGTGCGATTGACGCAAAGAGGGGTAAACTCTTTACAAAAATCGGAAGAGAACTTATGGTTGCAGCAAAAGAGGGCGGAGCTGACCCAAGCGTGAACTCCAAACTCCGTGATGTAATCGCTAAAGCTAAGGCGAATAATATGCCTAATGATACAATCCAGAGAAGTCTTAAAAAGGCAGCAGGCGAGGGCAATACTAACGAATATGTTGAAATGACATATGAGGGATACGGCCCTGCAGGGGTTGCGGTTATGGTCGAAACACTCAGTGATAACAAAAACCGTATCGCAGGTGATTTAAGACACTATTTCGATAAGTACGGCGGTAACCTCGGTCAGACAGGTTGTGTCGGCTTTATGTTCGACCATAAAGGTGTTATTCTTATTGAGAAAAAAGAAGGAATGGACGAAGATGAAGTTATGATGGATGCCCTTGATGCAGGTGCAGAGGACTTTGCATCTGAAGATGGTGCGTTTGAAATAACGACTGCTCCTGATACATTCAGTGCAGTTCGTGAAGCCTTAGAGGGTAAAGGTTACGAATTTGCACAGGCGGAAATCGAGTATGTTCCAAAAACATTGACGGTACTCACAAACGAGGACGACATCAAGAATATGGAAAAGCTTATAGATATGCTTGACGATAACGACGATGTCCAGAATGTTTACCACACATGGGATATGCCTGAAGAAGACGAGGAAGAATAAGCAAATCAAGGCTTTTCGGATTTTAATAAAAAATTGTGCGATGATATACATACCGTGCTACGGTTTGTATATCATTATTATTGCATGGCTTAAAATATCAATCGGGTATTGAGTATAAATATATGAAAGGTGAACAGAATGGGAAAATTTGACGGATTACTTATTTGCACAGACCTTGATGGGACTCTGCTCAATAATGATAAGACTGTTTCAAGGGAGAATCTTGAGGCGGTTGAGTATTTTAAGGCAAATGGCGGAAGATTCACATTTATTACAGGCAGAATGTATTTTTATGCAAGAGAAACCTATGAACTGATAAAGCCGAATGCTCCTGTTGGATGTAATAACGGCGGCGGTGTTTATGATTTTGAAAACGGGGAATATTTGTGGTTGACTGAGGTTGATAAAGAGGCGGCAAAATCTCTTATGCGATTTATTGATGAAACTATGCCGCAGTTAGGAATGAATGTCAACACGCCACATGAAACACTGTTCTGTAAAGATAATGACGCAATGATCAGATTCAGACGCATTACGGGTCTTGAAAACAAGAGTCGTAATTATGAGGAAATAAGCGAACCGATTTCGAAAGTTATTTTGGCGGATTTGGACCATAAAAACATTGAAAAGCTTATGGAAATCATTCATAAACATCCAATGGCGGAACGAGTTGATTTCAGCCATACAGAGAAAACCTTGTATGAGATATTGCCCAAAGGCATAGACAAGGGGAAGGCTGCTATGAAAATAGCTGATATTCTTGGTATTGAGCAGAATAAGACTATCGCTATTGGTGATTATGATAATGATGTGGCGATGCTTAAAGCGGCAAAATTGGGAATTGCAGTTTCAAATGCCTCAGAAAAGGCAAAAGCCGCGGCAGATATGATAACGGTCAGCAATAATGAACACGCTATTGCAAAAGTTATTTATGATATAGAAAATGGAAGTATAGTTATATAAAAAAATCGTAGCTTTAAGCTACGATTTTTTTATATAGATGATTGCATTTGCTTAATTGCTTCTGTGGGGTTTTCGGCTTTAAACACAGCGGAACCCGCCACAATAACATTTGCCCCTGCGGAAATCGGCATTGAAACATTTTTTGGACCAATACCACCGTCAACTTCAAGGTCAATATCTTTGCCAAGTTTATCGATTTCCGCTCTTAAAAGGGCGATTTTTCCGTTCATTTCCTCTATGTAAGACTGTCCGCCAAATCCAGGTTCAACAGTCATAACGAGTATTAAATCAAAATACGGGAGAAATTCAAAAATTTCAGATGCAGGAGTTTTGGGTTTAATGCTAAGACCTGCTTTAACACCAAGGGAATGAAGTTTTTCTGCCACTTCTATTGGATTATCAATAGTTTCGTAATGAACAGTTATAATGTCTGCCCCTGCTTTTGCAAAACTCTCGGCATAAAAAAGCGGGTCGCTTATCATAAGATGAACATCAAAAACCTGATTTGACAAAGGACGAAGAGCCTTGACTGTGTCAGGCCCGTAGCTCAGGTTTGGAACAAAATGCCCGTCCATAATATCAATATGCAAATATTTTGCCCCTGCATTTTCCGACATTTTAACATCTCTTCCCAGTGCGGTTATATCTGCTGCAAGAATTGATGGTGAGATAATTATTTCTTTCATAAAATCCTCCGTTATTACCATTTTTTTATGCTTTTAAGTTCGTTATAAAGATAGGTGTAGTTTTCGTGTCGCATGGGGGAGATGTTGCCTGATTTGACCGCATCTAAAACTGCACATCCCTTTTCCACAGTATGGCTGCAGTCGGGGAACTTACAACTTTCCTCAACATTTCCGAATTCACGAAAATATAAATGTAAATCCGATGCCTCGATTTTTGCAATATCAAAAGACGAAAAGCCTGGGGTGTCAATAATATATCCGCCGAAGGGAAGAGGAAGAAGCTCGGAATGTCTTGTTGTATGTCTGCCTCGTTCGACCTTTTCACTGACCTCGCCTGTTTTAAATATTTCATCGCCAAAAACGGCATTTAAGAGACTTGATTTACCAACCCCTGAGTTTCCCGCAAAAACTGTTATTTTATCGGACAGCTTTTCTTTGAGTAAATCAATATTCAGTCCCGTTGATGCACTCAGAGTAAGAACATCAAAGCCTGCATTTTCGTATATCCTGACATAATCGTTTCCACTTTGCAAATCTGTTTTATTGATACAGATTAAAATATCAAGACCGCTTTCCTCGCAAGCCGCAATAAATTTATCAATAATCAATAGATTAGGTTTTGGGTTTTCTGTGGCGAAAACAACTGCGACCTGAGAGATATTTGCAACGGGAGGGCGAACAAGACTGTTTTTTCTCGGTGCAATCTCGTCAATAACACCATTTTCAGGAGTGTTAAGCTTAACCGTTACACTATCGCCCACAAGAGGAGTTATGTTTTCCTTACGAAAAATACCTCTTGCTTTACATTCAATGATTTTATCAGCGGCTTTCACATAGTAAAAGCCGCCGATTCCTTTTATAATAGTTCCGTTTATTTTATCCATAATTCTGTTAGTCCGTCATATTAACTGTCTGAGTGAGAATGAGTTTTCCGTCATGATAGATTTCTGCAGTAACGGTTGGGAGTGTGCTCTGGATAGTAACAACATCGCTGGCACCTCTTGCAAGTTCTATGGATTTAATAGTTTTTCCGTTCACCTTAACCTCGACAAGAGCGCTGTCTTTATCGTTAGGCCCGTAAACTGTAAGACGCTTTCTGTTTGCCTGTTGCGGTGTGTTGTCAGTTGTAGTTTTATCGTTTGTTTTTTCAGGCTCTTTTTTATCGTCTTTTTTCTCAGTTGTTTCGTTGTCGCTTTCAGGTTTTTTGTCAGTGCTTACTGTAATGGTAAGAGTCTCACCCTTTTCAAGAGTTTCACCCTTAGGCACACTCTGGGAAAGGATTTGTCCCTTTGGAACAGAATCGTCGTATCTTTCAACAACTCTGACAGATTTATATAATTCTGCAAGCTCATCTTTAACAGAGGAATATTTCTTACCTACATACTGCTTGAGCGGTTCTTTTGTATCATTGTCCTCGTCTTTATCTTCCTTTTCAGGTTCAGATTTTATCTTATTTACAGTAAGGAGGACACGGATTTTCTCGCCTCTGAACACCTGTTCGGTTTCAGGGGAAGGATTCTGGTCAATAACAATACCGTCAGGTTTATTCTTGTTTTCTTCGTATTCAGTAACGAAATAGAAATACTCATTGTCGCCGTATTTAGAATCAATCTCCTCGGCATCCATATTGATAAACTGTGGGATTTCGACAGTTGTCTGTCTTTCACCGAAAATCTGGCTGATGTAAGGGTTAACAAGGGAAATAACGCCCCAGATAATAAGTGCAGATGCTATAAAGGCGGAAATGATAACAATAAGGTTTATCTTATTCCCCTTATCCTTTTTATTTGACTTTTTAGCAGGCATTTCGTCGTCCTCCTCGTTTTCGTCCTCGTATTCAATAAGGTCAACATCCGGAGCAGGTTCATCCTCACTCTTTACAGGTGGAGTAAGGTTACTGCTTGCGGACGGCTCCTGATTATTGGCATATGGAATATTAACATCTTTTGCAGCTGTGAAAATTGCTGTTCCGCCCAAATCGTCAATCTCGGTCTTTTCTTCCGGTGGAGCAGGCGGAGGAGTTACGGGGATACTGGATTCAGCCACGGCGATAAGCTCGTTTTTAAATTCCGTCACAGTTTTGTATCTGCCTGCAACCTCTTTTGACATAGCCTTTAAAACAATATCTTCAACCGCTTTCGGGATACTAATATTATGTTCTCTTGGCGGAGTTGGCTGTGTCTGGAGGTGCATAAGTGCGATAGAAACGGGGCTTTCGTTATCGAAAGGAACTTTACCCGTAAGCATTTCATATAAAACAATACCGAGGGAATAAATGTCACTTCTTTCGTCAACATATCCGCCTCTTGCCTGTTCGGGAGAAACATAGTGAACAGAGCCGATTGCGTTATCTTCACAAGTAACGGTTGATTGCATACTTGCACGGGCAATACCAAAATCGGTAATTTTAAGACCGCCGTCGTTAGTCATAATAATGTTGTGCGGTTTTATATCACGGTGAACAATGGAGTTTCTGTGTGCTATTTCAAGTCCGCTTGCAATCTGGATTGCATATCCGACAGCCTCGTGCCAGTTGAGAAGAACATTCTTGTCTATATACTCTTTGAGAGTAATCCCCTCAACATATTCCATAACAATATAGTGTAGTTCCCCTTCGGTTCCGACATCGTAAATTGAGACGATGTTAGGGTGGGTAAGGCTTGCAGCAGACTGCGCCTCGATGTTGAAACGGCGAACAAATTCACCGTCATCTTTAAGGTCTGTGCGAAGCACTTTTATAGCAACATACCGATTCAGAATACGGCACTTTGCCTTATAAACAATCGCCATTCCGCCGCTTCCGACTTCCTGGACAATTTCGTATCTTCCTGCTAAAACAGTTCCGACTAAATTCATAACTAATCCTCCTTAGTAAAACAGATTAAAACAACGGTTATATTATCCCTGCCGCCATTTTCCTTTGCTGCTGCAATTAAAGCTGATGCCGCTTCGTCAGGACAGGGGTAGCTATTTAATATATCGTTTATTTGCGTATCATCAATCATATCAGAAAGCCCGTCACTGCAAAGGAGAATTTTGTCTCCTTCTCTGACTGAAAATTCGTAAATATCATAATCCTCAGTAGGCTCTGTTCCGAGCGCTTTGGTAATTATATTTTTTTCTGGATGATTTCTCGCCTCTTCAGGGGTAATAGACCCGCTTTCAACAAGCTTCTGAACAACAGAGTGGTCGGTTGTGAGCTGGGTTATTCCGCTGTTTTCGACTAAGTAAGCACGGCTATCGCCTATGTTGGCAATATATGCGGTTGTTCCGTTTAAATAAATGACAACGGCGGTAGTCCCCATTCCTGCATTAGCACTATTTGAAACGGATTTCGTATAAATCTCGTTATTGGCATAATCAAGGGATGCAGTAATATTTGCAACAATGTCGTCTTGTGTTGCGTTAATGTCCGAATTGGAAAGCTCGTTGGCAATAATCTCTGTTGCCATAGCACTTGCAACTTCTCCTGCATTATGACCGCCCATTCCGTCGGCTAAAATACAAAAGCCGTACGGCGTGCCGTTTTCAAAACCGTGGATTAAAAAACTGTCCTCGTTAAGGGGGCGGACAAGTCCTGTGTCTGTAACACCGACTGCATTAACCTTCATTTTCATCACACCTTTCTCTGTCAAGACGGTTCTTGCGGAGCTGACCGCAAGCAGCGTTTATATCACTACCCATTTCCCGTCTGATTGTTGCAGGGATTTTATGCTTTTCAAGATATGAACGAAAAGCCTCGACCTGACTTCTGTCAGTCTTTTTAAATCCTGTTTCGCTGACTGCATTAACGGGAATGAGGTTGACATGGCAAAGCATTCCCGAAAGAAGTTTTGAAAGCTCCTCAGCGGTTTTGAGGTTATCATTAACCCCTGCAATCAAAGTATATTCAAAGGATATTCTCCTGTTTGTCTCTTTTATATAATATTTGCAGGCAGATAACAGAGTCTTAATATCATACTTTCTGTTAATCGGCATAATACTGTTTCGCATTTCGTCATTTGTTGCATGAAGCGAAATGGAAAGAGTAATCTGCGGAGCGAGTTTTGAAAGCTCTTTAATCTTGTCTGCAATTCCGCAGGTTGAAACTGTAATATGTCTGTGACCTATGTTAAGTCCGTCGGGGTGGGAAACATTAGATAAGAAGGTCATAACATTCTCAAAATTGTCAAAGGGTTCACCAATCCCCATCATAACAATATTTGAAATCCTCTCTCCCAAATCCCTTGAAACTGCCATAACCTGACCGATAATTTCAGAGGGGGTAAGGTTTCTTATACGCCCGCCAATGGTTGAGGCACAAAATGCACAACCCATACGGCATCCAACCTGAGAAGAGATACAAATTGTATATCCGTGTTTATATTTCATAAGTACGGATTCGATATAATTCCCATCATTTAATTTTAACAGATATTTACGGGTTTCGTCAATAGCTGATACAAATTTTTCCTCAATTTCAGGCAATTCAACCGTTGCAATATCCGAAAGCTTCTCACGAAATGCTTTAGATAGGTTTGACATTTCATCTATTGAGGAGATGTCAGAATAAAGCCATTTAAAAATCTGTTTTGTTCTGAATTTCGGCTCACCAAGCTCTATGATGAATTCTTCAAGCTTTTCATAGGTAAGGTCACGAAGATTTATCTTCATATATAAATCAGTTCCTTTTCATTTTACAAATATAAAATCCGCTCTCGCCGTTTTCACCCGTTAAAATCTGTTTTTCGGATACAAGCGAAAAGTCCTTGTGAGTATCAAGAAAAGCGGAAACAATATCCTGGTTTTCTTCTTTTAAAACCGTGCAAGTACAATAGAGGAGGATGCCTCCGTTTTTAACATATTGACAAGCGGTTTCTATAAGACTATTCTGAATTCTGGAAAGCTCTGAAATGTCGTTTTCCTGACGGCTCCACTTAATGTCGGGTTTCTTGTGAATAACACCAATCCCCGAACAGGGTGCATCAAGAATAACCTTGTCAGCCTTTCCGATATACTGGGAAATCACCTCGCAACCGTCGTGAGGTGTAGCATTGATTATATGTATCCCAAGTCTTTTGGCGGAGTTGTCAATTAAATCTATTTTGTGTGGGTGAATATCAAAGGAGAGAATTTCCCCCTCGTTCCCCATTATTTCTGCCGTTGCACAACTTTTTCCGCCTGGTGCGGCACAAATATCCATTATAAAATCACCCTTTTGAGGTGCCAAAACATTGACCGCCTCATAGGAACTTATGTTCTGCAGAGAATATAAGCCGTCTTTATAAGAGGGAGAGGCGTCAATATTGATTTTCCCCGAAACTGTCAGACATCCGTCAAAAATGGGGGATACTTCTGCAGAGATTCCTTCATCCGAAAGCTTGGCTATAAGCTCTTTCGGGGTGGTCTTAAGCGGATTTAGCCGAAGATTAACGCTATGGGATTTGTTACTCTCTGACATAAAACTTTCTGTTTTTTCAAAGCCGTATTGCGAATACAGTTTTTCTGTCAGCCAAAGCGGAAATGAGTATTTAACAGATAAATATTCCGTGGCGTTGGTTAGGTCAGGGAAAGAAATATTGTCAATATTTCTTGAAACATTTCTTAAGACCCCGTTTATGAAACGCCCTGCCGCTGCGTGGGTATATTTTTTTGAGAGCTTGACACTTTCGTTGCAGGCGGCACTGTGCGGAATTTTGTCCATATAATACATCTGGTAAATTCCCATTCTTAGAATGTTTTTCACCCAAGGAGTCATTTTCTTCAGTTTAACTGAGGAGAACTGCATAATTATATGGTCGAGGGCAAGCTTGTTTTTAATAACTCCGTATATGATTTCTGTAACAAAACCACGGTCGCAAGCCTCGGCTTTTGAAAGAGAGTCAGACAGAATATGATTGAAATATCCGCCGTTTTCCTCGATTTCATATATAGCTTTTAAAATAATTTCTCTTGAATTCATATCTTAATCTCTGTTTCTTCCGTTTGCGAGAACTAAAAGTCTCAAAAGGTTTCCGATTGCGACAGCGGCAGATGCCACATATGTGAGCGCGGCGGCTTTTAAAACTTTTTTCGCTCCCTGGAGCTCGTTTCCCTCAAGTATTAAGTTAGCGTCAAGAGTTTTGATTGCTCTTCGACTTGCATTAAACTCAACAGGAAGAGTTATAAGCTGGAAAAGAACTGTCAGTGAAAACAGAATGATACCTGCATAAATCATAAATTCGTTTGCCATAATTATTCCGATAATTGCAAGCGGAAATGCCGCATATGATGAAATCTGAACAACGGGAACAATACTGTTTCTGACCTTAATTGGGGCATATGATGTTGCGTGCTGAACTGCGTGACCAACCTCATGTGCGGCAACACCGATTGCGGCAACAGAGGTACTTTGATATGTTGAGTCGCTCAGTCTGACAATGTTTGTTCTCGGGTCGAAATGGTCACTGAGATGCCCTGCGACACGCTCAATTTTAACATGGGTAAGCCCGTTCATATCAAGAATTTTTCTTGCAACCTCGTGGGCAGTGTAGCCGTGGCGGTTCCCCATTGTTTTAAACTTGTTGAAAGTTGAATTAACATTATGCTGAGCCCATATTGCAACAATGAGAGCAGGCAAAACGAAGATAATATATGTTGAATCTATTCCGTAAAATAATGGCATAAAATCGTCTCCTTTAAATTAAAATTTCCCCAATATCAACAGAATTTCCGTTTAAAAAGCTTGCTGTGTCCATTCTTTTCTTGCCGAAAAGCTGAACTTCGGAAATTATAAGCGAAGTCCCGTCTCCGCAGGCAACTTCAATCTTCTTTGACGGAAGACCTGTTATTTTTCCAGGCTCGGCATTTGTCTTTCCGCCTGGAGTGGCAGTAAATATTTTCAAAACCTCACCTTTATAAAGTGTATGCGCAATAGGGTAAGGATTTGTCCCTTTTATCAAGGAAAATATCTCTTTTGCGGATTTTGTCCAGTCGATTTTCCCTGTTTCTTTATCCAGCATCTTCGCATAGGTTGCTTCATCGTGGTTTTGCGGAGTCCTTGTTATAGTTCCGTTCTCGATTTTTTCAAGACACTTAAGGAGTGCGTCTGCTCCGATTAAAGCGAGGCGGTCAAAAAGCTCTCCAGCAGTTTCATTTTCACCAATTTCTGTTTTCTCAATGTAAAGAATATCGCCTGTGTCAATTCCCTCGTTCATAAGCTGAATAGTAATCCCCGTCTCGGTTTCACCGTCCATAACAGCACGCTGAATAGGAGCAGCACCACGGTATTTGGGGAGAATTGAGCCGTGGATATTGATGCAGCCATATTTGGGATAATCAAGTATATATGATGGAAGAATTTTTCCGTATGCCGCAACAACTATTATGTCCGGATTAAGCTCTTTTAATTCATTTGAAAACACTTCGTTTTTAAGAGTTTCAGGCTGAAAAACGGGGATATTATGAGCGATAGCACATTCCTTAACAGGAGGAGGAGTCAGCTTATGCCCTCTGCCCTTTGGTTTGTCAGGCTGAGTCATAACTCCGCATATTTCATAGCCTTTTTCGATAAGTGCGTTAAGTGACGGAACAGCAAAGTCAGGCGTTCCCATATATAAAATTTTCAAAATAAAGCCTCCTTAAAACTGAAAATTATTACTCAAGCTCGTCATCCTCTGCCCAGCGAGTAACCTTTTCCATAAACATATGCCCGTCAAGATGCTCAATCTCGTGACAGAACGCTCTTGCGGTCAGGCCTTCCCCTGAATAAGTCACCCATTCGCCGTATCTGTTCTGGAACTTAATGGTAACATTCATAGGACGGGTAACTTCACCATATTTGCTAGGATAGCTGAGGCATCCCTCTAAATCTGTCTGACTTCCGCTTGCGGATAAAATTTCAGGATTGATAAGCTCTAAAATTTCCACACCTGTGTCAACGAGTGCAATCCTTTTTAAAACACCAACCTGCGGAGCGGCAAGCCCAACACCGTTTGACTCTAAAAGAGTGTCGTGCATATCATCTAAAAGAGTTATGATTCTGTCATCAATTTTTTCAACGACTCTGCACTTTTTAGCAAGAACATCATCGCCGTATTTAACAATATTTCTTATAGCCATTTGTCATCTGTCCTTTCTTTAAAACATATTTGTCGGATTTATATCAATACTTAAAAATATCTTATTAAGTGATTCGCCTTTTCTTGTAAGCTCATCAAGAAGAGGATGGGCGGCATCGCTGTCCGCTTTTAAAAGAATACGGTATCTGTATAGATTCTTGATTTTGGAAAGGGGAGCGGGGTTTGGCCCCGTAAGAGAAAATACTGATGTATTAGTTTTCATATATTTTCTGATATACTCTGCCGCTTTTTCCATAAGATTTTTAACCGATTCTTCATTCTCCCCTGATGCCATAATGGAAATTATGTCGCAGAACGGGGGATAATCAAGTCGTTTTCGGCTTGCGATTTCTGAATTATAGAAATTTATATAATCGTGTTCCTTTGCATATTTTATAGTGGAGTTAAGCGGTTGATATGTCTGGATAACCGCTCTGCCCGGAATATCACCTCTGCCGGCTCTTCCGCAGACCTGAGTAAGAAGTGAAAAACTCCGCTCAGCCGCTCGAAAATCGTCCATACAAAGAGAAGTATCGGCGGCGAGAACTCCGACAAGAGTAACATCGGGGAAATCAAGTCCCTTTGTAACCATTTGCGTTCCGATAAGAATATCTGCCTCACCTCGTCCGAAAGAGGAAAGGATTTCCTCGTGACCGCCTTTGTGAGAGGTTGTGTCAGTATCCATACGAAGCACCCGTGCATTGGGAAATTTATCTTTTATAGCTTCCTCAATTTTCTGTGTACCCGTTCCGAAAAACTTAATATGCTTTGAACCACAGTCGGGGCATATTTCAGGGATTGGGGCAGTTTTTCCACAATAGTGACAAACCATTTGATTTGCATTTTTATGATAAGTCATTGAAACACTGCAATCTTCACATTCCATAACATAACCACACTCACGGCAGGAAACAAAGGTGGAGTATCCACGCCTGTTGAGAAATAGAATGGTCTTACTGTTATTATCGAGATTTTTTCGGATTTCGTCCTGAAGGGAAAGGGAAAGAGGCGAAAAGTTTTTATAGGTGAAAAGTTCGTTTCGCATATCCACAATCTTAACAGATGGCATATCCATTTTATTGAAACGCTCAACCATTTCAAAAAGCGTGTATTCTCCGTTTTGGGCTTTATAAAAACTGGAAAGGGACGGGGTTGCTGATGCTAAAAGCAATGTTGCACCATTCTCTTTAGCACGCTTTTCTCCAATATCACGAGCGTGGTATTTCGGGGTTGTGTCAGATTTATAGCTTGTTTCGTGTTCTTCGTCTAAAATTATAACCCCTATATTTTCAAAGGGTGCAAAAATTGCTGACCTTGCACCAACAACAACGCTAACCTCACCGTTTTTGATTTTATTCCACTGGTCAAATCTTTCTCCCTGAGAAAGTCTGCTGTGGATAACGGCGACCATATCACCAAATCGGCTCACAAACCGTTTGATTGTCTGAGGGGTGAGCGAGATTTCTGGAACAAGCATTATTGCGGTCTTTCCGCATTTTATACAGTGGTCAATCGCCTGGAGAAAGACCTCGGTTTTCCCTGAGCCTGTAACACCCCGAAGGAGAATATTTTCATTTCTGGATAATGAAATATTTTCTTTAAGGTGGTCAATAACAACTTTCTGTTCAGCGGTTGGGGTATAGCTTTCGCTTGGTGCATAATTGTTTTTATTATACGCTTCTCTGTAAACCCGCTCGTCGGAAATTTTTGCATATCCTTTTTGACAAAGTGCGTTGAGAGCGGAAGAGTTTCCGCCTGAAAGTTCGTATAATTCGGCAGTTTTAATGGGTGACTTTTCGCAAAGAACCTCAAGCATTCTGCCCTGCACCTTTGCCCGTTTTGACATCATTTCCAAAGCATCTTGAGAGGCTTTTTCTTTATCTGTCAAAAGGGTAACAACCCGAACACTTTTCTCCTTGACTCCGCTTTCAAGCCCAGGAGGGAGGAAGAGGCGGAGTGCCTGATAGAATGAGCAGAAATACTTTTCTTTTATCCATAAGCAAAGGTCTAAAATTTCCTTTGAACAAAGAGGGGTATCGTCTGCCTTTTTTATTGGTTTAAGGTTTTTAAACTCGCTTGATTGAGAAATTTCAACAACAATCCCACGGGCATAGCGATTCTGATAGCCAAAGGGTACCAGAACCCCGGTTCCGACAGACACAGTCATTCCGTCGGGAATGAGATAGTCGAAAAATCGGTCAATATTATGTTCGCGATTGTTTAAAATAACCTTTGCAATCATTTTTATTTAATCCTGTCTAATATTTTATTGGCAATCTCCTCTTTTGATGCAAGAGGAATTTCGGTTTTATCACCGTTTCGGGCGATAATCGTAACAACATTTGTGTCGGTGCCAAATCCTGCACCTTCGGTTTTAATATTATTTGCAACGATAAAGTCGAGGTTTTTGGACTCAAGCTTTTTTGTTGCGTTCTCGATTAAATCACGGGTTTCCATACAGAACCCGACAAGAGTTTTCTTTCCGCCAAACTTTTCACCAAGAGTCTTTAAAATGTCAGGGTTTGATGCAAGAGAAACAGTCATTTCACCGCTTTTCTTGATTTTATCCTCTGCGATAGTTTCGGGGCGATAGTCTGCAACTGCCGCCGCTTTAATAACAGTATCGCAGTTTTCAGCATTCTTCATAACCGCCTCAAACATATCACGGGCGGATGTTACAGAAATAACATTAGCACCTCTTGGCGGAGCGATATTAACTGCGCCTGAAACAAGAGTAACTTCTGCGCCACGGCAAAGAGCTGCCTTTGCGATAGCGTAACCCATTTTACCGCTGGAATGATTTGTTATATAGCGGACAGGGTCAAAAGCTTCCTGAGTCGGGCCTGCGGTAACAAGAATTTTTCGTCCTTTTAAATCCTTTTCAGGATATAGAAGAGCGTTTTTGATTTCTTCAATAATAACATCAACGGGAGCAAGTTTTCCCTCGCCCGTATCTCCGCAGGCAAGTCTGCCGCTATCGGGGTTTATAAACAGATAGCCAAGCTCCTTTAATGTTTTGATATTTCTTTGGAGAATGGGATTTTTATACATATTCGTGTTCATTGCAGGTGCAATAATAACGGGAGAGGTTGTTGCCATAACCGTTGTCGAAACCATATCGTCTGCAATACCGTTTGCGATTTTACCGATTATATTTGCGGTTGCAGGAACGATGGCTGTAATGTCCGCCGCCTTTGCGAGAGAAATATGCTGAATTTCCCAAGCCTTTGGCTCTTCAAACATAGAAACTGCAACAGGGTTTTGAGATATTGCCTGAAATGTAATTGGGGCAACAAATTCCGTTGCGGATTTCGTCATCATAACCTTAACATCAGCACCAAGTTTTTTAAGCCCCGAAACAACATCTAAGGCCTTATAAACGGCGATTCCGCCAGTCACTCCGAGGACAACTGTTTTCCCTTTAAGTATCATAAAATCATATCCTTTCTCAAAAGATATATACCGCTAAAAAATCCGAAACGGACTGCCTTTAAAATAGGGAGCAGTCCGAAAAAACGGCGATTATTCGTTTGTCTTATCAAAGGCAATCTTGCCCTCGTATACTTCGTTAACGGCAATGGTAACATCTTTATTGCTCTTAACGGCAGTAAGAGGAGCTGCACCCTGAGACAACTGTCTTGCTCTCTTTGCGGTTTCGATAACGAGTGTATACCTGCTTCCTGTCTTTTTAACGAGTTCTGTAATTGGTGGATAAATCATCATAATAGTCTATTCTCCTTTTAAAAGTATATTTTCAATCTCCAGAATTGCGGTCTGAAGGTCGTTGTTTACAACAATGTGGTCATAATTATCTTTGAGCAAAAGCTCTTCTTTAGCACGGTCAATACGGGTTTTAATGCTCTCAGGCGTTTCGCTGCCTCTTCCCATAAGCCGTTTTTCAAGTTCTTCGACAGACGGAGCATCAATGAAAATCAATACTGCGTCAGGGAAAATACTGCGAACATTAAGGGCACCGCAAACCTCTATTTCGAGAATAATATCTTTTCCCGAAGAGAGAGCCTCGTTAACGGGTGCGATAGGTGTTCCGTAATAGTTTCCGCTGTATGTTGCCCATTCCAGAAGCTCATCGTGTTCAATCATATTTTTAAATTCATCGTGGGATTTAAAATAATATGTAACACCTTCAATATCTTCCTCACGCATAGCCCTTGTTGTTGCCGAAACTGATAAGGAAAGAGAAGGGTTTCGTCTCAGGATTTCTTTGCAGATTGTACCCTTTCCAACGCCAGATGGTCCTGAAATAACATAGAGTGTCCCTTTTTTATTCATCTTCAAGCTCCTCGTCTTTCTCGCTTGCCTCGCTGTCGTCGATAACCGTAATTTCGTCATCACGGCTCTGTGCTCTGCCTGCAATAGTTTCTGTCTGGATTGCTGAAAGGATAACATGGTCACTGTCAGTAATAAGAACTGCACGGGTACGGCGACCGCAACTTGCGTCGATTAAAAGACCTTTGTCTCTTGCCTCCTGAACGATACGCTTAATTGGCGCAGATTCGGGGCTGACGATTGCGATAACACGGCTTCCCGAAACAATATTTCCAAATCCGATGTTGATAAGCTTCATAAGTCATAACCTTCCTCTCTGAAAACTATTCGATATTCTGAATCTGTTCTCTGATTTTTTCGATTTCGGATTTAATCTCAACAACCATAGCGGCAATCTCAATGTCGTTTGCTTTAGAACCTATGGTGTTTGTTTCCCTGTTCATTTCCTGAATAATAAAGTCAAGCTTTTTCCCGATTGGCTTGTCCGTGTTAATTGCATTTTTAAATGCTTTCATATGACTTCTGAGACGAACGGTTTCCTCGTCGATTGCAACCTTATCGGCAAAAATAGCCGTTTCTGTAATAAGTCTGTTTTCGTCAACTGCAGTATCTTCGATAAGTTCACGGATTCTTGCTTCAAGATTTTCTCTGTATAACCGAACGGTTTCAGGAGAACGAGCCTCGATTTTTTCAAGCTCACCTGAGATATAGTCAAGATGGGAAAGAATATTTGCCTCAAGCCTTGCACCCTCTTCGCCACGCATTTTGTTAAAGTCATCAAATGCGGCGGTTAATGCCTGATTTATAATCTCAAACATTTTCTCCTCGTCAATTTCCTTATATTCAACGCTGAAAATGTCATTATATCTTGCAACGGTTGAAACCTTAATATCATCTTCAATACCGAGAGAGGAAAGCTCTTTTAAAACATTTATGTAATTCTCTGCAAGAGCGTGGTTTAAAGTTATAACCTTATCGTCGCCGTCTTGTTCCTTAATGGAAACGCTGATTTCAATTTTTCCTCTGGAAATATATTCAGATGCGGTCTGGCGAACCTTGTCCTCTAAAAAATTATAGCATCTTGGAATACGAACCGAACAATCCATATATCTGTGGTTGACAGAGCGGATTTGAACATTAACAGTAAATTCATCAATTAAAAGTTCAGCCCTGCCGAAACCTGTCATACTTTTAAGCATTGCAATACTCCTTTTAAAATAATACTTAATCATCATATAGTATATCACAATTTTTCGAAAAATGCAAATAATATTTGAAATTTTCACAAAAATATTGTACAATGTATTTATTGATAAAAAATTAAGGATTTCGGAGAGATAAAAATGTCATTTGACGGACTGGTAACAAACAGTATTGTAAGAGAATTAAAAAACAGAATATCAGACGGGAAAATCAATCAGGTGTATCAGCCTGAAAGAGATGAAATCATTATACAGATAAGGACTTTTGAGGGGAACTATAAGCTCCTGATGTCAGCCAGTGCCTCAAACCCGAGAGTGCATTTTACTGAATCGAAAAAAGAAAATCCTATAACCGCACCGCTCTTTTGTATGATTTTAAGAAAGCATCTTTGCGGTGGTAAGATTGTTTCCGTTGAGCAGGACGGCTTTGACCGGGTTGTTAAAATCGGAGTTGAAAGCTATACAGAGCTTGGTGATTTGACTGTTAAAACTCTCATAATTGAAATAATGAACAGACACAGTAATATTATTTTAGTCGGAAGTGACGGAAAGATTATTGACAGTGTCAAACATATTGATTTGACGGTTTCGGCAGTAAGACAGGTTTTGCCGGGATTCCCCTATGAACTCCCTCCTGCACAAAATAAAATAAACCCAACCGAATGCGGAAAAGAAGAAATTTTTTCTGCCTTGTCGTCTGTTTCGGAAGGGAAAGGCGCGGATAAAGCGCTTGTTGAAATTTTTTCGGGTGTAAGCCCTTTGGTGTCCCGTGAAATTTTGTATAGATTCTGTGGGGATATGCAGAAAATGATGAGTGAGATTGATATTCGGGAATATGCAGACTTTGTTTATGAATTTTTCACCCCTGTAAGGCAGGGCGAGTTCTCGCCTTGTATCGTTCTTGATACAGATAAAAAACCTGTTGCCTTTTCCTGTGTTAAGCTTACTCAATATGGGGAGAATATTATTGAACAAGACAGCATAAGCCGGGCGGTTGACGGATTTTATATGTCAAGGGGAATGCACGAGCATATAACTCAGAGAAGTGCGCATATTGTTAAGATTATAAATAATAATATTGAAAGATGCAGAAAGAAACTGGCGATACACACGGAAAATCTGAAAAAGTCACAAAACAGAGATAAATACAAAATGTACGGCGATTTACTGACTGCGAATATGTATCGTATGGAAAACGGTATGGAGAAGATTGAGGTTGAGAATTATTACGAAAATCCCGTGTCTTCCGTAACGATTTCTCTTAAAGCAGACCTTTCCCCGTCGGGAAATGCCCAGAGGTATTATAAGCTTTATCAAAAGGCAAAAACGACTGAGATGTATGCAAAGGAACAGATAAAAGAGGCGGAAGAGGAGCTTTATTACCTTGAAACAGTTTTAGAATCGGTTAATAAGGCGGAAACTGCATCGGATATTGCGGAAATAAAGGACGAACTTGCGGACGGCGGATATGTTCCTAAAGTTAAAAATAAAAAGAGCAAGCTTATGAAAAAGACCGCACCTATGGAGTTTTTGTCAAGTGACGGTTATAAAATTCTTGTGGGAAGAAATAATCATCAGAACGATATGCTGACTGTGAAAATGGCGTTTTCGACAGACATCTGGCTCCATACGAAAATTATCCCCGGCTCTCATACAATAATCAGGGCAGAGGGGAAATCGGATATTCCCGATACAACAATTATGGAAGCGGCAAGACTTGCGGCGTATTTCAGTAAAGCGAAAAACTCAACTCAGGTTCCTGTTGATTTTACAGTTGTGAAGAATGTAAAAAAGCCGTCAGGTGCAAAACCGGGACTTGTTATCTATGATAACTATAACACAGTATATGTAACCCCTGACGAAGAGCTTGTTAAAAAATTAAAGAATGAATAAGAAAGCCTTGTCATCATTATTGATGACAAGGACTTTTCTTTGCTTTACTGCTGTTTTTTCGGAGAGGGAACCTGCATTCCGCATTGGTCAATGGTGAAATCATCTGTCATTATAAGTTCGGAAACAGGCACGATTTTATATCCGTCTTTTTGAAGTTTTTCAAGAATTTGGGGAAGAGCCGCAGGAGTGTTGAGTGCTGCGTTGTGGAAAAGCACGATTGAGCCGGGTTTAACACGGCTGACAACCCTTTCTGTAATCTCCCCTGATGACAAATTCTTCCAGTCAAGGCTGTCAACATCCCATTGGATTGTGTAATGTCCGCATTCTCTTAAAGTGCTTACAACATTATTGTTATAGTCACCATAGGGGGCACGGAAAAGATGCGGTTTTTTCCCCGTTATTTTCTTTATTTTATCATCACATTTCTTCACTTCCTCAATCATTTGCTCCTTTGAAAGAGAGGTCATATGCGGATGTGAATTTGAATGGTTCATAATTTCGTGGCCTGCGTCTGAAAGTTGCTTTACTGATTCGGGATATTTGTCAACCCAACTGCCAACGACGAAAAATGTTGTTTTGACTTTATATTTGTCGAGGATTTCGATAAGCTTACCTGTGTCCTCGTTTCCCCAGGCGGCATCAAAGGAAATGGATATAACCTTTTCAGTCTCAGGTTTTTGAACACAGTATATGGGTAAATCCCGTTTCTCGCCTGTAACGGGCATAGATACGGTCTTGCCGAAGTAAAACAGTGACAACATAATCAAAATTGCTCCAAGACATAAAATACCTGTCTTTTTAGTGAATACAAAAATTTTCATATAAAAAATCCTTTCTTTTTTGTAATATATATTCAAAGACGAGGGAAAATATGAAGGTGTATATGCGTGAAAATTGAGATTTAATATTGCTTGACAATATACATATATTGTGATATAATTACAAAGATACAGAGATTTGGAGACGTATCAAAACAGACATATGTTTGTTTTGGTATGTCTTTTTTTATTGTCAGGAGGTTTTATTATGTATGATGTTGCGGTTATCGGAGCAGGTGTTGTCGGCGGAATGATTGCCAGAGAATTGTCGGCATATAATCTGAAAATCTGTATACTGGAAAAAACGAATGATGTTGCAATGGGAGCAACAAAGGCTAATTCTGCTATTGTCCACGCGGGATTTGACGCAAAGCCGGGAAGTCTTAAGGCAAAGCTTAATGTTAAAGGCTCGGAAATGATGGAAAAGGTTGCTGATGAACTTGGGGTTAAATATAAAAGGAATGGTTCTTTGGTTATTGGCTTTAATGACGAAGATATGGAAACGGTTAAGGCACTGAAAAAAAGAGGCGATGAAAATGGTGTTGCAGGGCTGAAAGTTATTGAAAAAGATGAAATTAAAAAGCTCGAGCCGTCTGTTTCGGATAATGTTATCTGTGCATTGTATGCCCCGACGGGAGCGATTATATGCCCTTATGAACTTGCCGTTGCGGCGGTTGGAAATGCAATGGATAACGGAGCTGAACTTAAAACGGGGTTTGAAGTTTTATCTGTTGAGAAAAACAATGACTGCTATGAAATATGTTCGGAATACGAAAGTGTAAAAGCGAGATATGTTGTTAATGCGGCAGGTCTTTATGCGGATAATATTGCTAAAATGGTTGGGGATAATTCCTTTGAGATAAAACCGAGAAAAGGTGAATATATCCTTCTTGATAAAGAGTGTGGAAATCTGGTTTCGCACACTATCTTCAGAACACCCTCCAAAATGGGAAAGGGAATCCTCGTTTCTCCGACTGTTGACGGAAACCTGTTGACGGGACCTACCTCCGTGGATATTGAAGATAAGGAGGATAAGGGTACAACGGCGGAAGGATTTGGAAAAATTATAAAAGAAGCCAATGAGAATATTGACGGGATTCCTTATAATAAAACTATAACTTCATTCTGCGGACTTCGTGCTGTTGGAAGCACAGGTGATTTTATAATAAATTCTCCCGTTAAAGGGTTTATAAATGTTGCAGGAATTGAGTCGCCTGGACTTTCCGCATCTCCTGCTATTGCGGTTATGGTACGGGAAATGATTGAGGAAAGCGGAGAAAAACTTACGGTAAATATGGAGTATAATCCAAACAGAAAACCTATGCACGGTTTCAGAGAGGCAAGCATAGAAGAGAAAAATGAGATAATAAAGAAAGATAAAACCTTTGGAAGAATAATTTGCCGATGCGAAAGCGTGACAGAGGGTGAAATTCTTGAAGCCATAAGAACAAACCCGAAACCGTCTGACCTTGACGGAGTTAAGAGAAGAACAAGAGCACAAATGGGAAGATGTCAGGGCGGTTTTTGTTCGCCTTATATTATAAAACTTCTGGCTGAGGAAAAGGGTGTTTCCTGTGAAGAAATTACGAAAAACGGCGGAAACTCCATAATGATAACAGGAAAGACAAAGGAGGAACTGTAAGATGACGGAACTGGTTATAATCGGCGGCGGACCTGCGGGAATGAGTGCTGCGGTTGCTGCTTATGAAAGCGGAATAAGGGATATTCTTATTCTGGAAAGAGACGGAGCATTGGGTGGAATTTTACAACAATGTATTCATAACGGATTCGGTCTCCATAAATTCGGAGAAGAACTTACGGGGCCTGAGTATGCGTGGAAATACGAACAAAAGGTGATTGAACTTGGTATCCCCGTTAAGCTCAACACAATGGTGCTTGATATATCCGAGGATAAGGTTGTTACTGCGACAAACAGCTGTGACGGAGTGTTTCAGATTGAGGCAAAAGCTATAATTCTTGCTATGGGATGCCGGGAAAGAGCAAAAGGTGCTTTAAATATCACGGGGACAAGACCGGCAGGAATTTACAGTGCAGGAACGGCACAAAAGCTTGTCAATATGGAAGGCTTTATGCCGGGAAAAAGTGTTGTTATATTAGGTTCGGGTGATATAGGCCTTATTATGGCGAGAAGAATGACTTTAGAGGGGGCAAAGGTTAAAGCGGTCTGCGAGCTTATGCCTTATTCGGGCGGTCTTGCGAGAAATATTGAACAGTGTCTTAATGATTTTGATATTCCGCTTAAGCTGAGTCATACAGTTGTAGAAATCCACGGCAGAGAAAGACTTGAGGGCGTGACTATTGCTAAGGTAGACGAAAACAGAAAACCTGTTATGGAGACGGCAGAGTATATAGACTGTGATACACTTCTTTTGTCTGTCGGTCTTATCCCTGAAAATGAGTTGAGTAAATCAGCAGGAGCAGAAATGGACAGAATAACAAGCGGAGCGGTTGTTGACCAGAGCAGAGAAACCTCGGTTGAGGGCGTTTTTGCCTGCGGAAATGTTCTTCATGTTCACGATTTAGTGGATTATGTATCCGAAGAGGCGGAAATCGCAGGGAAGAGTGCTGCGGATTATATAAAGGGTGTGAAAGCTGAAAAAATAAATGTAAGCCTTGAAACTGATGGAAAAGTAAGATATACTGTTCCGCAGATTGTAACTGCCAGAGAAGATGTACGGGTTTATTTCAGGGTATCAGATGTTTTCAGAAATGTGAAAATTGAGGTTTTAAAAGGCGACGAGGTCGTAATTTCAAAGAAAAAACAAAAGGTTGCTCCGGGAGAAATGGAAAGTCTGATTGTGAGCGGAGATGTACTTAGCGAATGTGACGAGCTTATGTTTAGAATTGTGGAGGCGTGATTTATGAAAAGAGAACTGACTTGTATTGTATGTCCCGTAGGTTGCAGTCTTGTTGCGGAGTTTGAGGACGGCAAGGTGTTGAGCGTTTCGGGGAATAAATGTGTTAGGGGTAAAAAGTATGCAGAAACAGAATGTATCTCGCCTATGCGCACTGTGACAACAACTGTTAAATGTGAAAACGGTGAAATTGTTCCGGTTAAAACAGATAAGCCGATTCCGAAAGGGAAAATGGCAGAGGTTATGAAAATTATAAATGCAACGCATCCGGTCTTGCCAATTTCTGTCGGAGATGTTATAATAGAGGATATATTCGGCAGTAAATTAGTTGCCACTAAAAACTCAGGAGGAATATATGGGGAATATGAGAATAATTGCGGCGGTCAGAAGCGATAAAGAACTTAAAGAGGCTGTTTCTTCCTCAGTTGAAATAATTTTTATGCTTGCTCCGAACATCGAAGATATAAAGGAACAGGCTGTGCTCGTCCATAAAGCCGGGAAAAAGCTTTTTGTTCATCTGGACCTTGCTGAAGGGATTGGCAAGGATGAATACGGCATCAGATTTGTTAAAAATCAAGGCGTGGACGGAATAATCAGTACAAGAACCAATATAATAAAGCTTGCAAAAAAAGAGGGAGTTTTCACAGTTCAGAGATTTTTTATCGTGGATTCCCACTCCGTAGAAACAACAATGGAAACTGCAAAGGCTTCAAAAGCTGATATGATAGAGATTATGCCAGGGGTTGTGCCAAAGGTTATAAAAATGCTGAAAAATGAGCTGGATGTTATGGTTGTTGCAGGCGGACTTATTGATAGCAAAGATGAAATTGAACTTGCAATAAGTGCAGGGGCAACTGCTATTTCAACAGGTAAACAGGAGTTCTGGAAATAATTTCAATTTATCTCTTGCAGATTTCTGGAAAATGGTGTATATTAGTATGTAGCATTTTATAGAGTTGGAGAGAAAAATGGAAAATTCAAAAAATAAGTTAATAACAAATGTATTTATAGTTGCTGTTATGGCAATGTTTTGCTGTGCTTTGTGGGGAAGCGCAACCCCGTTTATTAAAATCGGATACGAACTGATTCTGCCTGAAAGGAATGTTCCCTCAACTATCCTGTTTGCGGGAGTGAGATTCTTTATGGCGGGAGTTATAACTGTTATCATTTACAGTATTGCAAGACGGAAAGTTCTGGTTCCTAAAAAAGAAAATTTTGGAGCGGTTGCTAAGGTTGCGGTTTTTCAGACTATAATACAGTATGTTTTGTTTTACATAGGTGTGGCGAACACCACGGGTGTTAAGGCGACGGTAATGAGCGGGTCAAACTCCTTTTTTTCAATACTCTGCGCAACGCTTATCTTCCGTCAGGAGAAGCTGACCTTTAAAAAGATTATAGCCTGCGTAATCGGTTTTGCAGGGATTATCCTTATAAATCTTAACGGACTGAACTTTAAACTGAACTTTTTTGGTGACGGATTCGTGTTGCTTTCAAACCTTGCCTATGGTGTGTCGGGAGCACTTATGAAGAAGTTTTCCGACAGAGAGGACCCGGTTGTTATAAGCGGTTATCAGTTTATTATGGGCGGCGCAGTAATGATAATTGTAGGCATTTTAACGGGGGGCGTAGTTGTCTTTACAGGCGCAGTAGCAATATCGGTACTTATTTATCTGTCGTGCCTTTCTGCCATTGCTTATTCGCTGTGGGGCGTTTTGTTAAAGCATAATCCCGTGTCAAAGGTTACTATATTCAGCTTTATGATTCCTGTATTCGGAGTTGTGCTTTCAAACATTATGCTCACGGAAAAGAGTAATGTTTCACCGATTAATCTTATAATTGCACTTGTGCTTGTATGTACAGGTATAACGATACTAAATTATAAAAAGGAATAATTAAAAAACTTCTCATTTTGGGGACTGTCCCCAAAATGAGAAGTTTTTTAATATTCGAACTCGCAAAGTTCTATGCGTTTAATTCCAAACGGCTTTGCACACTGCGCTGATGTGCGCATGAGATTGTAGGGTGTATTAAACACTGTTATTTGTACCTCGCTGTCGCAATCAAGGTTAAATACCTCTATTAACGGGGCTTCTGAAAAGAAAACTCTTTCACGCTTTCCGATTTTAATTCGGCATACATCAAAGTCGCCGTATATTTTAAGAAGTGTACCCGTTAAGTCGCTTTCAGGAAGTCTTGCACTGTAGGTGAGTGAGCCGTAATAATAAGGCATACCCAAAACAGATACGTCGCTTTCATATTCCTGCGGCTCTATAAGTGCGCCGTCCTTACAATCGAAATCTCCGCACAGATAAATCGGCTCAAACGAGGTTATGTTGTACGAATAAAAATGTGCAGGCGTAAGGCTTGAAAAATCGGGAGTATAGTTGTTTGACTTTTTGTATTCAAGTGCAAATGTGTTTTTTCCGTCTGAAAGAAGCTTTGTGACATCAAGCCCCATAAAGCGAGGGTCTTTATCTGATGGCAAAAATCCCTCAAGCCTTTTTCCATTAAGCTCTGCAAAATCAAGACTGTCAGCATTTTCAATATATGCACGCACAGCTCCGATGTTTTTAAGACTAACTGTAAAGGGGTATTTTACCTTAACAATTTCGTTATCGCTAAGGGCATAAAATTCCTTATGTAGATTATCTATACTGTTTTCACGGTAAGATTTTTTGCCAAAGCAAGCATTTACGTTTTTCAGCGGAAGAATATTTTCATCTGCTGCTGTAAGTGCAAATTCAATGCTGCATCTTGTGGTAAGCGGGGTTATAACTATTTCGTCTGTCATGGGGGGCATAATATCCGCTGAAATATTTGCACCGTGAAGAATAAGAACAGTTTTTCCTGCTTTAAGGGTAAAGGTCGTGCC
>JAZRKP010000009.1:0-2389 GCA_045646365.1 Clostridia bacterium
CCGTCTCATTTTACGGATGTACTCGTGAACCTCACGCTTTGCCGTGTTTTCCTTGAATTTCACAAAAGGTATATCCCGTGAAAGGTCATATTCCTGCAAAGCTTTCCACATACCTATAATGAAGGCTTGCTTCATATCCTGAAAATGACCGGTCATCGCATAGTTCTGTACCCAACCCATAACCTTTGTATTTAATGTACTTTCATAATAATGAAGAAACCACAAGAAGTATTTTACGTCCTTTTCCTTGCAATAGAGCTCAATATATTCCTGTAACTCCATTTTCGGCGGAGCAGGTTTTATTCTGTACATTTCAAGGTCCTGTTGCCATTCTCTCACGGGCGACACCTCCTTACTTCATTGATTTTGCCGTATCCTCATACAGCTTCTTCTTTTCCATATCCTTTGGGTATTGGGTAAGCTCATATTCCGTTTCTTCGACCGCACGGTACATTCTGTCTTCGGCCAGTCTTGTTGCCAGTTCTGCAAACTCAGGTGTGATTTTGCCCCTGCTTTTATCTACCCTGATTGAGCCGCAACGGTTTCTGTATATTCTCAGGGTGGGATCGTTTTCGCATCTTTCTTTTAAGTTTATATATGCCGCATATCTTCTGCAGGTAACCCTCTTTCCGTTGTGCTTGAAAGGTGCATAGCCGTTACAGTATTTCTGCCGTCTTGCAGTCAGCATAAGAAAATGCTTTTTGCAGATTTCGCATTGCCTCGGATAATGTCCGTACTGTATTCCCTCAAACAAATCCGTAATAATAAAGTTGTAGAAGCTATTGAAATATAGCCTTCGGGCGACAAGGCTTTCCGAAGTATATTCTGTGTTGACGGGAATTACCTTTTCACCGAAAATGTCGGTGGCAAGACGAAACAGATGTTCTTTGCTGAATTGCTCTAGCTCATCGAGTCTTAACACAAATCTTTTGAGCTTATTGAATGCAAGAGTATTATCATCACCGAGGTTATTGTAAAAGTCGAGAGTTGTGTTTACCTCATTCAGCAGTTTTTCTGCCTGAGTAAAGAAATCCTTATCGTATTCGGGCGGCAGTATTCCGAGGATGATATATTCCTCTTTGATATTCTCTACCTTACCTTTGCGGCGGAAGTATTCACTTATTATTTCTGCATTTTCATAAGTAAAAAGCTTTGCGATTCTTTCCTTTTCTTTGTCAATATCAATCAGATTAAAGGGCTTCAGCTTTGGCAAGGTAGTAAATATATTATTGATTACGGTTATGGCTTCAACAAAAAGTCGGGGATTTAGATAGCCTTTGGAGAGCATATCTTCAAGCCCCCAGTTCCCGGCTCTGAAAACAGATATTCTTGCGGCAGTATCATCCTTGTAATATTGATTGAGCAGTTCAACCGTATATTGTCCCGCATCAACGGTTTTTGATGCAACGGTTACTTTGCCGATACTGTAATCGGCATAGAAGAAGCCTTTGTCATTCATCCTTTTCCACCTCCTGACAAAAATTATATCATAGTCCACAGTCATTATACAAATTTTACTGTCCAATAAAACGGACTTTACTTATCGAAAGCTGTGTGAATATCGTTATAATTACAAACTACCTCGCAAGGAATAGTCGTTCTGCGAGGTAGTTTTTTTGTTTTATGCGGTTTGAAGATAATTTTATAAAAAATTTTGTTTCGATTATTGTAATAAAAATTACATATATGCTGAAAAGCCTTGATACATAAGGATTTGAGCTTTGTTTCGCACATCGTTTTTTTCTGTTTCGTGATTCTGTATGATTTTCGATTTTTTCTACATTAAATAATCAGAGGAGGGAAATACTTGGATTTTGCGTTACTGTTTTAATACTCTTCCGTTTTTACAATTTCACCCATACCATTGCAGAGACTTTCTTTTACATCGCAATATTTAAGGACAGTACCCTCTTTTACGAAAATCGGCATTGTTTTAAGGTCAACTTTTTTAGAAATCCACATACCTGTTGACTCGATTTTTTCTTTTGTGAAATAATCGAACCAAGTGCCTTTCGGAAGGTAGATTTCACGAATATCTGTTTTGTTTAAAGGCTTTAGCACAGGTGCAACAAGAAGACCGTCACCGAATAAATACTCGTCATCAATGTATCGCACATTTCTGTCGTCAGGATATTCAAGATACAACGCTCTTGTCATCGGAAGACCTGTTTGAGTGCATTTCTCTGCCTGTTCATAGATATATGGTATAAGAGAATAACGGAGCTTATCGTAGAAGCGGAAAATATCGCACGCCTCTTTTGAAAAACGCCAAGGTTCACGGTAGTTATTATCACCGACACCGTGGCAACGGGAATGTGATGAGAAAAATCCAAGTTGAGCCCAACGGACATAAAGCTCATCGGTTGGTGTTCCCAAAAAACCACCAATA
>JAZRKP010000010.1:0-115840 GCA_045646365.1 Clostridia bacterium
GAAGAATTAAATTCAGAATGTAAGATACTTTGAGAAACAGTAATCAATTTGTTCAAACAACAAAAAGGAACAAGAGTCAGAATTTAAACTCTTGTTCCTTTTTTGTAATATGATAACTGTCCTCAAGAACACTCGGCATATCGCTCTTTTATTTTTTTGTATAAAATCTATTGACAAATTTAAAATTATAAAGTATACTAACTGTATTAGTATGGTTAATACAGTTAAAAGGGGGCGAAGAAATGATAAGGCTTGATTATATGGATGGAAGAAGTCTGCATGAGCAGATTGAGGACGGAATAAAATCGTTGATAATCAGCAGGGTTATGACGGAGAATGAACAACTTCCGTCGGTGCGTGAACTTTCTGTCAGCTTGACGGTTAATCCGAACACTGTGCAAAGAGCGTATAAACAGCTTGAGGCAGACGGATTTATATACAGTATAAAGGGGAAAGGTAATTTTGTTGCATCGGTAAAGGAGTCGGGTGACGAAAACAGGATAGCTGAGCTTTATAAAAGCGTAAAAGATTGTATAAAAGAGCTTTTGTATCTTGGTAAAACGGAAGAGGAGATACACGGATTTATAAACGAAATAAAGGAGGAATTCAAATGATTAAGGTTTCGGGCGTTACGAAACATTTTGAAGATTTTGAGGTTTTGAAATCAATAAATCTTCATATACGAAAAGGTACTATATACGGACTTATCGGTCCAAACGGAGCAGGCAAAACAACGATTATAAATCATATAAATGGCGTTTTAAAGCCTGAGAGCGGAGAGATAGTGGTTGGCGGACAGCCGGTTTATGAGAATGAGGCGGTTAAGCAGAAGATTTTGAATATTTCCGATGATTGGTTTTACTTCAGTACATATACGATTAAGCAAATGGCAAAATTTTATAAGGATATTTACCCGGAATTTTCATCAGAAAGATATGAAACGCTTAAGGAACTCTTTAAGATTAACGAGAAAAAACAGATACGAAAAATGTCAAAGGGACAGAAAAAACAGGTTGCTTTCTGGCTATGCCTTTCTGCAATGCCCGATGTTCTTATTTTAGATGAGCCTCTTGACGGACTTGACCCCGTTATGAGAAAACAGGTTTTAAACTTGGTTATCGCCGATGTTGCGGACAGAGAACTGACAGTTCTTGTGTCATCGCACAATTTAAGGGAGCTTGAAGATATCTGTGACTGGGTTGGTATAATCCATAACGGTCAGCTTATTATCGAAAAGCCTCTTGATGATATAAAAGGAGCTGTTTGCAAATATCAGGTATCTTTTAAAGATGACAAAGAAGAGTTTATAAACTCAATTGAGGGACTTGTGCATAGAAGTAAAACAGGCTCGGTTTATAATCTTATTATAAGGGGCGATGCTGAGGAAAATATGAATATTTTGAAAAAAGGTGAGCCGATTTTGCTTGAGAGAGTAAGCCTTACTCTTGAGGAAGTGTTTATCTATGAGTTAGGAGGTTTGGGTTATGACTTTAAAAACATCATTTTTTAACAAAGGGATATATGAATCCACAGTTAAGAGACATATGTGGGGAGCAATTTTATATGCTATAATTCTGTTCTTCTCAACGGGACTTTCCTTATTGTTAGAGTCGGAAATACTGAGATTCGGTATCAATAATAATGCGTTGATTTTACAGCCAAGCTACTTTATTTTTCCGCTTCTTATGACATTGATTATTCCGACAATCACGGCACGGCTTGTTTTCAGTTTCTTGTATCTGAAAAAGCAGTCAATCTTTATCCATAGTCTTCCGCCAACAAGAAAAGCGGTTTTTAATTCGTCACTTCTGGCAGGCTTAACACTTATGCTGATACCCGTGATTTTAAATGGAATTATTTTAATAATAATGTCTTTCTGCGGGTACGGAAACTATTTTACGGTGCTTGATTGTCTGAAATGGGTTGGCTATAATGTTATGGGACTCTTTATGATGTTCTCCTGTGCAGTTCTTGCAGTAACCCTGACGGGAAATGGCTTTGCGGCACTTGTTGTAAACGGCTTGATTCACGGATTTTTGTTTATGGCAGTTTCAGCATTCTCGTTTATGGCAGATGCTTATGTTTATGGCTTTACAGAAATGAACTCTGTTGTTGATGTTTTCGCAGAGAATAATTTTATTGCAAGAATAGTCGGCTTTGTCAATCAATTTGCCCGTGAAGAATTAAAAGTCTGGGATTTTGCGGAGTATATTGTCATATCCCTGATTTTGTATGGCTTGTCATATTGTTTGTATAAAAAACGCAGAATGGAAACTGTGGGCGATGTAGCAGGTTTTAAATGCCTTAACCCGATTTTTAAGTATACCGTGACATTTTTTGTAACAATGTCCGTGTTCTCTATGTATTGGGGTGCTAATCCGTATGTGTTTGCAGTAATTTTAACAGGAATAAGTGCAGTTGCTTATGCGGTATCTGAAATGATATTGAAAAAGACAATGAATGTTTTATATTCGTGGAAAGGTTTTGTGGGTTATGCCGTTGTGTTTTCGGGAATCGTGATTCTCTTCTCCCAGACAACATTCTTCGGATATGAAACACGCCTGCCTGAAATTTCTGATATGGAAGGAGCCGCACTTTACGAATACTACACCGAAGAAATACCATTTTCCGACGACGATGAGGTTACAGAAATTATCCTTTCAACTCACAAGGAATTTATAGACGGATATATTCCAAGAACTAAAAAGGGAGAGGAGTATACGACAATAAACATTGAATATAAACTGAAAAACGGCGAGATAATGAGCCGTGAATATCCCGTAAGCTATGAATCACGGAATATGGTGATGGATAAGCTGTATGAATATGATAAATATAAAATAATGAGCGAAGAAATCTTTGTAGATGATTCAGTCATAACAGGGGTATACATCAATGACGGAGAGAAAATGGAAAATTATGCAGGGTTTATAGAAGCGTTAAGAAGTGATGTAATGGCTATGAGTTACAGTGAGCTTCACCCGTCGTATTATAATGATGATGAGGTGCTTTATAATGTAAGTGTTGAATATGAAGTGAAGGCAAATCCTGCTGATGAAAATTCTGAAAAATATATAAGATGCGTCTATATAGATGTAACTAAGAATTATAAGAATACAATGAATTGGCTGATAGAAAAAATGGCAAAAGGCGAAGTGCCTGAGTCGGAAATTTTATTGAAAGACTAATCAAAAAACTCCTTGCGGATAATCCGCAAGGAGTTTTTAAATATCTTAATACATTCCGCCGCCTGCGCCAGTCATTGCTGCAGCCGCTGCTGCATCTGCTGCCGGGTCCGGCTTATCTGCAACAACGCTCTCTGTTGTGAGAACCATTGCTGCAACAGAAGATGCGTTCTGGAGAGCTGAACGGGTAACCTTTGTTGGGTCAACAATACCGTTTTTGAGCATATCCATATATTCCTCTGTAAGGGCGTTGAAACCAACACCAACTTCGCTTCCCTTAATCTTGTCAACGATTACACTGCCTTCAATACCTGCATTGTAAGCAATCTGACGAACAGGTTCTTCAAGAGCACGAAGAACGATGCTTGCACCTGTCTTTTCGTCACCTGAAAGGCTGTTCATAAGAGCCTCAACAGCAGGGAGAGCGTTGATGAATGCTGTACCGCCGCCTGCAACGATACCCTCTTCAACTGCTGCCTTTGTAGCTGCGAGAGCGTCCTCGATTCTGAGTTTCTTTTCTTTCATTTCGATTTCAGTTGCAGCACCAACCTTGATAACGGCAACACCACCTGAAAGCTTTGCAAGTCTTTCCTGAAGTTTTTCCTTGTCAAACTCGGAAGTTGTTTCGTCAAGCTGAACTTTAATCTGGTTAACTCTTGCACGGATAGCATCAGCATCGCCTGCACCGTCAACAATGATTGTGTTCTCTTTCTGAACCTTAACCTGTCTAGCACGGCCGAGCTGGTCGATTGTAGCTTCCTTAAGGTCAAGTCCGATTTCCTCGGAGATAACTGTTCCGCCTGTTAAGATAGCAATATCTTCGAGCATAGCCTTTCTTCTGTCACCAAAGCCAGGAGCCTTAACACCGATACAAGTGAATGTGCCACGGAGTTTGTTAACGATAAGAGTTGAAAGAGCCTCGCCTTCAATATCCTCTGCGATAATTATAAGTTTCTTGCCTGCCTGAACGATTTGTTCGAGGAGAGGAAGAATTTCCTGAATATTTGAAATCTTCTTGTCTGTGATTAAAATGAAAGCATCGTCGATAACAGCCTCCATCTTGTCTGTGTCAGTAACCATATAAGGTGTGATATAACCACGGTCAAACTGCATACCCTCAACAACCTCAGAATAAGTTTCAGCGGTCTTTGATTCCTCAACAGTTATAACGCCGTCGCTTGAAACCTTATCCATAGCGTCTGCGATAAGATTTCCAACAAATTCGTCAGCGGAAGAAACAGAAGCAACTCTTGCGATGTCTTCTTTTCCGTCAACTGCCTTGCTGTTCTTAACGATTTCAGCAACAGCGGTGTCAACTGCCATAGCAATACCCTTTCTGAGAATCATTGGGTTTGCACCTGCAGTAACATTCTTGAGACCTTCACGAACGAGAGCCTGAGCCAAAAGAGTAGCAGTTGTTGTACCGTCACCTGCAACATCGTTTGTCTTTGTTGCAACTTCACGAACAAGCTGAGCACCCATATTCTCGAAAGCGTCTTCAAGTTCAACCTCTTTTGCGATTGTAACACCGTCATTTGTAATGAGCGGAGCACCGTATTTCTTGTCTAAAACAACATTTCTGCCTTTTGGTCCAAGTGTAACCTTAACTGTGTTTGCAAGAGCGTCAACACCTCTTTGGAGAGCGTGTCTTGCGTCTTCACCGAATAAAATCTGTTTTGCCATTTTCAAAAACCTCCAAAAAATTAGTCTTCAATTTTTGCGAGAACATCGCTCTGGCGGAGAATTGTGTATTCAACCCCGTCAAGCTTAACTTCAGTTCCTGCATATTTGCTCATTAAAACCTTATCGCCAACGGAAAGCTCCATCTTAATTTCTTTTCCGTCAACAACCCCGCCCGGGCCAACTGCGATAACTTCTGCAATCTGTGGCTTTTCCTTTGCGGAGCCGGTCAAAATAATACCGCTCTTTGTTGTTTCTTCAGCCTCTACCATTTTGATAACAACTCTGTCTGCCAATGGTTTAATGTTCATTATAAAAACCTCCTTAAAGATAATAAATAACTATTTGTGTTAGCACTCTGAACTAATGAGTGCTAATATTTATATATTACAAAATAAAAGACTAAAATTCAACTGCGATTACAGCTAATTATAGTCAATTATTGGCAATTATATTCCTGTTTTCTTCATTTTTCTTCCAAAATCATAAAATAGTACAAATTGCATAGGCGGAAATGCCTTCCTTACGCCCCTCAAAGCCAAGATGCTCCGTGGTTGTAGCCTTAACAGAAACAAAGGATTTATCAACCCCTAAATCTTCACTTAAATTGATTCGCATTTCCTCAATAAACGGGGCAAGCTTCGGGGCTTGTGCTGCAACGGTCACATCAACATTTCCGATTTTGAAACCGTTTATATTCAAAGCATCTTTAACCTTTCGTAAAAGGATACGGCTGTCAATTCCTTTAAATGAATTATCGTTATCGGGGAAAAGCTTACCGATATCACCAAGCGCCGCCGCCCCTAAAAGAGCGTCCATTAAGGCGTGGATTAAGACATCTGCATCGGAGTGTCCGTCAAGACCTTTTTCATGGGGAATTTTAACTCCGCCAAGAATTAAATCTCTGCCCTCTTTGAGAGCGTGAACATCGTATCCGAACCCTGTCCGCATAGTAATTTTTCCTCCGTTTAATATAGCTTCAGCTTTGGTAATGTCTTCAGGGGTGGTAATTTTAATGTTGTTGTAGTCCCCGAATATGTACTTTGGTTTGACACCAAGATTTTCAACCAGGGAGCAGTCGTCAGTCCCCGTAAATCCGTCGTTTTCCGCCTTTTCATAAGCCTCTTTCAAGAGGGAGAGCGGGAAAATCTGCGGGGTTTGAATAAGACGGAGAGTGGCTCTGTCGGGGGTACTCAAAATATTATCCTTTCCGTCGACAACCTTAGCCGTATCGGAAAGAGGAACGCCCAGTGCCGCCGAGCCATTTTCCTTTGCAAAAGTAACTGCTTCGTCAATTTTTGAGGATAAAATAAGAGGCCTTGCTCCGTCGTGGACTGCGACAAAACATTCATTTTTTATGGCATCAAGACCTCGTTTAACGGATTCCTGGCGGCTGTCTCCGCCACGGATAATCCTGGAAACCTTATCCAATGAATATTTTGCACAAAGAGCATTAACCTCTCCAATTAAATTACCTTTAGTTACAATAATTATGTCGTCAACCTGTGTTGAATTATTGAACGCCATAATAGTTCTTGCCAAAACAGGCACGCCCAAAAGGCTCAGAAACTGCTTGTTTCCAAGAGCGCTCATTCTTGTGCTGTTTCCTGCCGCAACGATAATTGCGGTACAAGTAAGATTGTTCATAATAGTTCCTTAAAGTTATATGCCCAAAAGCTTTTCAGCCTCTGCGGCACTAATATTTTTTGCAGTTTCAAGCTCAGAAAGAAGCACGCTTTTAGCGTTACTCAGCACCTTTCGTTCAGCATTGGAAAGAGCTTTTTTCTTGTCGCGGAGCAAAAGAGTTTTAACCACATAGCAAACCTCTTTAATCTGCCCCGACTTGAGCTTGTCCATATTATCGCGGTATCGTTTGTTCCAGTTTGAGTTATCATCTTCCTCGACCTCGGCAAAAAAGCTGATAGCATCATCAGCCTCTTTCTCAGAAACTATGCTGCGGATTCCAGTGTTTTCAAGATTATCAACAGGGAGCAAAACCTTGATATTCTTTTTGGTTACCTGCAAGACAAAATAATCCCGCATTTCACCTAAAATCTCCTTGCTCTCCATTCCCACAATAACACCTGCACCGTGCATAGGATACATAACCTTGTCTCCTATTTCGAACAAATGTATCCACTCCTTTCAGTGTCTGTCAGTTGTTGTTTGTCATAAAGAAGTATTTACATTTATATAACCGCCCTGATGAAGCCTTGGGTCGTTATGATAAAATGTTAAGAATTTCTTACCTATATTATACCACATCTTCTAAAAATTTCAAACATATTTGGAGTAAATTTTTAAAAATTTCTCATTTTTGTTAAAAATTACAAGAATTTGTTAATTGCATCACGAATGTTCCTAACCGGAACAACCTCGATTTTCTCAAATTTTCGGAGTTTTTTTGAATTTATATATGGGATAATACAGGTCTTAAATCCCATTTTCTCAGCCTCTGCAATTCGGGAGTCAAGAAAGCTGACACTTCTGGTTTCTCCCGTTAATCCAACTTCACCGATTGCAACAATTCCCTCGTCTAAAGCACGGTTTCTGAAACTTGATGCAAGAGCCATAACAATCCCCAAATCAGACGCAGTTTCAGAAATACGGAAACCGCCGACGATATTAACATAGGAATCGTAAGAGGAAATGTGGAGTCCTGATTGCTTTTCCATAACCGCAAGAAGCATAAGAACACGGTTAAGGTCAGGGCCCTGTGTCATTCGCCGTGGATTTCCAAAATTAGTTGGTGAAACAAGAGCCTGAATTTCTGCAAGAACAGGACGGGTTCCCTCCATAGTACAGGTTATGCAGGAGCCTGGACTGTTTTCAGGTCTGCCGGAGAGAAGTGCCTCAGACGGATTTGCAACCTGATGAAGACCATCTGACTCCATTTCAAAAACACCAATTTCATTGGTAGAGCCAAATCTGTTTTTAACTGCCCTTAAAATTCGGTAAGACTGCTGATTGTCCCCTTCAAAATATAAAACGGTGTCAACCATATGCTCAAGAATTTTCGGACCTGCAATAGCACCATCTTTAGTCACATGCCCTACTAAAAATATCGAAATATTACTGTCTTTTGCAATACGCATAAATGATGCGGTAACCTCTTTTATCTGGGACACATTTCCCGGCGAAGAGCCGATTTCAGGGCTTACCATAGTCTGAACGGAGTCAACAATGATAATGTCAGGCTTTTCAGCGGTTATTGCGTTCTTGATATAATTCATATTTGTTTCGGAATAAATCTTAAGGTTTTCAGTTGTAATCTTAAGTCTTTCAGCTCGGAGCTTGATTTGAGTTGGAGACTCCTCTCCTGAAATATAAAGAATTTTCGAGGATTTGCCAAGAAATTCACAAATCTGAAGAAGAATTGTTGATTTACCAATTCCGGGGTCTCCGCCAACCAGAACAAAAGAGCCGTTGACAAGTCCACCGCCCAGAACACGGTCAAACTCACTCATCCCCGTCGAGCGACGGCTTTCGCTTGTTTCATCTATATCCCTAATTTTCTTCGGTGCTTCCGAGGGTGTCAGGGAAATTCCGACAGAGGAAGAAGAGGGGAGTATGATTTCCTCCTCCATAGTGTTCCATTTTCCGCACATAGTACATTTCCCCATCCATTTCGGGGACTTGTTTCCACATTCAGTACACACAAAAACTGTTTTTTGTTTCATATCATTTCTATCTCCAACATAAGTATATAATAGTATTTTAATACAGAATTTTTAATTTGTCCATAAAAAAGTTAAAAAAGGGTTGATTTTTTTTTGTTAGTGTGATATAATGTATGCTGAATAAAGTCTACGCTTTAAAGAATGATATTAAGAAAGGTGGTCGCGGAGTGAAGAAAGTTTACGAAAAACCGGAACTTGAAAAGACGGTATTTGAGACAGATGAAAATGTATGTGCAGGCTTGTTTTCTGATTTATTTAACCTTCAGTTCGCAAGTAATGACCTGCCTCTTACAAAAGAAGCGGTATTTGATTGGAGTCAGTTAAAATAAAAAGCTTTGAACAATGGGAAGTTCAAAGCTTTTTTTCTTTTTCGGTTAAAACTGTTATGTTATTTTTTATGAGTAAGTCAGCAGTTACGCCGTTACCATCTGTGAGGACTTTGGAAAAACTGCCGTCATATATTTTGCCCTTTCCGCAGGAAGGGCTTTTTGCTTTTAAAACAGCGGTTTTACAGTTATTTTTCAGCGCAATTTCAAGAGCGGTCTTTGCTCCTTTTTCGTATTCCGCCGTCTTGTCCTGTCCGTCTTTTGAGATAACTCTTCCGTTTTGGATTTCGCAAGGCGTCCTCGGTGTTTCCAGTCCGCCGAGAACTTCAGGGCAAACAGGAATTAAATTATACTTTTCTTTAAGACAGCTGATTTCTGAATATTCCTTGGATTTTCCGTCATATCTGCATTTTTCACCCAACAAACAAGCGCTGACTAAAACATTTTCTTTCATAAATCTTTCCTTTTCAAAATGAGACCCTTGCTTTACGCAAGAGCCTCATAGTTATTTTGTCCCTGTTGAGCCAAACCCACCTTCGCCTCTGACAGTTTCAGAAAGTTCGGAAACCTCGGAGAATTCAGCAGTATAATATGGTGCAATAACCATCTGGGCGATTCTTTCACCGTGTTCAATAGTTCTTGGAACTAAACCGTGGTTATGAAGAGCGACCATAACTTCACCGCGGTAGTCACAGTCAACAACCCCAACTTTATTGGCAGGAGCAAGGTCCTTTTTGCTTGCAAGACCGCTTCTTGCATAAATAAGACCAACTGTTCCTAAAGGAAGCTCCATAGCAATTCCAGTGTGAACGAGAATTGTTTCACCTGGATTTATTGTTATATCCCCGTCAGTGCAGGCGTAAAGGTCAGCCCCTGCAGCGTATTCACTGCCGTATGTTGGGATAACTGCTCCTTCGTCAAGTTTTTTAATGTTAATATTAAATTTCATAGTTTAAACCTCTTCGTTATCCCAAAGAATAACTTCGTCCTTTTCCATAGATTCACGGACTTTAATTATCCGCTGGTTAGAAGAGCCTTTAAACCGCAGACTTGGATTTTTCAGCTCTTCAACAAATTCACCGTCAACCATAACATCAATACAATTCAGCATACGCTTAGTTATTGCCCAGTCGCCGATTTTCCCGGCAAGCAAGTCCGCCTCAAAATCGTAGCCTGAGTAACACCATATAGTTTTATCAGGATAAGCCTTTTTAATTCTTTCCAGGAATTCATAAAGACCTTTCTGGTTTTCAGGCTCAAATGGCTCGCCCCCAAGGAGAGAAAAACCTTTTATGAAAGTGGGAGCAAGCGCCTCTAAGATTTTATCTTCCTGCTCTTTGGTGAATGGTTCACCATAAGCAAAATCCCAGGTTTCAGAATTAAAACAGCCTTTGCAGTGGTGAGTGCAACCGCTAACGAAAAGGGAAACACGAACACCTGGACCGTTGGCAACATCATGGGTTTTTATTGTAGCAAAATTCATCCTGTTCGCCTCCTTGGATTAGAGATGAAGAACACGGGACTTGATTTCTTTTGTCTTACCCACATTCCAGAAATTCTCGCCTAAATATCCGCAGGTACGGCGGGTAACATTCATTTTCTTCTGGTCCTTGTTTCCGCAAGCAGGACATTCCCATTCGTTATCATCATTTATAATGATTTCACCGTCATATCCGCAAACATGACAATAGTCGCTCTTTGTATTAAATTCTGCATACTGAATATTGTCGTAAATAAACTTAACAACATCTTCCATAGCTGTGAGGTTGTGGCGCATATTCGGGATTTCAACATAGGAAATAGCTCCGCCTGATGAAATCTTCTGGAACTGACTCTCAAAATCAAACTTTGAGAATGCGTCAATGTCTTCTCTTACATCAACATGGTATGAGTTGGTGTAGTAACCCTTATCAGTAACATCCTCGATAGTACCAAAGCGTTCTTTGTCGATTCTTGCAAATCTGTAACAAAGTGACTCAGCAGGAGTTCCGTATAAACCAAATCCAAGACCTGTCTCAGCTTTCCACTTATCACAAGTCGCACGGAGGTATCTCATAACCTTAAGAGCAAATTCCTTACCCTCTTCGTCTGTGTGGCTGACACCCTTCATAACTTTAGTACATTCATAAAGTCCGATATAACCAAGAGAGATTGTGGAATAACCGTCGTGGAGATACTTATCGATTTTCTCACCTTTTTCAAGTCTTGCAATAGCACCATACTGCCAGTGAACAGGGCTTGTGTCGGAAAGAACACCCTCTAAGGACTGATGACGGCACATAAGAGCCTCAAAACAAAGAGCAAGTCTTTCGTCTAAAAGCTTCCAGAACGCATCTTCGTCCTTTTTAGCTATAATACCAATCTGAGGAAGGTTAAGGCTGACAACACCCTGATTAAATCTTCCCTCAAATTTAAAGTTACCATTTTCGTCTTTCCATGTGGAGAGGAACGAACGGCATCCCATTGGTGAGAACACATTGTTCTCGTAGTTTTCACGCATTTTCTTTGCGGAAATATAGTCAGGGTAAAGTCTCTTTGAAGAACACTTAACCGCAAGTTCTGTAATATAATCGTATTTACCGCCCTTTAAGCAGTTGTTTTCGTCAAGAACATAAACAAGTTTCGGGAATGCAGGAGTAATATAAACTCCCATTTCGTTTTTGATTCCCTCATATCTCTGTCTTAAGATTTCTTCAACAATCATTGCATTCTCTTCAACATATTCATCATCGTCTTTAAGATGCATAAAGATTGTAACGAACGGAGACTGCCCGTTTGTGGTCATAAGAGTGTTAATCTGATACTGAATCGTCTGAACACCGCTTCTGAGCTCATCACGAAGTCTTGCCTTTGCGATTTTCTCAATAGTCTCGATTGAAAGAGCCTCTTCGGAGTTCTCAATAAGCTGATTTTTAAATTTCTCATAGCTCTTTCTGAGGTATTTTCCAAGATGGCTGATGTCAACAGACTGACCGCCATACTGACAGCTTGCAACGGATGCTATAATCTGTGTCATAACTGTGCAGGCAACCTGGAAGCTTCTTGGAGATTCAATAAGCTTACCATTCATAACTGTTCCGTTATCAAGCATATCTCCTATATTTATAAGACAGCAGTTAAAAATTGGCTGAAGGAAATAGTCTGCATCGTGGAAATGAATAGCCCCTTCGTCGTGTGCCTTTGAAATATGCTCAGGAAGAAGAACTCTTCTTGTTAAATCCTTTGAAACCTCTCCGGCAATAAGGTCACGCTGAGTCGCCGCCATAACAGCATTTTTGTTGGAGTTTTCTTCCATAACCTCTTTATTACTGTTTCTGATAAGGCTGAGGATTGAATCGTCAGTTGTGTTTGCCTTACGAACAAGAGCTCTTGTGTAGCGGTAAATAATATAAGTCTTTGCAAGCTCAAACTTGTCCGCTTCCATAAGCTTAAACTCAACCATATCCTGAATATCCTCAACCAGAAGGCGAGGTCTGTGTTTGCTTTCTATGTAAGCAACGATTTCTTCGATTTTTTCATCGCTAAGTCTGTCTTCGGGTTCGACAGCATCGTTAGCTTTGTGGATAGCAACAATGATTTTACTGCGGTCGAAATCAACAGTAGTTCCATCTCTCTTAATAACTTTCATCTCTATCTCCCTTTCCCCAATTTAATATATTTATGTACTTTTCGATAAGCCACCATTTTAATTGTTATAATAAAATGATACCATATATATTGGTGCTTGTCAATAGGAAAATACAAGATATTGTGGTTTCATAAAAAATCCCGAAAAGCTTGATATAATAAGCAATTTCGGGATTTTTGGCACATTTTGGAGAAAAAATTTTTAAAATTTTTTAAAATAGAACACAAGATATTGTGTTTAGTTCTGTGTGCGACACAACAACGCCACGACCTCACAATGGCAGGTGCCGGGGAACATATCCACAGGCTGGACAATTTCTGTGTTATAGCCTTTTTCCTTCAAATACGCCAGGTCACGGGCAAGGGTAGAGGGTTTACAGGAAACGTAGACTATTTTTTCAGGGGCAACGGAAATAACCGCATCAAGCAGTTTTTTGTCGCATCCCTTTCTTGGCGGGTCAAGGATAACCGCAGAGGGTTTTCCACCATCCCGAACCAGTTTCGGGGCAAGAGTTTCTGCCGCTCCTGTGTAATATTTACAGTTTTTAACTCCGTTAAGTCTTGCGTTTTCCTCAGCATTTACAACCGCCTCAGGTACAATTTCAACACCGATAAGGCGTTTTGCCTTGGAGGCGGTATACTGACCTATTGTTCCTGTTCCACAGTATAAATCCCATACCGTTTCGTTTTCTATATCACCTAAAAACTTTTTGACGGTGTCGTATAAAACCTTTGTCTGGTCAGGATTGACCTGGAAAAAGGACAGAGGTGAAATTTTAAATTTAAAGTCACCAATATTGGCAAACATATATTCCTGTCCCCAAAGGAGTCGCATCTCCTTGCCTAAAACAACATTTGTTCTGTTTGGGTTAATGTTTTGCAGAATCCCCCAAATCGGAATATCAAGAGATAAAATTTTTTCAATGAGTTCGTCCTTGTGAGGTAAAGATTCTGTTCTTGTTACAATGCAGACAAGGGTTTTCCCTCCGCCTGTTCTGGTATAAATATTGCGGATGTCACCGCTGTGAGTTTCCTCGTTATAGCCTGAAACGGAAAATTCTTTCATAAACTCTTTGATTGCATTAAGAATTTTAACAGAATCACCGCTTTGGATTATGCAGTTATCAGTATCAATAACTCTGTGGCTGTGCCTTGCATAAAGTCCTGCCCCGTTTTCGCTGACGGGGAACTGTGCTTTATTGCGGTAGTTTGTCCGCTCTCCGCCCCAAACGGGGAGAATGGTTGTTTTGATTTTACCAATTCGCTCAATGGCGTCTTTAACCTGAGTTGCCTTATAGGAAAGCTCTTCGTCATAGGACACATTGCGGTACGAACATCCTCCGCACTGATAAAAATATTCGCAGTCGGCTTTAATACGGTTTTGCGACGGAGTTATGACCTCAACCAGTTTCCCTACGCAGTATGATTTATTAACTTTTATAATATGGACTCTGACAGTTTCGCCTATCAGGGCATAAGGAACAAAGACGGCGATATTTTCATATCTGCCGACTCCGCTACCTTCATCTGTCATTCCTGTTATTTTTATCTCAACAATATCGTTTTTCTGCATAATGTCTCCTATAACTCAATTCTGCATTGAAGAGCCTTGGTAAGAGTAATTTCGTCAGCATATTCCAACTCTCCGCCAACGGGGATTCCACTTGCAATTCGCGTAACTTTAACACCAAATGGTTTAGCAAGCTTTGAAATATACATCGCCGTGGTCTCTCCCTCGAGATTAGGGTTGGTTGCCATAATAAGCTCTTTGACCTCACCTGTTGAAATCCGCCCCATAAGTTCCTTGATTTTAATATCGTCAGGGCCCACATTATCCATAGGCGAAATTGCTCCGTGAAGAACATGGTAAAGTCCTTTGAACTCGTTGGTGCGTTCCATCTGGAGCACATCCTTCGGACTCTCAACAACACAAATAACGCTCTTGTCACGAACAGGATTTTCACAGAGAGAACAAACCTCCTCTTCGGAAAAATTCTGACAAATTGAGCAATAGCGGATTTTGGTTTTAGCCTCAAGAACAGCTTTTGCGAATCTGTCAGTTTTCTCTTTGGGCAGGTTTACGATATGGTAGGCAAGCCGTCTTGCGGTCTTACTGCCGATTCCGGGAAGCTTTTCAAACTCCTCAATAAGGTTTTGCAAAGGTGTAACAAAATAATCCATACTAACCTCACTAAAATAATGGCTGCGGTATACCGCAGCCAGTTTCATTTTTATTCAGCAACTTCTTCAGTTTTTTCTTCAGTAGTTTCGTCGGTTACTTCTTCAGCAGTTTCCTCGGTTACTTCTTCAGCAGTTTCTTCTGTTACTTCCTCGGTAACATCTTCAACTATTTCTTCCTCAGTAGCTTCCTCAGCTGGAGCGGAAGTTGTTGCACTTGTTATAACAACTGTTTTTGTTGCTTTGTCGTATTCAACACCGTAACCCATTTCTCTGATAAGGAATGAAGCAGGAATGTATATTCTGCCAAGTGAATAGTCAACGACAGGAGTAACATCCATTGTAACCTTGTTGATTTCGGTAGCTTCAGCACCTTTAAAGAAAAGGAGCGGATTACCAACCTGCATCATAAAGAGACTGCCGTTGCTGTCTGTTCCGATAACCTGTTTTTCAGCTTTTGAATAAGTAACATCATAGCCGAAATATTCAAGCATAAATCTTACAGGAACATAAGTTCTGTTATCCTGAGCGAATGGAGCACCCATATCTTCAGGAACATTTAAAACCTGACCGTCGAGAGAAATGTTGATTGAAGCAAATGCTGTTGTAGATATAACAACAAGTGCCATAAGTAAAGCGATAATTTTTTTCATAAAATAATCCTCCGTAAAAAATATATTAAATTGATTATAGCACAAATATTTTAATTTTTCAATATTAAAATCAAAATATTTGAGTATAATTTAATATAAAAGAAAAATAGATAGGAAAGGGAAATGTTATGAACAGAGGAAATGAGCCAATAAGCTTTGGGGAGGCACTGATTGCGAACAGTAATGCAATGGATGTGTATTTAAGACTGCCAAGACACAGACAGGAAGAAATTGTCAATAACGCTGTAAACATAATGACCAGCGAGGAAATGCAGGCGTATGTTGATAGCATAGCACTGAAATAGCGAGTCGATAAAATCGACTCGCTATAGATAAGCCCCGAAAGGGGTTTATTTTATTGTGGAAATATCATTAGCTAACTTATAATATCCCCAGTAAACGGGTGAGTTTTCGGATTTTGCCTTATCTAAAGCCCTTATGAATCCCTCAATGTCGTCAATTCTGAAAAAGTTTTCGCTTAGCTTATAAGCTATATCTTCTGCAGATTTTAAAATCGACGGCGGTTTTATAATATCGTTAAATGGGAAAAAACTACCTGGGCAGGCGGTTGCCTGAAAATCCGAATGTCGTTTTATCGTTGCAGATTTATAAATTTCTTTCAAATACTTAATAAGATTCTGCCCTGCCACAAACTGGGCATTTGGCATAACTTTATCGGTGGAATGATAATTTCCCTCAAAACATACCCCGACAGAAACAGCGTTTTGTCCGACAGTGTGAGCACCGACAGTATCAATAGGTCTGCCACGGAAAATACTGCCGTCTTTGCGGATATAAAAATGATACCCAATACCTGCCCAGCCGTTTTTAAGATGCTGATTGTGAATACTTTTAGCATCCCCGTTTCCTGCTCTGTGGTGGAGGATTATATATGGGGTGGAGCTTCTTTTTGATAAAGAACTGCCCCAGGAGAAATTTGTTTCAATTATATTCATTTTTTAATACCACCCTCTTTATTTTCGATTGCCTTAGAGGCTATTTCAAGGCCGTAGGTCAGGAACGGCGGGATTTCCACTCCCAGAATAACAAGATTTTCAAGAATAGAACGGATTTCGTTTATTATAAAAGTTGCAAGAGTGAACCAGCCTAAAAGACGGGTAAAAGAAAGATTGAGACCGATTGTTTCACCCATATTCTCAAAGGAAAGAGCAATAAAGAATGAAAGAGCGATAACAATCCAGTATCCGACTTTTTTAATAATCCCCTTAAGACCTTGACAAGAATTTTCTCTGTGAAATACCTTTGCCTTGATAATCCCCGTTACATAATCAATGATATTGAGAACTAAAAACGAGGCAAAAAGATACCAGAACTGACCAAATAATGAAGAAAGAAGGGTTATGGTCAGTCCCCAGAGTGAGTTTATTTTGCATAAAATTTTGTCCATAATGATGCTCCTTAATTAAAATACAGTCAGGTAAAATGTTCTTCCAAGGTTAATGGTGGAATAAAGGTCTGCGGTGGAATGGAGGGAAATAACTCCGTTCACATAAGATAAATATACCTTTTCAAAAAATCCCACAGAAACCGATTTTTCTCCGGTGTGGTAATCTCCGTCATAGCTCGCATACATACTTTTTTCAAAAACACCTGACTCAAAATCAAAAATACTTATAGCATTTTTTGCATCGGTTGTAAAAATTGCGTGAGTGTAGCCCTCGCCGACATCAAATGAAAGGAACGGGTCACCTGCTTTAACTTTGTTTTTGGTTATAGTGAATGAACCGCTGAGTTCAATAACAGGATGCACACCGTAGGATGCAATCTTTGATGTGGCAATACGCCGTTTATCGGCGATCTTACCGTTTGTAACTGTGGCAAGAAGAACATAGGAATTGCTGTCATCAGGCAGAGAAGGAGTACAAAGCGGAATATTTTGCATAACAATATCGTTATAAATATAGACATAATAGTGGTCGGAATCGGGAACAGGAAGAATTTCGTCGGAAATTATGATATAGCTTCCGTCGGACATAATGACAGTTCCTGCACAGATTTTAACAGAAGTCTTAGTATTGTCTGACCAAACCACTTCACATCGCTTGTCGGAGAGAGTGACCCCGCTATCTGAGACGGCAGAGAAAATATCGTTGGGCGAAGAGGGGAGAACCCCTTTCCCGGTGATTGCTGATAAAACTTCATTGATGTCAGTATTGGAATACGCTGTATCGGTTTTAAATTTACTGATAAATGCCATTTAGTTAACCTCCTTAAGGGTTGGATTTTCCGTATTGTCAATGTTGTCGGAGTTTATGGTGATTTCCGAGAACTGACAAGGAACAGTAATTGTCTTATTGTTGAGAGTGTATTGAAGTCTGATAAAGTCTCCAAGTTTGTAGTCTTTAAGGAAAACGAGGTTTCTGGCCCGTGCGGAGAAATCCTTGTTCTCTTTGAAAGCGGAAAGGTCGGTTAATGCCTCTTCTTTGTTTTCCTTGTGAGAGATGTGGTACCACTTATACATATCGTCTGCAGAACTGTCAGGAAGGTAAACATAGAAATCCTCAGGAGGAGTTTCTGATTTTTTCCACTTCCCGTTTGTTGTGTTACAGTATATGTAGTCCCCGTTTTTCCAGGAAATATCGAAATGGGAATATTCTTCCGCCCCAAGAGTAACCTCATAATATGTGGCGTAGTTACCATCAGATTCGTCATAAATTGCAGGTGAGTTACGAGACGGATTCCATTTTCCCATATATTTTATACGCTTTTTAAAAACCGTCGAGTTGGATAAATCGAGAATATCCCTGTTAAGAGTCAGAGAGTCGAGAGTGCAATCGTTTTCGGAAACATAGAAATCGAGATGATTCCCCGTGAGAATATCGAGATAAAATTTTTTGTCTGAATGAGAAAACCGTACCTGATGCCCCGAATATGATGGGTCAAGACACTCCTTTAAATCGTCGGAAAAAACCGTAACCTCGTCAGCTTTGAAAGAATATTTTTCGGTTATTTCAGGGATTTCGCCTGGGTGAATATCACACCCCTTTGAAACAGATAAAAGATGTTTGGCACAGGCGGAAACTTTTCCTGAATATGATGTGGGCGGAATAATCATCTTAGTTAAAAGCCACGAAAGAGAACGGCAGTAAACAGTGAAATCATCACCATATTCATAGCCGATTATAATGTCCTGAAAATTATTATCATCTTCAAGAAAAAGGAATTTATTTTTAGTGATAATATAAACTAACGGGTCGTTGTTTTCAATATGAAATTCGGAAGTCCCGATTCCATTCCATACAGCCTCTCGGTAAGACGATATGATTTTGTCAGTGAACCCAAGCTCGGTACCGTCAAAATTATATAGATGAAGAGTCATCAGTATACCCCCTCAATGTATTGATTGTTATAAGTAATTGATGCGGATAAAGTGTTGCCTGAGCTTAAGTTGTTGAGGATAATTCTGTTTTTGCCGGGCTCTAAGAAGAAATTGGCAAGACTTGAATCCTCGGTGCGGAGATTTAACAGATCAATCCCCAGACTACTGCTTATATATCGCCTGTTAAGGTCTGAGCGCTGATTGAAACAAAGGGTTATAACCTCACCGTCGGAGAGCTTGTGTGTTATAGCAAACCTCTGAAGAATTTCGTCAGGATTTTCAGGATTAACACGAAGAAGTTCAATGCCGTTATCGTTTTCCGCGTCCCCGAAACAGTGAATAGTAAGGGTAGGATAAACACGGCTGGCTCCTGCGTTAATGAGGATAACATCGTTAGTGTTGCTTCCCCAGATTGTGGGAACATCAAGATTCCAGGACTGTGTTTCGCTGTCATACCGAATGTTTTTAACGATTCCATAGCAAGGTTTCAGGATTGGTGAGAAATCGGAAAAATAAGGATTGTCGCAGACAAACTGAACAACGAATGAACGAAGTGTATTTCCACGGCGAGTAAAGGAATCCACGAAAATCTGATTAACCTCAATTTTCCTTGAGCCATTTTTAAAGTCGGTGTAAAGAGTACCACCTTTAGAAAAAACACGATAAATCTTCGATGACATTTCGGAAACATCTCCCGAAACAATATCGAATACCATAGAAATCGTTCTTGGTGCGAATTGAGAGGAAATGGTTGTTTGCCCGTCAAAGCCTATATAGTTTCGTATCTGATAAGTTTTATCGGGCGTTCCCAGCCCGGTGATTTCGCTTATAGCAAGCGGAGCGGAACGGTCTCCCGAAAAGGAAAGCGTTCCAATATCGTTTTCAAATATAATTTGTGACATAATTATTGCCCCCTTAATTTAGCTTGATATACGGCATTTTTCCAGGAAGTAATCTGGTCAAAGGTGGAATCCTTTGAAGAGCCTACCGAGAAAGTCTGATTATAAGTAACATTTGAGGGAGAACTGCTTTCTCCGCCACGCAAATCAAAGACATATGACGGTGCAACAAGCCCTGCGTTAAATTCTGAAATTGTATTACGAATATTTTCCAAATACCCGTCAAGCTTGCTGACAAATGCCGAACCAAAGTTTTCGGCAGAAATTGAACCACTGACCGTAAAGGTTTCGGGAATTTCAAAACCAAGGCGGGTAAGCTCAGCTTTCATATATGATGCAGTGTCATCAACAGCTTTTTCAAAATCCTCTGCAAAAATTTCGGAGGAAAGCTTTTGAGTAAGCATCTGATTCTGACGGTATCCTTCTAAAGCGTTTTTAAACTGATTGTTGGAGGCTTTTAATAAGGCGTCGGAGAACCTGACACCATCTTCAACAGACATATCCGACAAAACGGAAAGGAAGTCGGAAGACACGGACGAGTCAAACCCACTGTCCTGAATACGCTTTTTAACAGCAACAATGGAGTTGTAGTAATCCATAAGTTCCTGATTCGCCTTTGAATAATCATTGAGCATATCATAAGAGAGCAGACCGCCATTAACTCCGCCCCCGTAAACATTGTAGTGATATAACTTGTTGTCTTTGTATGAAGAAAGCTTATTTTCAAGCTTTTGTTGTTTCTTAAGGACCTCATCAATACTGTTTTCGGCAGTCTGAGCAATCCCCGAATAAATATCCGTTATCTCAGTCTTAAGATTTTTGAGAATCTCCTTTTCCTGGGCAGCAAGAGCCTTTAAAGAGGCAAGGTAATTGGAGTTTGAAATTTTCTGAAGCTTAAGGATTTCGTCGTTTTTAAGCTTCTCAACTTCAACAAGGTCATCTGCCGCATCAATTTTTTCCTGGTATTCCTGTTTTATCTTTTTAGCATTAGCCGCCCTCTGTGCGGCTTCAATACGCTTTTTCTCCTGTTCATAAAGCTGTTGATATTTAAAAAAATCATTACTGCTGGTAGCCAAATTATCAACTCCTTAAAAAATTTTATTTATTTCCAACGAAATGTCGGGTTTGGTTTCGGGAATACGGTAAAGCCGTTTCTGTTTACGAAGAAACCGTTTGTAATCAGTATCCTTGACGGTGGAAAGGTCGGCAGTTCTGATTCTGACAATTTCAGTGAACTTACAACTGTCCAAAGCGTAAAAGAGAGCTAAAAACCTCCACCAATGGAGTCGGGCGGAGGTTAAGTCAATACCGTATTGCGATAAAAATGCGGCATAAATAAGTCCGCCATCGTGAGTAAAAGAGAATGCGGGAGTGTTGTTGCAACCACCGCCCCCCTCCCCGTTTTTGGGGAGAGGAGATAGAAAGTCTGATAAAGCGGAAAGAGTTTCCTCAAGAGACGGTGGTAATACAGGAGAAATAAAAACAAGAGAAAAAATTTTAATAATTTTATCGGCAGGAGATATTGCCGGGTCAGAAAGAATGTTCTGAGCCTTTATCCAGATTTTGAAATCGGTGTTAATGGGAAATTCCGAACCGGAAATCAGAACAGAGGAAGGTGGCTCGTCAGTTAAAAAATTTATCATATAGCGTTAAAAGAACAGGTTTCCCAGTTGTCGGAAGAAACAGCAGTTCCTGAAATCCTCTTTCCGTTAGCACGGAAAGTACCGCTGTAATCATAAGCGTCAGAGTCACTACCCTCTTTGTCAGGAATAAGAGACCACTGACGAAGAGAAGCAACACATTCGCTCTCAGGATTATCGCTTATATCAACAAAAACAATATCCACAAGAGCACGGTCGCCGGTAGCTTCATTGTCAGTTATTTCAACAATGACAGAGTGAGCTGGATTTTCATTGTCGTAGTCAAAGCTGTAAGAAATTGACGGAGCATAGCTAACGACATCGTTTCGCTCAAAATCCTCATCAATGTACTGACGGGAATAGTTGACAGGATTTTTACTCACCGAAAATTCGGTAAAATTTTTGAGTCTGTGATAAGTAGTGCCTTCATTGCCTGAAACGGCGAGAAAGGCAAGCTTTTCGCTTCTTTTGAGTTTACTCATGAAAACAAAACCTTTCTGTCCGCAAGAATTGGTAAAAGCTCCGTATGCGGACTGTTACGGATAACATTATGAATATAAAAAACGGCAAACAATCTCATACTCTGAAAAAGACGGAGAAGAAGATACGATTTGAGCACTGTCTGTAACAGAGAGAGAAACGGGAGAAAAGTCTTTTCCCAAATCGGGGAGAGCGGAGGGAGAATTAACCGACTCAACCCATTTGAGAAAGGAAGAATAAAAGGAAGAAAAATTAAAGTTTTTATCAAAAGGCTCTCTGAGAATGAGTTTAAAAACCGATTGATAAACAGCTCCGCCGTCAGTATAGGACTTATAAACAGGGTTTTCCGAAACAGCGGTTAAACTGCAGGACCCAACCGACGGAGCAAGAAAATTCTGATTGATATTTTTCCCTGCCAAAGCAGGACAAAGCTTAAAGAATTCAGTTAAAATATCAAGAAACATAAACGCTCCTCCTATGAACAAATTATTTTAAGATGAGGAGATGAACCGAAAGAGTTAACGGAAAAAGCAGTAACACGAAAACAAACGGAAGTGTCAGGCTCGGAATTATCACTCTTCCCCGTAAGAATGTAGTCCCCAACGGAAATGTCGGTTTTGACATAATCGGGGATTCTTATAACAATGCTGGAGTTTTGTGAAAAATCCGCAGAGGATACTGAGGATTTTGTGAAACGGAAAACATAAGCACAGGGAAAGAAAGAGCGAATCCATTTATCAGCTTTTTCGTCATAGTGATAAAGAACAGCGGAAGAATTAGTAAACATTAAATCTCCCCCTTGAAAAGAATGTCACTTTCTCCAAGATAAAGATTCATTATCTCGGAAAGCTCAAGGTTTAAAGCGGACTCGTCATAGGAAACGGAGTAGCCGTCAGTATTTTCGGATTTAATACCACCCCTTGAAGAGTATCGCATAAAAACCTCAGCAATTTCACAAAGAGCCAAAGATGCCTTCTCCCGGTATTCGGCAGGAACGGAACGGCAGAGAGTAACAGCATCAAAATAAGCCTTTGCCTTAAGCATAAATCGATTAAACAGTTCCGGAGGAATTAAGTTTCCTCCGAAAGATGTTGTGTAATAGTTGTAGTCCATAATTATTCCTCAAAAGCGGCAAAGCTTGCAACAACAACCTTTGATGCGTTTGAAAGAGCAACAGTGTAGAACTTGTCAGCAGAAATAGCAGTTGTTCTTGAAAGAGTGTTTCTTTCAGTTTCAACATTTGTATCACGCTTTAAGTAAATTGTAAGAGCAGGAGCATCATCACCGTCGCCATCCTCCTGAAGTTTAACAATCGGATTAAGGTAAAGACCTGTTGTGTCGTCAATCTTAACCTTTTTAGACATAACAATACGAGTATTGGCAATCATACCGACTTCACCGTATAAAGCGGTGTCGCAGTTATATTTGTCAGCAGAAATGAAGAACTCGTTCTGACGAAGCTGAGTCATCTGCTTAGGGTGAACAAAAATAACCTTTTCTGAATTGACTTCTTCCTCAAAAAGGTCAATAGCCTCAACGATGTCATTGTAGTTAATGAGAGAAGTAGATTCGTATGTGAGAGTAGCAGTAAGAAGAGCATCCATAGCATCAGCATCAACCTTAGAAGCAATAGCCTTGGCAATCTGGCTGTTAGCTTCGCCAACAGGATTACCATATCCGGCTAAAATAACTTCGTCAGTGAGTTCAACAGCCTTCATAGCCTTCTTGATTGTAGCGGTAGTAGATGTAGCAGTAAGAGTTTTTGTCTGAGCCTGCTGACCTTCACCAACATGTTCAGCATCACCAATATAAGTATACTGCGGAACAGTGATTGTGTCGCCGGGAACACCGACTAAAGTTTCGTCAACCTTAGCAAAAGGAGTAACAACGATTCTGTTCTGGATTTTAGCGGAAATCATATCCGCCATAACTTCAGGATTAATAATATTTGCAATAGTAGTTTTTGCCATAATATGTAAAACCTCTTTTCTTAAATTTTAGCCTTTAAGGCTGTTGTATAAAGCAGGATTTTTCGAAAAAAGCTTGACACGGTCGGAATAAGACATAGCATCAAAATCCTTTTTCGTAATTTGGTCGGAAGATTTAGGTCTGCGAGTGAATTTCGGCACAGAATTATCCTCGAAAAGGAACGGATTTTCCTGACGAATAGCCTCAAGCTGTTCGGAAAGCCCGATAATTTCACCATTTTCGGAAGTGATAGCCGAAAAATCAATAAGAGCCTTTAGAATTTCCGGGTTTTTAGCATCAGTTTCAAGAAGTGCCTCAGCGATTGCCTGATTGAATTTAAACTCATCAAGCAAAGCCTGTCCCTCACTCAACCCTCTTTCATATTCCTCGTTAAGAGCGGTTTCGATTTCAGCGAGCAAGGAGGCGGAAGCCTCTTCTGAAAGACCAAGATTAGTTAAAGTTTCAATGTTCATATAGACTCCTCCAGAGTTTTAAGAGTAGATTTAGCGGTAGCCTCATCCTCCCCGAAATACCACATACGGAATTCGTGAGGGAGAAGAATACCTGATTTGAGAAGTTGAAGCTTTTCCTCGAACTCAGTTTTTCTGTCAGCAATAATACTGTCATCAAAGTTAAATGAAACGGAGTAGTCCCCAAGCGGAGCAAGATTGTAAAGAGAAACAAACTTGTCAAGGCAGGCGATAAGGTCGGAAAGAGCGTTTCTGAATGCAATCTGAATATCGCAAACAGTAGCATAACTTCTCTGTTTAGAAGCACGGATTTCCTCAGCGGTTCTGTCTTTTAGTGTTTCGTCGGAAATAGTTCCGAACGAAAGTCCGCAACAGAATTCAATTTTCTTCAGTATGCCGTTAAGACCGCGTAAAAGTCCCTCATCACGAAGAACAGGCGACCAGTCGTGGAACAGATTTTCGTCGGCGGAAACCGTTCTGTAAAGACGCTTGTCAGGAATAATCGGATTTCCGTTTCTGTCACGGGTGAAAGCAGTACGGTCAAGATAAAGAGCCCTTTCTCCGCTTTCAAATTCCCATAAAAGACGGGAATATTGCTGGTCAGCATCACGAATTAAATCGCAGGCAGTTGCAAAAGCGGAAATACCAAGAGGTGAATAAGGGTCAATAGTGTTGCAATAAGGCATCTTGAAATAGGTGAAAAGCGGAGTATCAAGCCCCTCAATTTCAGTTAAAGGCTCAATATCACTCCAGGCAGGAACCTGAGTCAGACTGATTTCCTTTCCCAAATCGGAAAGGGTTGAGCTTTTAAAAGCACGATTTTCAATAAAATAGCAGTTGTTTTCGGAGCGGTGATATTCAAGACGGGTAAAGTACCCCTCGTCAGAAGTTATCCTGTCGAGAAAGATAGCGGAAATAAGTCGTCCTGACCCATCAAAAGCAACAGGGATAAAATTGTTTGGCTGAACAAAATCAACGGAAACAGTACCGCCTGAAAGGCTTGGCTTAAAAATAATACCACCCAAAGCCGCAGCAAGCTCAACATATTGGCGTTTTCCCGTAAGGAAATGCTGATAAATACCGTTAAGGAAATTTGCCCTGTCCCCTCCCGTGATTTCGGAAACCATATCAATAGTAGCAAGTCTTGCGAATTCAGAGGAAATACCTGCCGCAAGATTCAGACTTTTGGTATCCTCGGAAAGCCAGGGCGAAGAATTCTGATACATATCCGTCCAGAGAGAAACAGCGGCGGACATAGAATCGGAGGAGGGGATGTCAAGGTTAAAAACCGAAGCAGCAGCGGATTTTGAATTAAAAGCCGATGCCTTTTTGAAAAATGAGTTAAAAAATTTCATAGTGTCCTCCTGAAAAAAGTGAAGGAGTCCTACCAGCCAAGTCGCCTTAAAACTGTGTAGGAAAAGTAACGCAAATCGTCTAAAGCGTGGTCGTATTCTTTTATGACCGAGTCAGAGGAAGCGGAAGAATCCCACCGATACGATGAAAACTCATTGATAATATCCCCACAGCTTCTGTGGATTTTAATACAACCATTAGAAAGAAGAGAAGAAGTGTAGCGTATCCCGTCAAGAACGGAATTTGCTGCTTTTCTGACCGAAAAAATGCCGTGTTTTTTGATGCAGGCAATAAAGGAAGCGGCAGACGGGTCAATGATTACCGATTGAATAGGATACCCATCACTAAGCCGTAAAAGCTCATCATAGTATTCTTCGTCAGTAAGAATTTTCCCGTTACGCCCGCTATGATAGTATTCCTTTATTCGGTAAGCGGTTTTGTTGCGATTATCAATACACCAAAGTCCCATAGAGCAAGGATTTAAAGTTCCGTAGTCAATGGAAATATAGTATTCTCCGGACACGGGAACTTCATCACAAATATGCACCTGCGGACTGAAATTAGGATAAACAAGTCCCTCAGACGCCGCCCACTTCCCTAAAATATATCTGTCGTAGAAAACCGAGCCGAGATATTCCCGCTTGATATTTTCCCTGACGGAAAAAGGGAGATAAGGGTTGTCGTCAATGGTGTATTGCTGATAGAAAATATCAGCATCACTGTCAATGAATTTTTTGAACCAGTGGTTAGGCGAGTCAGGATTACAAGTACCGTCAAAAAGGCTGTATTCCTTGTCAAGACGGGATTTGAGCATATTAAAAACTTCAGGATTCCAGGTAGCAACTTCATCACCGTAGCAGTATTTAATACTTGCCCCTCGGATTTTGTCAACCTGATTAACCGTGTCAGCACCAAGACAGTAAACCGTCTCGCCGAAAAGAGTGGCAGTATTGTTTGTTCTGATGTCGGAAACTAAAAAATTGCCCCATAGACTTTGCATAGGTTCAATTATATTTCTCGCAAGAGAGCCCCGTGTGTTTCCGAGCAGAACAATAAGACCGTCTTTACCTTTCATAGAGCGGATACGCTTGGGAATAACGAAATAATCCATATAAGTTTTTCCCGAACGGGTAGCCCCTGACTTAATGTTCCAGCGGTGGTCGGCAAGAGCGAAATAATCAAGCTGTTTTTGGGAAAAGGACATCAAATAACCCCTTTAATAGAATTTAGAACAGTGTCTAATTTTTTGAGAACCTCATCAGCTGAGCTATTGTCCTCTCCAAGAGTGCTTCTTATTTCCTTGTAAGCCGAAACATCTCCGCTTGCCAAAGCTTTTGAGCAAAGGGCATAAGCCATTCCTAAACGGAAAGTAATGTCCTTTTCGGAAAAGCCGAGGTTTATGAGCTTATCTCTGACTTCGTCATTATCGATTTGCGTGTTCATAAGCTTGAGAATACAATTCTTAAGCTTTTTGTGTGCCATAAGCATCACACTCCTCACCATAATTATAATGAAAAAAATGTGGTAAAAAGTGTCACAAAATTAAAAAAATGTCATAAAAATAATTGACATCAATATCTTAAGGGTATATAATAATATATTATTTGGTATAATGAGGTAAAAAATGATTTGTAATAATATTTTGGAAGCAATAGGAAACACCCCGATAATAAAACTGTCAAGAATGGCAGATACAAATGGTGCGGATATACTTGTGAAATTTGAGGGCCTTAATGTGGGAGGGTCAATAAAAACAAGAACGGCGTATAATATGATACTTGATGCCGAGAAGAAAGGGCTTTTGAGCAAAGATACAATAATCGTTGAGCCGACAAGCGGAAATCAGGGAATAGGCCTTGCCTTGGTTGGTGCAGTGAGAGGCTATAAAACAGTAATAATTATGCCCGATTCCGTTTCGGAAGAGCGAAGAAAACTGGTTGAGCATTACGGAGCAGAGGTTATCCTGATTCACGATGCAGGAAATATAGGTGCGTGTATAGAGGAATGTCTTGAAACAGCTCTGGAAATGCAGAGAAAAGATAAAAATGTGTTTGTTCCGCAACAGTTTGAAAACCCTGCAAACCCGCAAATACAAAGGGAACGAACAGCAATGGAAATTCTGGAACAAGTAAGCGGTCCAATCCACGGTTTTTGTTGCGGAATAGGAACAGGCGGAACAATAACAGGAATCGGCGAAGCTCTTAAAGAGAAAAATCCCGATATGGAGATTTGGGCAGTTGAGCCTGAAAACGCCGCCATTCTTTCAGGCGGTTCAATAGGAACACATATCCAAATGGGCATAGGTGACGGAATAATTCCTCAAATCCTGAACACAAAAATATATAACGATGTGTGTATCATAAAGGATGAAGAAGCCATAACCTGTGCAAAAGAGCTTGCTTCAAAGGAAGGCATTATGTGTGGAATATCAGGCGGAACAAATGTCGCAGCGGCAATAAAGCTTGCGAAAAAACTGGGTAAGGGTAAAACTGTGGTAACAGTCCTCCCCGATACAGCGGAAAGATATTTCTCCACCCCGTTGTTTGAATAATAAAGCTTGATTTAAAAGTGTCTGTAATAAAAACGGCAAGAGAAACATTGAGTTTCCCTTGCCGTTAAGTTTTGAAACACTTTTTTATAAATCACTTAAAAATTCAAAAGTCATATCGTTTGCACCCTTAAGTCCCTCGTGACCATATTCAGGGAATAAAACAACATTTTTCTTTGATGTTACTTTGTTATAAATTGCAAACTGTGTTGACGGCGGACAAGTCGTGTCCATAAGCCCCGTAAACATAAGAAGTTCAGCCTTCATACGCTTTGCAATATTCTGGAGGTCAATATATCCCAGTCTTTCAAAAATCTCATCCTCATGGCTGTGAGTGGGGTCAAAATGTCTGAAATAATAGTTAAGACCCTCATAAGCACCCTTGTTTAAATCCATATTGCAAACTCTTTTATAGTCGGAAAGATAAGGATACCAAGGAGCACACTTCTTAATCTGCGGAACAAGACAAGCACAAGCAACGGATAAAGCTCCGCCCTGAGAACCACCGGTAACACCAACACGATTCTCGTCAACATAATCAAGTCCCATTATGATTTTTGCAAGAAGTGCCGTGTCGAGATAAACATCTCTCATTAAAAGGTCGTGCTTGTCACCATCAAGACCTCTTGTAAAAGGTGTTGTATAAGTTGTTCCTGAAACTCCGCCAACATCTTCGGATTTCCCGCCCTGACCACGGGCATCCATAAATGCAACCACATAGCCCTGTGAAACATAAGGTAAAAGGTCTTTCCATTCACAGGATGAGCCTGAAAGGCCGTGGAACATTAAAACGGCAGGAACCTTTCCTTCAATGTTTTTAGGCATAGCAACCTTTGCATATATCCTTGCATTTTTTGTCCCTGTGTAATAAAGCTCAAACATATCCGCAATCTTTGAGGGATATTCTTTTTTGATAAACTCAGCTTTCGGGTCCAAAGCATTCATTTCAGCAAGGGCATCGCCCCAATATTCATCAATGTCCTCAGGACAAGGTGATGACCCCTGATATTCATAAAGTTTTTCGACAGGCATATCAACTAATGGCATAATAAATTCTCCTTTGTAAAATAATGTATTGTCTGTTTTAATCAAGCATAATTATATCATAAAGTCTTTTAAATATCAATACAATTATTAGAAATATTTTACCTGTGCTTTTGGTTAATATATCTCGCTAAATAAACAACAGGCGTGTCAAGAAGTGAGGTTGCAATATATATAATATAGGTAGATAAAATTATTGAGAACAGGGTTTTGGAATCATAAACGCCGTAGAAGGCAAAAAGATTAAATAAAATAGCGTTTATAAGTTGCGAAGTAAGAGTTGCAACATTATTTCTCAACCACAGAAATCGTCTGCCGTTTCCGCATTTGTTCTCTGTAAATGCCCAAAGCTTGTGATAAATCCAGACATCAAGGAACTGCGCAACAATGTAAACGGCAAACCCAGCAAACATAACTCTTGGTGTGTTTGAAAAGATTACGGCAAATGCTGGGAAAGCGAAATCGTTTGCTGACGGAGTAAACGAAAGCCAGAATTTTGTAATAATAATAAACATGAGGGAAACAGCAATTCCCAAATATACCGCCTTGTTTGCAGCTTTTTTACCGTGATTTTCGCTGAGAATATCAGTAACAAGAAAGGTGGAAGCGAACATAATATTTCCGAGAGTCTGCTCCAGAGCAAAAGCATCAACAATCAGCAAAACCTCAATATTTGCCGCAACTGTTGCAAAGGCAGTCCAAGCATATAACCCGGATTTACCAAATAACCGATAAAAAATGAGAGTTGCTCCGTATATAACGAGCAGGTTTAAAATAAGTAAAAGTTCATTATTCATAATTTTTCTCCTTGAAACAGGAAAAAGGGCGCAATAATGCCACCCTTTTAAAATCCCGTAGTTTTGTTTTAAGACAGGATGGTTTCGAACTGTCTGTTATTGAATTTAAAATTATTCTTCGTCGTTTTTGTCAGCTTTTGCGTAAGAAACAACTAAACGGCGGTTAGGCTCTTCGCCAACACTGTAAGTTTTGATTCTCTTGTCATGCTGGAGAGTAGAGTGTATAATTCTTCTCTCGTTAGGAGACATCGGCTCAAGAGTAATGTCCTCTTTGTCTTTAATAACTCTTCTCTGAAGACCTCTTGCAAGACGAACAAGAGTTTCCTCTCTCTTTGAACGGTAGTTTTCAGTGTCAACACTAACCTTGATGTACTGTCCTTTACCCTTGTTAACATAAAGGCTTGTGAGATACTGAACAGCGTCAAGAGTGTCGCCTCTCTTACCGATTAAAAGACCCATCTTGTCTCCGGAAACATCAAGAGAAATTGTGTTGCCGTCAAGCTTAACGACAATGTTTGCATTAAGACCGATTCTCTTTAAAGTTTCAGCGAGGAACCACTTAGCATCATCAACGCTTTCCTTAGGAATAACAAAGTCAGCACGGCTTTCTCTCTCAGGCTTTTTCTCAGCCTTAGGAGCTTCCTTTTTCTCAACAGGAGCCTCAGTTTTCTTTTCTTCTTTAACCTTATCGTCCTTTTTAGGAGCGGGTTTTTTCTCTTTTTTAGCCTCTTCGGCCTCAGCCTCTTTAGTAACCCAGGCAACAATGTCAACCTCGGAACCAACAAGGAACTTCATAAGCCCCTTACCAACTTCACGAGTAACCTCATAAGAGAGTTCTTCAGGTGTAACGCCCAATTCTTCTGCCGCAAGAGCAAGAGCGTCGTTAATGTTTTTTGCGCTTTTTTCGATTTTCCTTAACATCTATAAATTCTCCTTTAAATTCATTTTCAATTTTAGGCATAACAAGCTTGTTCATAACCACGAGCTGAATAAGCTGATAAACATTGCTGATAATCCAGTAAAGACCGAGAGCCGCAGGGAATGAGAATGTAAACCACGCGGAGATAATTGGCATCATAATGGTCATACTTTGCATTGGATTAGGCTGTTCCTGTGTCTTCTCGCTTTCGGGAAGAATAACATTTTTGTCAACCTTGTTACGATTAGCCCCCTGCATAAATCTGGACGCAAGCCAAGAACTTAATCCTGAACCGAGCGGGATAAGCCAAAGCGCCGCATCGTGCCATGAAAGGGTGGAGAAATCCATTGTAACAAGCTTCCAAAGCTTACCGAGGTTAGGGGTTTCAGCAAGGTTTAAACCGAGAAATGTAAAGTCAACTGCCTTGAAATCGAGGGAAGAAATTGCCCCGAGTCCGTTAGCCTTTGCGGTTTCACCAACAAAATTAAAGAGTGTTTTCTCGTGGTGGATAAGCTGTGCAATCTGAATTTCGTAGTTAGCGTAGTTATTTCCCGTAAGCTTACCGCCGTCTTTAAAGAGTTCTGCAAGGTCCCCGATTAAAGCGTCAGGATTAAGAACTGCCCAATCGTTGAAGTTAACGATAAGAAGTGCCTGTTCCGAAATATCTCTTATACCCATCATATAAGTGATAGGCTGACGGATTACCCAGTAAAGGGCAATAATAATCGGAAACTGAATAAGCATAGGCAGACAACCGCTTGTAGGACTGATTTTATACTGGCGGTATACCTTCATGATTTCGCTGTTAAGCTTTTCTTTATCATTTGCATACTTTTTCTGAAGCTGGTTTAAGACAGGCTGAACCTGTTGCATTCTCGCAGTAGACTTTCTCTGCTTCAAATCGAGCGGAGAGAGCGCAAACTTGATAAGAAATGTAAATAAAATAATTGAAACACCGTAATTCCCGATAATATTATAAAGGAAACCGAGAATTGCGCCAAAAAATATTCTGATATATTCCATTATATTTCCTCTTTTTTCTGTAATAAGTATTTAAGGTTCGTCAAAACCGCCCTTGCTGAGCGGATTACAGCGAAGAATTCTCCATAAGCTTTTGACCGAGCCTTTAAAAGGTCCGTATTTACGAATAGCCAAAATAGCATATTGCGAGCAGGTAGGATAATATTTACAACAAGGAGTTTTCCTTGGCGAAATATATTTTCTGTAAAATCTGACGGGGAGAATAAGCAACTCTCCAATAAAAGAGGAAAATCTATTCATTCAAAACACCCAGATTCTTCACCGCAGACATAAATGCCGATAAAAGGGAATCGTAAGGCACCGTTGCAGTCTTTGCGCGAGCAACAATAACAAAATCGTACCCCGTTTTAAGGATAGGAAGGTTTGTCCGATAAAGTTCACGAATACGCCGTTTAGCACGATTTCTGACAACAGCCTTGCCGATTTTCTTGCTGGCGGTTATACCAAGTCTGTTAAAACTCTGCCCATTCTTCTTAACATAAATAATTAAGGAAGGCGAAACAACAGACTTCCCTTTTTTATATAATTTCTGAAACTGCCCGTCACGGTCTAAACTGATAATAACACCCATAATTCTTCAAAAAAAGTCAAAAAGACGCCAAAAGGCGTCTTAGGCTGACAATCTCTTTCTGCCTTTTAATCTTCTTCTGGCCAAAACCTTACGGCCATTCTTTGTTGCCATTCTCTTTCTAAAGCCATGTTCCATTGAACGATGTCTTTTCTTTGGCTGAAATGTTCTAAGCATTGTAGTACCTCCTGTTCAATAAATTGGTATAAGCACTTTTGTCGATGCAAAAGTTAATTATATACAAAAGCAGTATTTCAATTTTACCACACAAGTTCTAATTTGTCAATAGATTTCGTAATTTTTTCAAATTTTTAAAAATTTTTAAAAAAAAGTGTTGACAAATCTCAAATAATGTGGTAAAGTAATAACAGTAACGATTACTATTATCGGATACAAGGAGGGAGGATATGAAAGTAACCAAACACAGTCACCAACGGGATAAAATTCTTGATGTGCTGAAAAATACGAAAACACATCCATCTGCCAGTGATATATATGAAGCAGTTCGGATAGAAATTCCCAATATAAGCCTGGGGACGGTTTACAGAAACCTTGCAAAGCTCAGTGAAATGGGACATATCCTCAAACTGGATGTTGGAACAGGAACAGAGCATTTTGACGGAGACATTTCTTCTCATTATCACATAGTATGTCAGGGATGTGGGAAGATTACGGATGTGTATGAACACGAAGAAAGTCTTAATGAGCTTGCCGGAAAATATTTCGGCGGAAAAATTAAATCACATTCATTAGTTTTTTACGGAGAATGTGAAGAATGTATAGAAAATATTTAAAATTTATATAACTAATTTAATGGAGGAAAATTATTATGAAAAAATTTGTATGTCAGGTTTGCGGCTATATTCACGAGGGAGAAACAGCACCGGAAAAGTGCCCACAGTGCGGAGTTCCGGCTGATAAGTTTTCAGTAATGGAAGAAGGAAAACTCAACTTCGTATGTGAACATGTTATCGGTGTTGGTGCAAAGGACCAGATTGAAATGGATGTATATGAAGGACTCAAAGCTAACTTTGAAGGCGAATGCTGTGAGGTTGGAATGTATATAGCAATGAGCCGTCAGGCTATCCGTGAAGGCTATCCTGAAATCGGGGCTTTTTATCTCCAGGCAGCATTAGAAGAAGCAGAACACGCAGCTAAATTTGCTGAACTTTTGGGCGAAGTTGTCCATGCAGACACAAAGAAAAATCTTCAGCTCAGAACAGAAGCGGAATGTGGAGCAACAGCAGGTAAGTTTGAGCTTGCTAAGAGAGCAAAGGAACTTGGATATGATGCAATCCACGACACAGTTCACGAAATGGCAAAAGACGAAGCTCGACATGGAAAAGGCTTTGAAGGACTTTTGAAGAGATATTTTGGTTAATCTAAAACCTTGAAATAACAACGGATTTGAAACCCCTTGACAATAGGTAACACCTACTGTTGAGGGGCTTTTGGCATTCGTATTTTTAAATCTTCAATGCCACATTGGACGAAGTGTTGAAATCTCAACCAACATCAATTTTGTATTTGAAGTTGGCATTAATATGGCATTTTCAGGACAAAAAATAAGTGGACTGGCATCGCCGATGCCAGTCCAACTCTGCAAACCCTTGTCCCATAAGGGTTTGAGGCACATTGATGACTCAAAAATATGCCGGATTTATAGTAATTTCAAAGTTTCTTTTAGTTTTTTATCGGCGATATCGTAATCAATATAAGTATATTAGGCAATTTAATAACTTTTTTACTGTAAACTATTGTATTATTTGGCAGGTATTATGTAATTATACTATAGGAACGATGCCAGGACTAACCCCCCAATGTTTATGCAGCTTTTGAGAAACTTTAAAATGCTGCTGTTGTGAAAAAAGAACAAAGTTTGTATAGCTTTGCTATTTTTTTTGTTATACTTTCTTTCTTGACTTCATACTATGATATATGGTAATATTAATGTGTATATAAGAATGTATATCTCCTATATTTGCAACTATTAGGACTTCGACATGTTCTAGAGAGGAGAAGATAAAATGAAAAGAAAAATATTAAGTCTTATTGTAGTAGTTGCTGTTATTCTTGCTATATTGCCGGTTAATTCCTTCGCTGATACAGTAACTAATTCTGTTGTTTTTATTAATGCAGATATTAATAAACCAATTAATGAAATTGCTGATTCAAAAAACATAAAGGCAGAGGTTAAATTTATAGCTGATGAATCAGGTAAGGCAAATATTATAACAGCCGGATATGACTCTAGGGGTGCGTTGATAGGCACACCGGTCATTGATACGGTAGATGTTGAGGCAGGTAAGATAAAAACTTACGAAACATCGCCTGTAAGCACAAACGGAGCAGATACGATGAAAGTTTTTGTCTGGAATTTAAACAGTATGTCACCTATTCTTGACAGAAATGGCGCAATTGAAAGTGTTTTTTCAGAAATCGGACTTACTGAAAAGTTTGATGCTCTTGCTGGAGAAACTGTGGATAATCCATACATTGTTGTAAATGATATGTCTGTTAATGCAAGTAAACTTTTTGAAGCTACTGACGGTGCAGAAATTAACAGCAAATATTTCAATATTTCGGCGCAGCCTGTGGGCGACAGTATAGCAGAAGTTGAATTTGTGCCTGACACCACAGACTGGACAAAGAGCACAGTGAAGTTCACTGGTACAGGGCTTTTAAAATTAACAGCTCAGGATTACGACTTTTGTATTCCGACAGATGCTTATGTAAATGTAATTTCTCCTATTGACAGATACACAACAAAATTTGAGCATACCGATAAATTTTTATACCGTGTCGGAAACTCAAATCCGGTAAATCTTTCAAGTTTATTTGCTGCGACTGAGGCAGAACTGCCTGTTTCTGGTTTGGAGGTGATAATTGACGGTAACTCATTTTCGGGTGATGTAACTGGAAAATTTACTACAAACGCTGACTGGAATAAGGCTACTGTTGAGTTTGACGGTACAGGAGTAGTTTCTGTAACAATTCGAGATGATTACAGCAATCCTACAACCTTAATGCTGGAGGTTGTGGATGCAAAAAATATTACAAAAGCCGAAAGTGCAACATCTAATAATGTTGTTTTGCTTAATGATACTTCGGGTACTTTTACGGTTTCTAACGGATACACTTTCTATGGAAACGGATTTACTATAAAACTTCCGACAACATCTGTTCAGAATGTGGGTCAAGGTTTTACAGGTTATGTTAGTATTGGCAGCTCGCAGGATGATGGCAGTAGCAGTTCCGGTGGTAATCTGGATAATGTTAGGATTGAAGGCCCTGTCTACCCCGAAATGTATATTTATCGCGATCAGGCAAAAATCACAAGCACAGATGATGTCGACTACGGCGACGGATATAATATGCGTTATTTCCGTAATAGTGTAATTGTATATGGTGGCAACTGTACAATCAGCAACTCCTATATTTCTGGTTCGCGTACTGCTCTTTGCTTAAGAGGCGGAAATAATGTGGTAATTGAAAATACCACTCTTTCAGGTGGTGCTTATGCAAATATGCAGATATGTGCAGGTTCTTCTGTAACTTTGCGTAACCTTACAACAGTGCAGACCGATGTTGCAGATTCATATGGTAAGAGTAAGACTGCACATGGACTCGGTATAGCAGTTGACTCAAGCGTTGTAGATGTTTACATTGAAGGCGAGCTTAATCAGTATAACTGGCTTTGCCAAGAACAATGGAATAATATTGTTCCTTCAAGCTATCAGTCATCCTTCCCGGCATTCTTTACAGGAAGCAAGTTTAGTAAATATTGGCATAACCTAAACGGAGTTTCTTATGTAAATATGGCATTTATATATGCTTGCAACTGGGATACTGAAAGAATTCACGACAACCGTGCAACTAAAAATTACGATACTTGTGATGCAACTATTGCAGGCGTTTCGGGCGGTGTGTATTCAAAAATTAATACTGTCGGAGGAAATGCTATAACCGATTCTGATTTGGCACCTCCAGACTATATGTCTCCGGGCTTTAATCCAGTTTCCCCGGTATTGAATTTTGACAATACTGCTAATAATGATGAAGATGATCAAAATGATGCAGCAGACACATACTGTGTTTATAACGAAGGTAGTGGAATTTTGAAAATAGGCATAAATGGTTCTTCAAAAGTTATTGACCTTTCAGGAGTGACTGTTACTAAAAATGGTAGTCCATTATCTTTTACAAAATATTTGAACGGAACTGAAATTAGTGGAAACACTGTTGAAATTAAATCTGCAGACGGCACAAAGCAAGTTTTGACATTCAAAACAACAACGAACGATTGTGGCTATGATAAAGACGGAAAACTGATTTCAGGAAGTATTGATTATAGCTGGACAATTAAGGTAGAAGTAGCAACCCTTGCATATCCTGCCCCTGAGTGGAATATGGGTGGAAATTATCAATTTGATAAAACAAATTGCGTCTTCGTATATTACGCAACAAGTCAGGGCTATGGAGAAGCAGTGCCGATTTATGAGGGTATAAAGGTTAATTATTATAATAAAAGTGGCAAATTGGTAGAGCTTGATTTAAGTGGAACAAAAACATTGCCTACTGGAAGCAACAATTCAAATGCAAACGCATTTACCTATACCCTTGCTGACGGTGCAAGCCTTACAATGAAATTTAGCTCAGGCTGGAAATCGGGTGCAACAACCCATCAGTTTACCACGTATAATAACAAGGTATATATTTATCCGCAATCTCTTGATAATGATAACTATGTTCGTGCAAAGGTCGGAAATCAGGACTTTGATGTGAAAATAAGCTATACCTTTATGGATCCAAACGGTCAGTCTGTATCTCAGACAATGAGATGGTACAACGCAGCGGCTTCTAACGGAAACGTTTCTACAGTACAGTGGAAGAAATTTGACAGCTCAAATGGCAAAGAGTCCTGTTTCGCAGAAGGCACATTGATTACACTTGCTGACGGAAGTCAAAAAGCTATTGAAGAGTTGGCATTTGAGGATGAACTTCTTGTATGGGATTTCTTTGAAGGCAAATACACAACATCAGTTCCTTCGCTTTTGATTAATGACGGTGTGATGGATTATTATGTTATAACATTGAATTTTGATGACGGAACATCAGTCAGAATAATCTATGAACACGGATTCTTTGATGTTGAAGAGAATGATTATGTTCTTATCAATGCCGACAATGTTGAATCTTTTGTTGGACACACATTTATAAAGAACAACGGTCTTACAAATGAAACAGTAACACTTGAAAACTATGAAATCACCAAAGAGAATATTGGATGCTATACAATACTCACGGCACAGCATAATAACTGTATTGCAAACGGCTTGCTCACAGTAACACCGCCTCCCGTTGACGGTTGGTATGATTACTTTGAAATCGGTGAGGGGATGAAGTATGATGAAGCGGCAATGGAAGCTGATATTGCAAAATATGGACTTTATACTTATGACGATTTCAAGGACTATATAAGTTATGAAGAATTTGTTGCATTCAACGGCGCTTATCTCAAAATCCTTGTTGGAAAGGGCTATTTCACTTTTGAGGATATTCTTGAACAGATAGAAGTGTTCGGCGTTGGTGAAGATACAATCTCTTGATAACGATAACTATGTTCGTTGAAAGGATATCTAAAATAACAGTTAATTAATCAACGATGAGTTGAATGATTATAAAAAAGTTATAAAAAAAGAGGTAATAAAATGAAAAAAAGAATTTTAGCAACACTTTTAGTTTTGGCAATGAGCTTATCTGTGATTTCTGTTTTTGCAAGAGAATCAGCAAGTAGCGGAAATACTTCGGATAGTGGTGCACCAAGTGTTAACGCACCAAGCGAAGACACAAATACAGACATATCCGTAGACCTTCCTACTGCAACCGTAACAGAACTTGATATAGATGCACTTGCGGAAGATGGACTTGTAGATCTTACATATGCGTTAAGATTTGAAGCAGACGATGCAACTGAAAAACAGCTTGATGCTTACGGTGACTGGTATGCAGATTTTGTTTTGACACTGAACAAAGATGCAACATTCAGTGCGGACGATGAAACTGCAGACGGCTATTTGGCAGGATTTTATGCATCATGGAGCGATAATTGGGTAAAAGTTCCGCCTGCAGATTTTAACACTCACGAACCAAGGCGTTTGACTGTTAATGCAGGGGAAGAAATCAGAATAATGGAAACAGCAGCTGACATGATGGGAGAGCCAGGACTCAAATATACTTATGCAGAAGTGTATGATGTTGTAAATGTATTTGATTGTGGAGCATACTTCACTCCTGAGTTTCTTGCAGCAAATCCTGATTTAAAGATAACATTAGAGCTTCGTATATATAATAACGAAGATGAGAGCGAGTTTTATGTAATTGGTGGGGAAACATATGAGTTTGAAGTTGTAGCACTTCCAACTGCTACGGTTACAGATTTGGATGTAAAAACACTTTCGTCAGATATTGACCTTACATATGCTTTGAAATTTGTTGCAGATACTGCAACTGAAGAACAACTTGCAGCCTATGGTGACTGGCATGCAGATTTCGTTTTGACAATAAACAAAGATGCAAGCTTTATTGCAAATGAAGACGGAACAAATAACTATTTAGCAGGAAGATATCAGGAACATGAGGACGGTAGCTGGCTGAAAGTTCCGTTTGAAACAGTATCTGTTAATGCAGGAGACGAAACAAAAATAATGGCTTTTGCAAATGCTACAATCACATATCAAGAAATATATGATTCCGTAGGTGAATTTGATTGTGGAATTTATTTCACACCTGGATTTCTTGAAGCAAATCCTGATTTAGAAACAACTTTGGAACTTCGCATATACCATCCTGAAAGTGAAAGTGTGAATTACACAATCGGTGAATCATATACATTTAAGAGAACACCTATAATAACGGATGAAAATGTTGTTATTCAAGGTACTACTTCAACAAGCAGTAACACAGTTGTAATTGAAACAGTTGACACAGCTGGCATTACATCGGGGACTCAATCTGTAACAATTGATACAAACCAATTCGTTGAACCTTCCGAAGTTGTAGACACAGTTACAATTCCTTCAAGTGCAGTTAACGATATGTTAACAAATCCGAGCATAAGCGAAAATGCAGAACTCAACATTACACTTGCAGGCGGCGAGAATGAAGACATTACAGTTTCAATTAACAAGGATGCACTTGAAGCGATTGCTGCTGACCTTGCTGATGAAAGCTATACAGGAAGCCTGACACTGAAAGTTGAAGAAACTGAAGACCTCACATCAAATCAGGATGATGCTGTAGATGATCTTGCTAATAATGTTGTTTATAAGATAGTATTAGAGACAGAAGATGGCGATGAGATATACACAACTCCTGATGCTACCGATGAAAGAAAAGTTGTCATCAACATATATTATGAAAAAAGTAATACAGCCGGTGATGTTGTTGTTAAACATTTAAAGGATAATGGTACTTTTGAAAATGTTCCATTTAATTATGAAAACAACATTATAACAATAACACTTTCACATTTCTCTGAGTATGTAGTTTACCAGAATGCTATTGCACAGGGAAACACTCATGTTGGTGGTGGTTCAGCAACACAGTATACTGTTCGTTTTGACACAGATGGCGGAAGCACAGTAGAAAGTCAGAAAATTGCTAAAAATAATAAGGCAACAAAGCCAATAGCACCTACAAAAGACGGATTTATCTTTGAGGGCTGGTACACAGACAAGAGCTTTACAACATTATATGATTTTGAAAAAGCTGTAACAAAAGGCTTTACCCTTTATGCTAAATGGACAGAAGAAACTAAAACTGACGATGAGCCAAAGGATGATGCTGATATTGCTGATTTATGGTTTAGCGATGTAGCAGAAGCACACTGGTATTATGCTGATGTAAAATATGTAAGCGATAACAATCTTATGAATGGTGTTGCCGATACAACATTTGCTCCTAACGCACTCCTCACAAGAGCAATGCTTGTTACAATTCTTTATAGAAACGAAGGTGAGCCTGCTGTAAACAGAAGCATACCATTTGCCGACATTGATATGGGAGCATATTATGCAAATGCGGTAATCTGGGCACAACAGAATGGAATTGTTAATGGTATTTCAGAAACAGAGTTTGCACCAAACAATAATATTACAAGAGAACAGATTGCAACAATCATATTTAGATATGCTCAGTATAAGGGTATGGATGCAGTAACATTGGAAGAAAATCTTCACTTTACTGACAGCAATGAGATTTCTGAATATGCAGTTTCAGCAATGAACTGGGCTGTTGGTACAGGTCTTTTGAAAGGTAAAACTGATAGTACCCTTAATCCGTTAGATAACGCAACAAGAGCAGAAATCGCTGCAATTCTTCACAGATTTATTGAAAATAATAAGTAATATCTTAAAATGCCACTTTTCCCTCTGGAAAAGTGGCATTGCTTTTCAGCTTATATAAAATCATAGTCCACATTGAAATCCTGTCAGGTCACACGAATTTCTATGTAACTGGCAACGAAACTGGCAATTTCGGAAAAGTGGTAATTGTCAAAGATATTGAAACTTTTGAAATACAAGGGAAATTTGATAATATCAAATTGATTCAAACTAAACCGAAGCTCGTCACGGAAAAGGCTTTGAAGGCCTCTTAAACCGCTATTTCAAATAAAAATAGGTACAAATAAATACGAATTGATACGGTCGGATAATTCCGACCGTATATTTTTTGTATATAAATATGAATTTGTCATAGGTTTGTCATATTGAAAGTGATATACTTTAATCGTGGTAGTATGTGTGATACGGTGTTATGCTATGATATGTCAGGGGGGTGAGGAAAATACCGGATATATGCTACCTGAAACATATAATAAATTTAAATATAAAATGGAGGAATTTTATGAGTACAAAATTTAAAAAGTTAATCTGTGCAGTATTGACTTTATGTATGATTTTTACACTTGTTCAGAGTTTTGGAATTACAGCTCAGGCATCAGATACAAGTGTTGAAATTGTAAGTTTCGTTGGAAAACCCGGCGAAAAACTTCGCTCGAGTGAACTTCTGGAAGCGAGGGTTACGGGATATGACGGCAATATTTCGGATTTAACTTATACATGGGATAACCAGTTGGGTACATATCTTTATGTATACAATTCATCCAATATGTATAACATAAAAGATACCGCAGGCGAGGTTGAAATTCCAGGTGCTTTCTATCTCTTTGGTTTTGAACTCTCAGAGGGCGAAAACTATTCAGGCAAAGGTTACGCATGGGCTTCGGTTTATGGAGCTAATCTCGGTTATTCAAGTCTTAAGGGAACTATTACGGTTACTGTTAAAGATAAGGACGGAAATGTAATAGGAACTGATAGCTACAAAGATTTTGATAGCCCCAGTCTTCAGTCTGACCTTGCGGCAGCAAAGTATGGCGTGTTTGAAGGAGAAGAAATCAACATTAAGGATATGCTCGGCAGAAGCTCCATAGTTCATATCGACTGTGAAGCTTGTAGTGTTGGTGAAGCATCAACGGAAAACGAGGATATCGTGAGCATTAAAAAAGATGGTAGCGATTATCTGGTGAAAGGCCTTAAATCAGGGGTTGCAAGTATTTCACTTTTGATTAGCAAAAATAACTGTAAGTTCCATTATAAATCAGGTGAATGCAAAATTAGTAATGAAATCTATGTATTCAAAAAGCCTGTGACATCAACTACAACCACAACGCTCACACTCAATGCTATTGATGATAAATGCGAATATTTCATAGGAAATGTTCAGGGCGAAAAGATTGATAATACAGTTGTATTCACAGATCTTACCCCTGATACAACTTATGAAGTAACAGTTCGCGGTAACTACCACGATGGCTATGCATATGCATATGTAACAGATACAACAAAGCCTGTTTACAGAGCCACTGTAAATTTCTATACCGATAATAAGCTTGCGGATACTCTTGAACATTATAAAATCAGCGGAAATCTGTACCTTAAAGAGAAGAATGGTGACGAATATATCTCTCTTACCAAGAGTGAAAAAGGGAAATATACAGCTGATGTAGCAAACGGTATTTACTATATTTATTACAAAAACGGCTCGCACACAAGATTTGGTGATTATCAGTTAACAATTGATAATAGAAATAATGAGCTTAATATTCATACATACAGTTTAAGATATGATGCAAATAGCGGAAAGTTTGACGGAATCGGCGGTGTGTATCAGGCAGGCGATTCTGTCTATGTAACAAAAACTGTTCCAACCCGAGAAGGTTATAGCTTCCTTTACTGGAAAGACGCTGAAGGAAATAATTACAGACCGGGACAACTTCTGACAGCTGACATTTCCAAAGCATATGTTCTTACTGCTCAGTGGGAAGAAGCTGTGAAAGTAAAGGTAAATGTAATAATCAATCACGGACAAGACCATGCATCTGATGATAAAGTTTCATTCAATCTTTTGAAGATTGTTGACGGTGTAACATATCCTGCGTCAAATACAGTTACTCTCTCTGCCGGTAGCTGTGAAGGCTATAATTACACAACAGATACAACTTCAAATGTTTCCAGATATATTGCAGATACAAAGGTGTTTTACGGTGAAAAAGATGCAGAATATTCTGTTTCGTGTGCGATGTCAGGTTACGCAGTTAAATCAGTAACTTCAACTAAAGATTCTGAAGGAAACACAGATGTTGAAGTTGTTCTTAACTATGAGCCTAACAATTTTGACCTTAAATTTGATGTAAAAATGGAAGAGAGCGTTCCATCTTACCTTTATCCTGCAGGCGTAAACATACAGGTTACATATTGGGGACTTGATAAAACAGGCAACCTTGGGTGGCACATCATTGAACAGCATAAAGACGGTACAGTAGTTCCAGTAGGCATTGATACACAGGGAAAGGGGAAAGGCTCATATCCCGTATGGCAGTTATGGTCTAATTCCGATAACCCTCAAGCGCAGAACTACCTTTCTGATGTTTCTCAACCGTATTACTACCGTATAGAAGTTGTTTCATACATCCTTGCTGACGGTACTATTGTAACAAATTCAGCAAATGCATTTAAAAGCACAGTGAATGTGGTTGATGGTGGAGGAATTCCTACATATCCAGACACAAGTGCTACGGAAGATGCAGGTGCATATTATGCAAGCAGTGTGCAAAACGGTACTCCGGTTGCTACAATTTCAATCGAAAGCTACAACCTTACTTTCGATGCCAATGGCGGTAAGATTCAAAACGAAGATACCCTTACTCTTGAAAAACAGTTTGTAATTCCCGATACCATCAAATATGTTCCCGTAAGAGACGGAGGATATGTGTTTAACGGCTGGTACACAGATAAAGAATGTACTAAAAAAGCCGTTGATGGCTCCCGACTTAACGGCAATACAACACTTTATGCAGGGTGGAAAGAACCTCTTGCAATCAGCGGTGAAATTACAGTAGACGGATTCTATTATATTGACAATGAAAAGGTTGATGTTCTTGATGTTGACCGTGCAACAAATCTTGTAACAACACTTCAGATTAAGCGTAATGGTACATACAATGATTATGCGAGTGCGGATGCAAAGCTTAATTATGTTAATGATATTGCGACAGTAACTTATAACTTTGATGAGATTGCAAATTCAGGTGATGAATACAGAATCAGAGTTGCACTTATCAACTATGAAACAACATATGATAACAATAGTGATAAGAATTTTGCGGAGAGTGAGTATGTAGCTATATTCAACCAGGCAAGAGAAGCAAAGGTTGATGCAAAGCTTACATTCAAGGCTGATGAATTTGTGCAGAGTTACAAAATTGATGCAACGCGTATCGGTAAGGATTACAGACCATCAAATGGTATTATCCAGATTCTTTTCCAGACAACAGGGTCTAATCCTCCAAATACTGTGATTTCTCAGCACGAAGTAGAACCTTTCGGTGAGGAACTCACATTTGCAGATGGAGTAGCAACGGGTAGTGTTAAGCTCTGGAAGGGAATTTCAAGCGGTGCAATGTCAAGCTATCAGCTTAAACTCAGCAAGCTTGACGGAACAGATTACACACACGAATCACCTTACAGTGTAAGATACGGTGCAACAACAAGCTGGAACACAGCGGATAATGAAGCCGGTGTTCTTACTGCAACAATAGTTCCAAAGGAATATGTTGTTAATTTCGACCTTGATGCAAACGGCGATACTATTGGCAATATGGAAATATTTGCATCCGAAGATGGTGGATACTTTACAATACATAAGTGGAGCTACGATACTAAAATTGCAGCTAACCCTACAAGAGATGGATATGTATTCCTCGGTTGGGAAGCAGTTGAAGAAGGCACATTCAACGAAACAACTCAGTCAGTAGTAGGCAGTGTTGCAAAAGATATTACTCTTAAGGCTAAGTGGGGACAGTTCAAATGGACAACAAATACTGATTCTGGTTATTTTGAAACAGAAGAGGGCAAGAAGGCAGTAGTAAGATTCCTGTTTGATATTGAAACAACAAATGAATTCAGGGAGAAAATTACAGAGACAGGAATTAAATTTATTAAGTCCGGAAATATCGGTGATAAAGTAGAAGACAGCGGATTTACCGGAGAGAATTTGACAGGTAGTGAAACAACATTCTATGGTGATATAGTTAATATTACCGAGGAGAACGCAACCATGACATATTTTGCAGTTGCATATGTGATTTGCGACGGAGAGGTATTCTGGTCATTGCCGGTTGAATGTGGACCTGATTTTAGTGATTTAATTATATATGAGAGAGGTATTGTTGATGAAAAAATACAGTAAACCAGATATGAATGTTGAATTATTTGAAATTGAAGATGTGATAACAACAAGTGGAGATGGAAACAAGAACGGCAGATCTCTTACAAAAATAGTTAACGGCAACGAAGGAATTGGTTATGGTTCTCAGGAAATGACAATTTTCATTGATTAGGAGAAGTTCTTATGAGAAAATATGTACTGTCGTTAGTGACAATTTTGATTTTACTGTTTGTAAATGTAAATGCCGAAGCAAAAGAAGTTACGGTCAGGGTAGACAATATTGTTGTTAAATCCCCTGTTCCGGCACAGATAGTAAATGGCAGAACAATGCTTCCGATGCGCTCAATATTTGAGCGTATCGGTGCAAAGGTAACATGGATGGGGTCTGAAAAAATCATATTTGCAACAAAGGGGAGCTCCCTTATTACCATGCAAATAGATAATAATATTATGTCCGTTCAGCATATTGATAATGATGAAGTCATTAAAATAGAACTTGACGCAGCACCTTTTGCTATAAACGGGTCAACTATTGTCCCTGTCCGTGCAGTGGCTGAAAGCCTCGGTTGCAGTGTTGAATGGGATAATAAGACCTATACAGTGGATATAACGACAACGCCAGAAGAGGGAGAATAAAGTATATGAATTCGCCCGTTTTTAAAAAGAGGTTTGTTGTATACAGGCGTGTTGCAGAACTCTTACTGTCAAGCATTTTTTTGTCCTTGATAATTACATTTCTTAATATAACAGGAAGAGTTGTTAACCGAATAAGTATCTTTTTAATGATATCAGTTTTTGTGTTGGTATTCACGATTAACAACTTCAGGAATTTAAGAGAGTGTTATTGTGATATACGCGATAAAAAATTATTTTTTATACTCAATTTTTTGTCGTACGCAATCTTTGCCGGTATAAATTTTGTGGTTTTATTTTTTGCAAACAGTGAAGTATATACATGGTTGTTTTCGATAACAAAAGGATTAAGATTTCTTTATGTTGATGTCATTTATTCCGTTTTGCTTTTTCATTTTATTCAATTACTATGTATTATCGTATCAACTATTGGTATGGAATGGGTTTTTGATGAAAATGACGAAGATGAATGGTAAAGAAAATCCTGAGCCACTCGACGGGAGTGCTATTAAAAAAGAAATCAGTACGATTATTTCTCAACGAGCAAACAGAACCATGGAAACAGTAAAACATTATTAAAGCAAGGAAGATTTTTAATATGTTAAACTCAAAAGAATTAAGAGTAAAAGCTTGGGAGTCGCTTAAAAGTAAGTATTGGATGGGGAGTTCTTTGTGTTCTGCCTCTTGGTATAGGAACATTCTTCCTTATTACCTACATAAATGCTGCAAATGCTGAATTTTATGCAGAATTAAAAAATAATTAAAATTATTTAAAAGGAGATTATCGAAATGACTATTGAAAAGAAAATTAACCAGGATGCAGTAATGCTTATTGTATCAGGAAGACTTGATACACAAACAGCACCACAACTTGAAAACGAACTTGATGAAGTTCTTGCTGATGCTAAGGAATTGATATTTGATATGACAAACCTTGAATATGTTTCATCTGCAGGACTCAGAGTAATACTGAAAGCTCAGAAAGTAATGAACACACAGGGCAGTATGAAGCTTACAGGTGTAAATGACAGCATTATGGAAGTGTTTGATATTACAGGCTTTTTAGATATTCTCACAATCGAATAGAGAGAGTGATTTATATGAAAAGTATTAAAATATACTTATTCTTGTTATCGCACTAAGTTAGGAGGAAACTTAATTGAAATCAAATGTTTGTAAATTAAATAAAGATTTAACCTGCCTCAAAGCAGTTCTTGACGAGGTAGAAAAAGTAACCGCATATAATGGTCTTGAAGAGAAAAAAGCATTAAGGCTTCGTCTTTTGGCGGAAGAACTTTGTGGTATGCTTCCGGGACTTGTTGAAAACTTCAGCGGAAACTTTTGGGCAGAAAATGACGGTGAGACCTATGAACTTCATGTAGAGCTTAAAGCAGAGGATATGAATATTGATTTAAGAGATGAACTTATTTCCATTTCGAAATCCGGCAAAAATGCTGCAGCAAAAGGAGTTATGGGCAAAATCAGAGCGGTTGCAGAAACAATGCTTCTTGCGGCATTTGACCCGACTCTTCCAATCCCCGAAGGTGAGTTTTATGATGGTCACGGCTTCAATATGGGATTTGGTTATGTCGATACAACAATTTCCTGTGAAACAGGATACATATATTCGTGGTCACTTTATAACTATAAAATAGCAGTTGAAGAAAATGAAAAGGATGCGTATGCAGAACTTGAACGCTCTATTGTTGCAAAGCTTGCCGACGATATTATCGTAGGTGTTCGCGGTAAAAATGTTGAAATTGTTGTTAAAAAAGTCTTTTGATATTGTTTACGATTTTATTAAAGGGGATAACCGCAAAGACAGATAAGCATCTGAATAAAAAAGATTTTAAAATTCTAACAATGAAAAAACACGATTAACTGATTTTGTTTAATCGTGTTTTTTATTGTTTGTGTTTATCTTATGGTAAATTCAAAATGAATTTCTTTTTCGCTCAGGCGATATTTTTCAAGGAGAGCGGGTCCGCAACTTGCAGAACCAATTCCTGAATTCTTGTAGTCAATTCGGATAATTGTACTGTCTGATTTTTTAAGCTCATCCCAGTGCCTTGCATTCATAAGAGTGTGAGAACTGTAATGAGAAACATTAAATTCAAAACCGTTTTCTGCCTCAAATGTAAGTCCGTTATCCATCTCAAGAACCTTTGTTTTAATGTGATTTCCGTGTTCCTGAGGCATAATATAAGGAACATATTCACGGTCAGCATCACTCTCAAAGCGGTCAACCATTGATGCGTGATTCATATCACAGTAATTTTCGTATGGTCCCATTCCGAAATATGAAAATTTTGAACTGTCAAAAGGAGTTTTGAACTCAAATCCAAGGCGTGGGAGCCAAATGCATTTTTCACGAATATTTCCGTTAAGACTAACACTTATTTCACCGCTTGCCGAAACAAAATATCTTGTTTCAAAATGGAAGAACGGTATTCTTGAAACCCCTGAAAGACTGCCGTTAACAGTTATTTGCCCGCTTTCAGATTTGCAGTCATAAATCATTGTAAATAACTTATCAAAGTTTTCGGCCTGCCAGGTATTATGCCAATACCACTCAGCACGAATATTTCTCTCGTTATCCGTTGGAGCACGCATAACAGTCAGTTCAACAGGTGCAGTAAGCTGTTCCTCGCCGTTTTTAATAAGGCTTACGAATGTACCCAAATCCTTTGAGAAAGTATATTTAAATTCATCACCAGAGAAGATAATAAAACTGTCGTTTTCCTCTGCGTTTGCAGGAGTTTTATCGTTTTCTCTCTTAACAGTTTCTGCAGGAATTTCAAGTTGTTTCTGTGCAACACAGTCACCTGTCTTGTCATAAAGATAGCAGTTGATATAAGCTCCGAGAACACATTTTTCGGGCAACTCAACAGGGATTTTCGCCGTTTCTTTCGGCTCAACATCCAGAGTTAAAGTTTTCTCTTCAACTGTCTTGCCGTCAACTTTGATTTCATATTTAAAATCGTATTCAGACAAATTTGTAAAATCGAATCTGTTAAGTACAGAGATTTCATTTTCCGAAAGAGTGCAGTCCATATTCTGATAAACCGCTTTAACTTCAAGAGAGCCTGCCTTCAAGGTTCTGTCATGGAAAACCATTCCGTCACAACAGAAATTTAAATCGTGGGTCATTTCGCCTTCAAAGTCACCGCCGTATTTCGGAACACCGTCAACGATAACAGTGTGGTCAACCCATTCCCAGATACAACCGCCGATGAATTTTTTGTTGGCATAAACAAGCTCCCAATAATCCATAACATCACCAGGGCCATTACCCATTGCGTGAGAATATTCACACATAAAATACGGATATTTAAATTCAGGGTCAGCCATTTTCTTTGCAATCGAGGCAATGCCTTCATACATTATTGAATGAATGTCGGGACGGTCTGCGATGTAACGGAGATCTATGCCAAGTTCTTCTGACCGCTCGGAAAGCCTTGATGCATCTTCACAATGAATGAGGCGGTGCGAATCATTTTCTCTTAAAAACTCCATCATAGCAAGATGATTGTCCCAGTGTCCGCTTTCGTTTCCTGTTGACCAGGAGAAAATGGAACAGTGATTTTTGTCGCGGTTATACGCTCTCTCCATTCGTTCTACAAAGGAATCTCTCCATTCAGGCTTAGCACATAACCATTCAGAATTATCGACACAATCGTATCCGGTTCCGCCTACAATACGGTTAACAAAGCCGTGTGATTCAAGGTCGGTTTCGAGCATAACATAAATCCCGATTTCGTCACACATTTCAAGGAATTTAGGAGTTGGAGGATAGTGAGAAGTTCTGATTGTGTTGATGTTAAGCTTTTTCATAAGCTTAAGGTCGTTTAAAATGTCTTCATCAGACATAACCCAGCCTTTTTCGGGGTGAGTATCGTGATGATTAACGCCCTTTAACTTAACTTCCGTACCATTTACCAAAAACTCATAATCCTTGCCGATTGAATATTTAACAAAACCGACTTTCTGTGAAATTATTTCACCCTCATATTCAAAAATAAGCTCATATAAATACGGCTTTTCCGCATTCCACTTTATCGGTTTTTTGACATTGAATGATGCGGTATTTTCTGCATTTATCTTGCCGAGGAGATTTTTTTCTCTGTCATAAAGAGAAATTTCAGCCTTGCCCTCAAAATCAATATTTATAACATTTTCGTCTGTTGTAATATGTATATCTTTTATATGTCCCTTCGGTCTTGAAAGGAGGTAAACATCTCTGAAAATACCGTGAAATCTGAAAAAGTCCTGGTCCTCAAGATAACTGCCCGAGCACCATTTGCGGACTTTGGCAACAACCGTGTTTTCACCCTCTTTAACAAATTTTGAGATATCAAATTCTGCCTGAAGATGGCTTCCCTGAGTATAGCCAACATATTCGTCATTTATGTAAAGCTCAAGACAGCTTGAAACGCCTTCAAAAACAATGTAGATATTTCTTGAAATATCAGAAATATTAAATGTTCTCATATAAACACCCATGGGATTTTTTGCGGGAACATAAGGCGGGTCAACGGGGTGAGGGTATGCAACATTTGCATAGTTGGGATTTTCGTATCCCAAAAGCTCCCAGCAGGAGGGGACAGGGATTTCGCTCCATTCTTTTTCCAAATAAGCTTCCTCAAAGTCGCAATTATAAAATTTAAAATTCCACATTCCGTTAAGGTAAGTATGTCCGCCCTGCGGTATATAATATGAACGCTGTTTTTCACGGTTTTCGCTGATTGTATTCAGGTTTTCGTATTTTCTCATAATCTTCCTCCTGCATATTAATCTATACTATAATATACTATAAATAAAGCAGAGTTGTCAAGAACAAACATTCTGTGAGGCAACATAATTTTCCCGTATATATTACTTGAATATTGCAATGATTTGAGTAAGAATAAGATATCGGATAGGGATTGACTTTTAAAATATAAAGTGATATAATGTAAGAAAATTGTATGTATACAAATTTTGGGAGGATTATTATGAATAAGAAAACACTTTCGTTAGTAGGTATGATTGTAGGTTTTGTGTTTGTGCTGGTAGGTATTTTATCTCTCAGCGGAGCATTGGGCGGAAACACTTCGTATCCTGGCAGCGCCCCATATTCTTATGACTCAGGTTACGCAACTTTTGGCGCTGATTATTATACATATACTGTAAACAACGGCGCTGAAACAGCAAGTGCAGCAAGAACAACAGCATCAAATCTTGGCGATATTGCAGACTTTCTTAAAGTATTCTGCGGATTGTTCTCAATGTGTTTTGGTGCAGTAATCGTTTGTTGCTTCGGAATTTACCGTGCAGGTTTAAAGGAAGCGGAAATAAAGGTTGCGGTTGAAGAAACTGTAGCTGAAGAGATTGTTGCGGAAGAAATTCCGGCAGAGGAAGTTGTAACTGAGGAAACAGAAGAAGTTGTTGCTGAAGAAGTGGCTTCTGAAGAATAATTACTATAAGACAGGTTTTGCGTTGCGGAATCTGTCTTATTTTGTGAGGAAAGAACGGTTGACTTAAATATAACAGTGTGATATAATCAAAAATGTTTACAGGAAATTGTAAAACAATATATTTAGAGAGGTATTTATATTATGAAAAAACTAATTGCTTTATTACTTACACTTGTTTGTGCAGTATCCCTTGTGGGGTGTGGCGGAAGTGAAGAAAGCGAGCTTCTTGCAACAGAGACAGCAGTAGGCTTTCTGGATGCGTTGGCGGCATTGGATGTTGAAGCTATGAGTTCATATCTTGATGATTCGGAGGCAATTCCGGAAACTGCAAAGAATTTGAATGTTGAAAACATTCTTGCGAACTTACCTGAAGAAATGGTGGCGTATGAAGATAATTTCAAAGAAATGGCAGAAGCTATAATTGCGAAATTATCGAGTTATTCATCTTATGAAATAACAGAAGTTGCTGATAACGGCGGAGAATATGTATTTACTGCTGACTTTGTCAGTGCTGAACTTGAAGAAAATTTCTTTGAAACAGCGCTCGGACAGGAAAATCTTATAGAAATCCTTAATGCGTTAGTTGAGAGCGGACAAATAGACGAAACAACAACTGATGACGAGGCGATGAATTTGATATTTGCTGAGATTGTTTCGATTATAAATGAGATGGAGCTTGAAACATCAGAAAGCAATAAGGAAATAACAGTTTACGAAAAAGACGGTAAATGGGTAGTAAACGCTGAAAAGAGCAATATAAAATAAATTGTTACTAAAATGGTACAGAGAAAATCTGTACCATTTTTTAATTGAAGAGTAATAGCAAAAGTCGATTATATTATATCAAAATGATGTGCTTGATTTATAAATAACCGTGTGATATACTATATTTATAATTTAAAAAGGAGAAAAAATATGGTAAAACTTGATATAAAAAATGTTTCGTCTCTTGAGAAGATTTTGCCTGAAAAGAAAATTGAGTGTAAGACCGTTTCGAAAGGCAGTATGTTAAAGTGTGAAGAATTTTCTTATCAGCTTGCTTTTATGGCGGAGGAAAATATTCACGGGATTAAGGAACTTCAGCTTGAAATCGTTTCGGATATTGCTGAAAATATTTCTCTTTATAATGTTAGATGTGTACCTGTTTTGAATCCGTTGTTTTATGATGAGCCTGATGATAACTATTTGCTGACAAAACCGGGATTTATGCCTGATATTCTTGACGAATACACAGATTATGTTATGGTGTCATCAAACTATTACAGTGCAGTATGGGTGAGCGTCAAGGCGGATGAGAATGTTAAGGCGGGTATCCATAATATAAAGATTCTATTCAAAGACGAAGAAGGCGTATGGGGAGAGAGCAATTTTGAGCTTGAAATTATTGATGAAAAGCTTCCGAAATTACATATTCCATACACAAACTGGTTCCATTGCGATTGTATTTCATCGTATTATGAAGTTGAGCCATTATCGGAAAAACACTGGGAACTTATAGAAAACTATATCAAAGTTGCGGCAGAACACGGAATGAATATGATTCTGACACCGGTATTTACTCCGCCACTTGATACAAAGGTCGGACTTGAAAGACCAACAGTTCAGCTTGTTGATGTTGCTTTTGAAAACGGAACATATACCTTTAACTTTGACAAACTTTCAAAATGGCTGAAACTTTGCCGTGAAAACGGAATAGAATACCTTGAAATTTCTCATTTATACAGCCAGTGGGGTGCAGAGCATACCCCTAAAGTTGAGGTTACGGAAAATGGAAAAACCATAAAGAAATTTGGTTGGCATACAGATTCGTTAGGTGAAGAATATAAGTCGTTTATTTCACAGTTTGTTCCAGCTCTTAGAGAATATTTAAGCGGAAAATGGGACGAGAGTAAAATATTCTTCCATATTTCTGATGAGCCGAATGAAAAGCACCTTGCAACATACGGCGAAATCCGTAAATTTCTGAAACCGCTTCTTGGGGATATTAAGCAGATGGATGCAATGTCCCACTATGAATTTTTGGAGAATAAATATGTAGATATCCCCGTTGTTGCAACGACTGCAGTTTATGATTTCATTGATAATGGTATTGAAGATTTGTGGGTTTATTACTGTTGCGGACAGGGTAAATTCAATTTGAGTAACCGGTTTTTAGGGATGTCATCTCAAAGAAACAGAGTTATCGGAATTCAACTATATAAATATGCGGTAAAAGGATTTTTGCAATGGGGATATAATTTCTATTACAGTCAGCTTTCCACCCACCTTGTAAATCCGTATCTGACAACAGAATCTGACGGCGGATTCCCTGCCGGGGATGCCTTTTCGGTATATCCGGGAAGGAAAGGGGCTGTTCCGTCAATCCGAATTAAAGTGTTCAATGAAGCATTACAGGATTTGAGAGCATTAAAACTTCTTGAAGATAAAATTGGCAGAGATGCAGTTATGGAAATGGTAGAAAAAGTCGAAAGCTTTAATGTTTATCCAAGTGATGCAGAATATTTTATTGCGTTAAGAGAAGCTATAAACGAAAAGTTAAGATAAAAAATGCACCCGACAGGGTGCATTTTTTTATGTGCTAAATTAAAGCGAGTATTTTTTACTAAAAGCTTCAAACTTGATGTCAAAATCTTCGTTGTCAGTACGGAGATTTCTAAGTGTTTCGTGAATACTGAAATTATTATTAAATATATCAATAATCCCGCCGGAAATATTAGAGCAGTGTGCAGCGGTTCTCTCAAGATTTGTTAAAAGATCAGCCCAGATAAATCCTGCTGTAATAGAACATTCACCTTTTTGTAAACGGGCAATATGTTGACTTCTCATTTTATTTTTAAGCTTTGTGATAACCTTTTCAAGAGGCTCTGTATCCATAGCAGATTCAAGGTTGTTTTCGGTAAAGGCAGAGAGGGAAAGGTCAAGGATTTCTGACACGGCACTAAGCATAACCCTGAGCTCCTGCAAGCCATTGTCAGAAAATTTAATGTCCTTATCACGCATTTCTTCAACGGATTCGAGAAGGTTAAGAGCGTGGTCGGAAATTCGTTCGAAGTCTCCGATTGCCTTTAAAAGTTTAGCGACTTCGGCGGATTCCTCAGTAGAAAGTTGTTTTCCACTGAGTTTGACGAGATATGTTCCGATTGAGTCTTCAAAACGGTCAACAACTTCCTCAGCATCACGAATTTCCTTTGCAGTATCAGAGGAGTATTTTTCAAACATAGAAAGACTCTTTGTAAGAGAGCCAACTGCGAGATAACCCATTTCGACTGCCTTTTTAGCACAGAGTTCAAGAGCAACAGGCGGTGTTGAGAGCAGTCTTTCGTCAAACATCTCACTTTTTTCCTCTGTCTTAGGGGCAGGAACAAGGCGTGTTGCGATTGTTTCGAGAACCCCCGACATAGGATAAAGAATGATTGTACAAATAATATTGAATAGAGAGTGAGCGACAGCAATTCCAAAGAGTGATGCGGAAGTGTCAAGAAATACAGGTGCGAATAATGCTTTAACAATCAAGAATACGGCAAGCATTATAACGGTTCCAATAATATTGAAAAAAAGGTGAACAAAAGCCGCACGCTTTGCATTTCTGTTTGCTCCGAAAGAGGATAAAAGAGCAGTAACACAGGTTCCTATATTTTGTCCCATAATAATCGGGATTGCCGCGCCGTATGAAACTTGACCTGTTGCGGCAAGAGCCTGTAAAATTCCGACAGATGCGGAGCTCGATTGAATTATTGCCGTAAGAACAGCACCAACCAATACCCCTAAAATCGGATTTTTAAACAGAATAAACAATTCCCTGAACTGCTGAACTTTTGAAAGCCCCGAAACTGAATCTGACATAATATCCATTCCAAACATCAAGGTTGCAAAGCCCAACAGTATTATACCGGTGTCCCGTCGCTTGCTGTCCTTAAAGAACATGTAGAAAATTATACCGAAAAGAGCAAGAATCGGGGTAAATGACATAGGTTTTAAAAGCTGAACAAATATATTTTCACTTTCAATACCTGTTAAACTTAAAATCCAGGCGGTAACAGTTGTACCAATGTTTGCACCCATAATAACATTGATTGCCTGCTTAAGCGTCATAAGTCCTGAATTAACAAACCCAACAACCATAACAGTTGTTGCAGAAGAACTCTGAATAACAGCAGTAACGCCAAGCCCTGTCAGAAGTCCAATGATTTTTTTTGTGGTAAGCTTGCTTAAAACTGTACGAAGACTGCTTCCTGCACGGCGTTCGAGCGCTTGCCCCATAAGGTCCATTCCGAAAAGAAAAAGGCAAAGTCCTCCGATTAAAGTAAGTAAATTAAAAATATCCATATCATATCTCCTTAACTTTTATTTTTTACCATACATCGGGATTTTATCACAGAATATGAATACATTTCAATAGAATTTTCAAACATTTAATTTAAGGACACAAAAGGTTTAATATAGATTTAACAAAATTAACAAAAAGCTACGTTTTGAGCTACGTTTTAAAAATAAAAACAAAAAAAGCCTTGATACACAAGGCTTTTTGTTGGTGGAGGGAGATGGATTCGAACCATCGAAGCGAGACGCAACAGATTTACAGTCTGCCCCCTTTGGCCACTCGGGAACCCCTCCATAAAATGGAGCTGGTGATGGGACTCGAACCCGCAACCTGCTGATTACAAATCAGCTGCTCTGCCAATTGAGCTACACCAGCTTATCCACTATTTAGTTTTGGTCAGCACGACCAACAAGAGATATAATAACATAAACTTTGTCTTTTGTCAATACTTTTTTTAAAAAATTTTAAAAAAATTTTCATATTATGTTATTGCGGATTTTATCGAAGTCTTTATAGAGATATAGTGAACCGCAGATGACGGTCAAGCCGTGCAAATCTGACAAGGCGGTTTCGAGGTTTTCAAAAGCGGTTGCGGTAAATCCGTATTCCTTAGCTTTGCTTGCAAGGGTTTCGGCGCTTTCGGCTCTTGGGTTGTCCAAAACCTTAACACAACGAAGTGTGTCATAGCCGTTCTCTCTCATAATTTCAAGCATTTCACCATATGATTTGTCCGCCATAACTCCCATAATAAATGTAGGGTTTTGGTCAGGGAAGTATCTTTTCAGAGATTTCATAAGTGCGGTCATACCGTTATTATTGTGTGCGCCGTCGAAGATTATATATGGGTTATCGCTGACTATTTCAAGTCTTCCCATATGTTTTGTTTTTTTAATTCCCTTTTTAATACAATCAGCAGAAATTCCAAGAGTCAGGGCAGTTTCGACAGCCAAAGAGGCATTTTCAATCTGAGCAACTCCGCCAAGTCCTGAAACTATGTTTTTAATATTTTTATAGGAGAAAGTTTCGTATATTTTCTCAAATCCGAGGAAATCGGCAGCTTCGGTAACAATCAAAGGGCAACCTTTTTCAAGACAGGCGGATTTCAAAACAGACATAGCCTCAGGGTGCTGAGCCAATGTAACAACTTTTGAGCCGGTTTTGATTATGCCTGCTTTTTCACCTGCAACTTCGCCGATGGTTGAGCCGAGATATTCTGTATGGTCGATGTCTATGCGGGTTATAACCGCAATTTCCGGTGCGGGAATAACATTTGTTGCGTCCCTTGTTCCGCCAAGACCTGTTTCCAGAACAACATAGTCACATTTTTGTTCCTTGAAATAGCAAAAGGCTGCGGCAGTCCATATTTCAAAAGGGGTAGGCATTTCGCCAAGCTCCTTTTCAACAGTTTTTGCCGCTGATTTGACAGTTTCCATAAGAGATTCCATAATTTCAGCAGAAATGTCCTCACCGTCAATGTTTATTCTTTCACAAACATTTATCATATTTGGGGAGGTATACTTGCCCGTGCGATAGCCTGCCTCTGTTAAAATATTCTGGAGAAAAGCACACACGGAGCCTTTTCCGTTGGTTCCTGCAATATGAATGAATTTAAGGTCATTTTGCGGATTGCCCAGAATTTTCGTAAGAGCCGTTATGCTTTCAAGGCGAAGCTTTGCAACCGCCTGAAAACTGTTGGCAAATTTCAGAAAATTACTCATTTTTAAACCTCCCGATTTTTTTGAGTGATACTATAAATCTTTGACTGAACAGGAAAAACACAAGCTGAAGTCCTGCTTTTATTATTCCCGCAGGAAGTCTTATTATAATAGCTGTGCTGTATTTGGGGAAATATCCTGCCTGGAGCAAAACTGCGGTAGATAAAATTATATCCGATAAAAACACAACAACTGTGCATAAAACACATCTTAATATATAGGTTTTGGAGTTTGACTGACGGTTATAGAAGAAAACGCCGTAAACAAAGCCGACAAAAAATTCAAGCACAGTGAGAAAAGGCAAAGGTGCACCCGACGGGGCAAGGAAGATGTTTAAAATATCCCCGACCGCACCGCACAAACCACCAAGCCACGGCCCGAATAAAGCTGCGGAAATAAAAACAGATATAAATTTTAATGGGATTTTTATTGCGTCTCCTATGCGGAAGGTGCAGAAAATCGCCAAAATGGCGGTTATTGCCGTGAGCATAGCCAAAGCACAGAGCTTATAGACTGAAAATTCAGGAAATTTAAAGTTTTTTTTCATAGAAAAACCCTTTCTGTAATCGCTACAAAAAGGGTATAATATACAGATTTTGCAGCAACGGAATGCGGAAACGGCACCGCAAGCGTAATGCTTTTCGTAAGAAAGGCAACTTCCCGTCCTTTCCTCACTTAACGCGCAGTTTCCTACTTTGCAACGAGAAAATTTTACCACAAATTAAATAATATGTCAAGAGATAAACGGTTTTCTATTGCATAATTCAGTTTTTGTGGTATAATAATATTGTAATAATTTATATTAAGCGGGAGGATATTATATGAAAAAGTTTATGGTGATTTTTGGTTTGGTTTGTTGTATGGCTCTTGCCTCTTGTGGGAAAATGGCTGTTGGGGGAAACGGCGGTGCTGACGGAGTAGCAGGAAATAAGATTTCTACGGAGCGTGAACCTGTCAGAATGGTTAATGTTGACGGAAGTTTATATTATGAGACAGGAGAAGATATAGATTGCGATGCAAGTTGCGGTGTTATGGACGGAACGCTTACTAAGACCGCAGATAAATTTGAAATTCCTCTAAAATCGGGAGAATCCAATTTTAAGGCGAAAAAGGGATATTGGTCAGGCAGAGTTGAAAATACTCTGGAAATCCCCGTGGATGACTTGGATGAGGCGGAAATATTTAAAAAGCTTGACACGAATCAGGATGTTTTAAAATATAAGTATTGTTATATAGTTGAGAAAAGACTTTCAAATTCAGACGATGACAGCGAGTTCCTTGTTCTTGCAAATTCTATGGATATTACCTTTGATGATGCGGTTTATAAGATGTTCGGCTCGGATACAACGAAAATGAAAGATATATATGTTATTTCCGTTGGGGATTGACTTTAAAAATATAATGAGGTGGAAAATATGAAATCAAGATTTATGAGATTCCCTGAAGGAAAGGCAAAGGCAGTAACATTTAGCTATGACGACGGATGCAAGGCAGATGTCCGTTTTGCAAAAAGACTTGCACAGTCAGGTCTTAAAGGGACTTTCAACCTGAATGGGAAACACAGAAGAGCACTGACAACTGAGGAGGTTAAAGAGTTTATACTGGGAAATGGACATGAGATAGCAGTTCACGGTCTGGAACACAGAGCGAATGGGAATCTTCGTGCTATTGAGGGTATCAGGGATGTCCTTGATTGCAGACTCGATATGGAAGAAGAGTTTGGAATGATTATAAGAGGTATGGCTTATCCCGACTCGGGAATAACCACTATGAATAACGGTGCTACATATGACAAAATAAAGCAGTATCTTTCGGATTTGGATATTGTTTATTCAAGAACTCTGGGAGGAGACAATAACTCATTCCGTCTCCCTGAGGACTGGCACGCATGGATGCCGACGGCACACCACAATAACCCAAACATCTTTGAGTATATTGATGAGTTTTTGAATCTTGATATGTCAATGAATTCATATCATGCCCGCAGATATCCAAGATTGTTCTATATCTGGGGTCATAGCTATGAGTTTGACAATAAAAATAACTGGGAGCATCTTGACGAAATCTGTGATAAGATTTCGGGGAAGGAAGATGTGTGGTATGCAACCAATATGGAGATTTATGATTATGTAAAAGCTTATGAATCTCTTGTTTTCAGTGCAGACGGCAAGACTGTATATAATCCGACACTCATAGATGTGTGGTTTGATGTTGTTGGAACAGTTTATAAAGTTTCTGCAGGCGAAACTATAAGAAGATAATCAGAATAACACAGGAGGTTAAAATGAGAGAAAAGGTTATAGAGGCGATAGATAAGAATAAAATTGTTGTAATTGTAAGAGGTGTGGCAAAGGAGAAGCTTATTCCTCTTACTGAGGCAATGTATAAGGGCGGAATCCGTCTGCTTGAGGTTACTTATAACGCAAACGGAAACCCGACAGACGAGGAAACTGCAGAAAATATCAGAATGCTTGCCGAGCATTTTGAGGGCAGAATGTATATCGGGGCAGGTACGGTTATAACAGAAAAACAGGTTGAACTTACTAAAAAAGCGGGCGGACAGTTCATAATCTCTCCCGATACTTACGAAAATGTTATAAGAAAAACCCGTGAACTGGATATGGTTTCAATGCCGGGTGCGCTTACTCCAAGCGAAATTCAGTCAGCCCACAGATACGGAGCGGATTTTGTTAAAATGTTCCCGATAACAAATATGGGACTTGACTATGTTAAGGCGGTTAAAGCTCCGCTTTCACACATTAAGCTTTTGGCAGTTGGCGGAATTGAAACCGATAATATGACTGACTACTTAAATGCAGGGGTGTGCGGTTTTGGGATAGGCTCAAGCATTGTAAACAAAAAGATGATTGAGGCTGATGATTATGAGGCTATAACGGCGCTTGCTGAAAAATTTACAAAGGTGATTGAATAATATGAGCGTTTATATAACTATTGACGGCGGGACAAGCAGTACAAGAGTCAGCCTTGTTGAAAATATGGAGATTGTATGCACGGAAAAGCTTGATATTGGTGCAAGAGCCAGTATTGAGAGCCGAGAAAAATACACCGGCGCAATCAAAAATGCGGTGGATAAAGTTCTCTTAAACAGCAAGAAAAAGCCTGAAAAAATCTTAGCCTCGGGAATGATAACCTGTGAATTCGGACTTTGCAATCTTCCGCATATTGAGGCTCCTGCAGGACTTAGCGAACTTCATAAAGCTATGCACGAAACAGTTATAAGCGAAATCTCGGACATTCCCTTTGTTTTTATGAGAGGTGTTCGGGTAAACAGCGATGATTTTGATAAGGTTGATATGATGCGTGGAGAGGAAACCGAGCTTATGGGTATTCTCAATGAGGAATACGGAGAGTGTATATATGTTCTTCCAGGCTCCCATTCCAAAATTATCAAAACCGACAAAAATGGCAGGATTATTGATTTTTCCACAATGCTGACAGGCGAAATGGTTGGTGCTTTATCTCAGGGTACAATCCTGAAAGATGCGGTTGATTTGAAAGATTCCAAAATAGACAGCGATTATCTTTTGAAAGGCTTTGATTATGCTAAGGATAAAGGCGTTAATAAGGCTCTGTTTAAGGTGAGGATTCTCAAAAATATTTTTGGTTGCACAAATGATGAGATTTACAGTTTCTTTATGGGCGTTATTTTGTGCGACGAAATTGAGTATATCTTAAATGACGGAGCGGAAACGGTTGTGCTTGGCGGAAAAGCGCAGATTAAAAAGGCTATGGCGATAATCCTAGAAAACAGAGGAGATAAAAAGGTAGTCGAGATAGACGAAAAAGCGGTTGATTATTCAACCTCAATCGGTATGATAAGAATATATGAATGTTGACAAGAAAGGGACTGCAGAAGTCCCTTTTTGTGTTTTTCATTAAAACTCTTGCAATTATCAGAAAATTGTTGTATAATATATCAGTGTGTATAAAAAAATCAGAAAGGGTGTTATACATTTGAAAAATCAAGAAAAAACTATGGAAAAAATCGTTGCCCTTTGTAAAGGCAGAGGCTTCGTTTATCCAGGCTCCGAAATTTACGGCGGTCTGGCAAATACATGGGATTACGGTCCACTTGGTGTTGAACTTAAGAACAATGTTAAAAAGGCTTGGTGGAAGAAGTTTATTCAGGAAAGCCCATATAATGTTGGTCTTGACGCTGCAATCTTAATGAACCCTGAAACATGGGTTGCATCAGGTCATGTTGGCGGATTTTCTGACCCGCTTATGGACTGTAAGGAATGTAAGGCGAGATTCCGTGCTGATAAGCTTATTGAGGATGCAGCCGGCGTTAGTGCTGATGGCTGGTCCGACGAAAAGATGATGGAATATATCAAGGAAAATCAGCTTCCTTGTCCTGAATGCGGAAAGCACAACTTTACAGATATAAGAAAGTTTAACCTTATGTTCAAAACTTTCCAGGGTGTTACAGAAGATTCTAAAAATGAAATTTTCTTAAGACCTGAAACTGCACAGGGTATCTTTGTAAACTTTAAGAGTGTGCAGAGAACATCAAGAAAGAAGATTCCGTTTGGTATCGGTCAGATTGGTAAGTCTTTCAGAAACGAAATCACACCGGGTAACTTCACATTCAGAACCCGTGAATTTGAACAGATGGAACTTGAATTCTTCTGTAAGCCGGGCACAGACCTTGACTGGTTTAAATACTGGAAAGATTACTGCAAAAACTGGCTTCTTTCTTTGGGCGTTGCAGAAGAGAATATCAAAATGCGTGACCATGACCCTGAGGAATTGTCACATTACAGCAATGCAACAACAGATATCGAGTTTATGTTCCCGTTTGGTTGGGGTGAACTATGGGGTATTGCTGACAGAACAGATTTTGACTTAACACAGCACTCAAACCACAGTGGCGAAAAGATGGAATATAATGACCCTGAAACAAACGAGAAATATATTCCATATTGCGTTGAACCGTCTCTTGGTTGTGACCGTGTTACTCTTGCATTTATGGTTGAAGCTTACGACGAAGAAGTTGTTGACGCTGAGAAAAATGATGTAAGAACAGTTATGCACTTCCACCCGGCGTTAGCTCCGATTAAGGCTGCTGTTCTTCCGCTTTCAAAGAAGCTTTCAGAGGGCGCCGGCAAGGTATTCAGTATGCTTGCAAGCGAGTTTATGTGTGAATATGACGAAGCGGGAAGTATCGGTAAGCGTTACCGCCGTCAGGACGAAATCGGAACTCCGTTCTGTATTACTTATGACTTTGATTCAGAAGAGGATAATATGGTTACCGTTCGTCACCGTGATTCAATGGAACAGGAAAGAGTTGCAATCGATGACTTGGTTGCATATATCAGCGAAAGAATAAAATTCTAAATTTTTGTGGAGGTAGGTATGGATTTTGACAAGATTTACGGTCATGACGGAATAAAATCCGTTTTAATAAATTCAGTTAAAGCCTCCAGAATAAATCACGCGTATATTTTTGAAGGGCAAACGGGCGTCGGACGGTTATCTGCCGCCCTTGCCTTTTCAAAGGCGATTCTTTGCGAGAATAAGCAGGACGGAAAGGCTTGCGGTGTCTGTAAAAGCTGTACTATGGCGGAGGCACAGTCCCACCCCGACATAAGAATCGTCAGTAACGAGCTTTACGACGAAAGCTCAACCTCAAAGGATATTTTAGTCGGAACAATCCGCGAAATGAAAAAGGAGATTTATATAAAACCCTTTTATTCGGAGCGGAAAATTTATATTGTTCCAAAGGCGGAAACTATTAACGAAACGGCGCAGAACAGCCTTTTGAAAGTGTTTGAAGAACCGCCTGAGTATTGCACGGTTATCCTCATTACGGATAATATCAATGCGTTTTTGCCAACGATTTTGTCCCGTGCGGTGGATATAAGATTTAACGCTCTTCCCAGTGAAACTGTTGAAAGGTATCTTCGGGATAATTTCTCGGTGGCGGAGGAGATAATAAAAACAAAAGCCGCAATGAGCGACGGGAGCATCGGGGATGCTATTTCGCTTATGAGCGACGAAAAGGCTGACGGTGACAGGGATTTAATTATAACTGAAATATGTAAACTGTCGGCATCTTCGGGGCGGAATCTCTATGATATAATAAATAAACTTAAAGGGTTTTCGCAAAATTCCGAATTTATGATGAAAACAATAACAATGTGGTTTCGCGACTGCCTCTATTTTAAGCAGGGCGGAGAAATTGTTAATTTAGATAAGAAAAATGAACTTGAAAAATTCTGTGGCAGTATGCCGGGGGATGCACCTTTTCATCTTCTTGACATTGCTGTCCGTTACAGTGGATATATAAAACAAAGAGGCAGGTTTCCGTTACTTATAAACTGTATGCTTCTGGAGTGTTGGGAGGTTTTGTATGACAGAGATAATTGGAATAAGATTTAATACGGCAGGGAAAATATACTATTTTGCACCAAACGGCAAAAAAGCTGATGTTGGTATGGGTGTTATCGTTGAAACTGCAAGAGGTGTTGAATTCGGAACGGTTGCAATCGCAAATAAAATGGTTGATGAGAGCGAGGTTGTTCAGCCTCTTAAACCAATAACGAGGATTGCCACAAATGCTGACTATAACCAGCTTGAGGTAAATAAGGCGAAAGAAAAGGATGCTTTCCGTATCGCTAATGAAAAAATTGCAGAGCATAAACTCAATATGCACCTTGTTAATACCGAATATACCTTTGACGGAAGTAAAATTCTCTTCTATTTTACTGCTGAGGGCAGAGTTGATTTTCGTGAACTTGTCAAAACTCTTGCTGGAATTTTCAAAACAAGAATTGAACTTCGCCAGATTGGTGTCCGTGATGAAGCTAAATCTTTGGGTGCAATCGGAATTTGCGGAAAAACATTATGTTGTTCAACTTTTTTGAGTGATTTTCACCCTGTTTCTATAAAAATGGCAAAGGAGCAAGGTCTTTCTCTTAATCCAACAAAGATTTCGGGTGTTTGCGGAAGACTTATGTGCTGTCTTGAATATGAACAGAATGTTTATGACGAAATGCTGAAAGTTGTTCCGCCGAAAGGCTCTTTGGTTGAGTGTGCTGACGGAAAAGGCGTTGTTATAGAATCTGAAACGCTGAAAGCTAAGGTTAAGGTTAAATTCGGCAGTGATGACGATATGGTTATAAGACAGTATGATGCAAAGGATGTTAAGGTGTTGAAAAAAGGAAAAGCTCCTAAGGAAGAAGAGGAAATTCCTGAGGGTGTTCCGGAGGACTAAAAGTGGGAAGAACTTATAACGGAAAGGTCAAGCTTTTGTATCTTGCAAAAATTCTTCTTGAGGAAACTGACGAGAATCATCCGCTTTCGACAACCGATATTCAAAGGAAACTTGAAAATTGCGGATTTCCCGTTGAGAGAAAGGCTCTTTATAACGACCTTGAAACCTTAGAGGATTTTGGACTTGATGTGCAGAAAATTAAGTCAAGAACAAACCTTTATTTTATCGGCTCAAACAATTTTGAACTCCCTGAGCTTAAGCTTTTGGTGGATAGCGTTCAGGCGTCAAAGTTTATAACTGAGAAGAAGAGTGCTGAGCTTATCGGTAAGCTTGAAAAGCTGACAAGCAGGTATAATGCCAGTCTTCTTCAAAGACAGGTCTTTGTTTCAGGCAGAGCCAAAGCCTCAAATGAGCAGATTTATTATAATATTGACGCAATCCATGAGGCACTTTCCAAAAACCGGAAAATCTCGTTTAAATACTTTGAATGGACTGTTGATAAAAAGCAGGAATTCCGCAGAAACGGTGAGGAATATGTTCAGTCGCCTGTTGGACTTTCTCTGGTGGATAACAATTATTATTTGATTGCTTACAGCGGAAAATACGAAAAAATTCTCCATTTCAGAGTGGATAAAATGAGCGGGATTTCCGTGACAGAGGAAATGGCGGAAAAGCCGAAAGGTAAATTTGATATTGCAGAATATACGAATAAAACTTTTAATATGTTCGGCGGAACTGACGAGAGGATTGAAATTCTTGTCCATAACAGTTTGATTGGCGTTATTATCGACCGATTCGGCAAGGAAGTCAGCACGATTAAAGCTGACGACGAGCATTTTATAGCAGTTTTAAGCGTCAATGCAAGTCCGCAGTTTTTAGGGTGGCTCTTAAGCTTTGGTGACAGAATGAAAGTGCTTTCCCCAAAAAGAGTCGTGGACGAAGTTAAAAATCTGACTAAAACAATTTATGAGATGTATTAAAAAAAAGTGAGGGAAGCCCCTCACTTTTTTTACTTTATTAAAATAAATCCCAATCCTCAACATCGAGTTGATTCCATTCATTGTTTCCAACAGCAACAACGGTACCATCGGATTTTAACCCGATGGTATGATTATGTTCAGCAAAAATGGCTACAATATCTTTCCAATCTTTTACATCACATTGACCGTAGTCATTATTGCCGGTAGCAACAACGGTACCATTGGATTTTAATCCTACCGTATGGTGAAATCCTGCGGAAATTGCAACTATATGATTCCAATCTTTTACATCACATTGACCGTAGTCATTATTGCCGGTAGCAACAACGGTGCCATCTGATTTTAGTCCTACCACATAATATTCGCCAGTGGTTATTGCAATGATATCTTTGAATTTTTTGTTATCACGGATCTGAATTCCGGCGGTAATAACGGTACCGTCTTTTTTTAATCCAGCGGTAAGGTCGCCTCCTGCGGAAATTGCAATAATATCATTCCAGCCCATAACATCACATTGTCCGAATTCATTACTGCCGGTAGCAACAACAGTACCATCCGATCTTAAACCCACTAAATGCCAGTGACTTGAGGAAAGTGCGACGATATTAGACCAATTATCTGTATTGTTTTTCCAGTAATCATTATATCTGTCCCAAACAGTAAGTGTTCCGGTAGAGTTTAAACCTGCTATATGGTCGGAGCCTGCGGATAATGCAACAATGTCTGTCCAATCATCAACAGCGTTGATGTAATTGGTAACAACAGTACCATCAGTTTTTAGTCCAAGTGTCAGCGATGCAGGCCCTACAGAAATTTTAGTAATATCATTCCAATCCTCAACATCGCATTGCCCCCACTGATTCCATCCGGATGCAACAACAGTCCCATTGGATTTTAGACCAACTACATTATGAGAGGTTGTGCGGATATAGTCGCTATATTTGGTGATTTCTTCACGGGCTTTTGCCATCTCTTTTTTTAACAGTTCGTGTTCTGTATCCCTACTGATGGCAAATCCGCAAATTGCAATAATAAGAACTGAAATTCCAATAATTGAAAATTTCAAAATCTTCTTTTTATTTCTCTCTTTGTTTTCTTTTTCAGCAGTTTCTGTATTTTCGGCATATTCAAGACATTTTTTTGTAAGACTTGACGAGTCTTTATAGTCAGGAATAAATTCGAAGAACTTTGATGCTTTTCTGTAGTCCTCGGCAGTTTTTGGATTTGTCATAAGACTCATAGCGCTTGTATATATTTCTTCTTGACGCTCACATTCGTTTCTTGAATTTATATGGTTTATGTATTCCTCTAAAGTCTTTTTTAAATCTTCGTTTCCGAAACGAAGGATTTTCTGATAGTTGGGGCTTTCATCAAATGGGATTTTTAAGTTTTGCAAGTCTGCTTGATTTCTTGCCTCGAATTCTGCCATAAGTTTTCCAAGATATGCTTCAGCGCATTCAACATTTATATCAAGAAGTTTTTCGCAGTATTCATAAGCGCTTTTAAAGTCGCCGTCCTCTAAAAATAGAAAAATACGCTTAACAAGATTTGAAACATTCGCTGTTGATTCGGATGAGCCGGTTCCCATAGCGTTTGTGATAACAACTGTTTTAGCACCACAACTTTTGCAACATCCCGAATTGTCATTTTGGTTTATGATAAGTTCTCCGCCACAGATTTTGCATTTTAAATCTGACATAATAATTCCTCCTTAATATTCCTTTGTGTTTCTTATTATTTCAAAGACTTTGTCTTCACCCTCATCAGCAAGGATTTTAAGCCAGCCTTCCAATAAATCTGAGGTTTCGGGGTGGAATAAAATACGGTTAGCCTTGCCCCTCATAAAATAATCGTAAGGGTGTTGATTTGTGTAATTTTCACCCTGATAAATCTTGCTTGCGGCAACACGGTCGCAAAACATTTCCTTAACATATTTAATGGGCATCTTAACCCCTGCAACCTGACGGATTTTCGGGTTATAGTCGTTCCAATACTCGAAATGATGCTTGTTTCTGCCCTTGTGGTGCATCCACGCCATAGAATAGCCATTTTGCTCTCGCTCTTTCTCGTTGGGACTCTTAACCCCGTCATAATAATTTTTAACACCTCTTAGAAACTCGGTTGGGGTGTATTTGGAGAGGTCGTGGAAAAGTCCTTGCCACAAAATCCCCGCCTTTTTACAGTGGGCGATAACCCTGTGTCTGTGTCTTGTTATTGTAGAAAAATGTCCAATCAAATTCAAATTAAATCACCTTTTTATATTTTATATTTATATTTTACCACAAAAAAATTTTTAATCAAGAGTAATAATGGAATTTACAAAATCAATTTTATGTGATACAATATATGTATTACTTTTTATGAGGGTTTTATTATGAAAGTTTCAATCGGAAATATAAAAATCGGTCAGGGCGAGAAAATTGCCATTCAGTCAATGACAAATGTTATCGCATCGGACACGGAGAAAACTATAAGGCAGATAAATGAGCTTGCGGAGGCAGGCTGTGATATTGTTCGTTTTGCTGTTCCTGATGAGGAATGTGCAAAAGCGGTCTATAAGATTAAGGAAAAGACAAATGTTCCTCTCGTTGCGGATATTCATTTTGACTATCGGCTTGCCCTTATGTGTATTGAGCGGGGAATAGACAAGGTCAGAATTAACCCCGGCAACATTGGTGGAGAGGACAGAGCGAAGGCGGTTTTACTGGCGGCGAAAAAGGCAGGGATTCCTATTCGTGTGGGCGTAAATGGCGGTTCTTTAGAAAAGGAAATTCTTAAAAAATACGGCGGGATTACTCCTGAGGGAATGGTTGAGTCGGCTTTAGGTCACATAAAACTAATGGAGAAATATGATTTTACGGATATTGTTGTTTCCATAAAATCCTCGGATGTTAAAAAAACCATTCAGGCATACCGTCTTGCAAGAGAAACTTTTGATTACCCTCTGCATCTCGGCGTTACGGAGGCTGGGACATACACGGGCGGTCTGGTTAAGTCATCAATCGGAATCGGCTCTCTTTTAGCCGACGGAATTGGTGAAACTATAAGAGTGTCGCTTACTGATGACCCTGTAAAAGAGGTTGAGGCGGCGAAAATGATTCTGTCTGCTCTTGATTTGGGCGAGAAAACTGTTAAGGTGGTTTCCTGTCCAACCTGCGGAAGAACGAAAATTGACCTTATAAAAATCGCCAACGAAGTTACTGAAGCGGTTAAAAATATTAAAAAGGATATAACCGTTGCGGTTATGGGCTGTGTTGTGAATGGGCCGGGTGAGGCGAAAGATGCGGATATTGGAATCGCCGGCGGTGACGGATGTGCAATGCTCTTTAAAAAGGGCGAAATTGTTGGGAAAGTTTCCGAAAATGAGGTTACAAAAACCTTGCTTTCGGAAATAGAAAAAATGTAGAGAAAAGGATAGATTGTTTTGGCAACTTTGCTTGATTTATTTGATAAAGTTCCCGTTGTTGAGAGCTTTGCGAAAGTTCTTGAAAATGCGGAAATAACAGACGCCAATCTTAATGTTAAAAACAATAAGGTTGCAGTTAAGCTGAAAAGTCAGACGCTTATTGATGCGGACGAGCTTTTTAGCTTTATTGACATTGCGAAAAACAAGTATTCCCTAAACGATTGCACAGTCGATATTGTTTATGAAAATATGGAGTTTACCGAAAGCTATGGCGAAAACCTCGTGAAAAGGCTGTGTCGGGCTGTGCCGTCCTGTCGTATATTTTTAAACGGAGCGAAAGCTGAGCTTGATGGCGATACGATTTTAATCAAGGGAATCCACGGCGGAACAGAAATTTTAAAGTCCAGTGATTGCGAGAGGGTTATTGCACAGATTGCAAACGGTGAACTCGGCGGAGAATTTACGGGTAAATTCCTGTGTGCAGAGTTTGACAGAGAAGCGCATATTCTGGAACAGGAGAAGATTACAGAGGAAAAAGCAAAGGCGGCACAGACATTTGTTGTGCAGAAAAGCGAGGTTGTTTCTAAAAAGCCTGTGCTTGCGTCAGGACATATTTTCGGTATTCCGATTAAAGAGCAAAAGATAACACCAATCATTGATGTTCTGCCCGACACGGGGATAACTGTTATTGCGGGAGAAATTATTGACTGTGAAATCAGAGAACTTCAGAAAGGCGGAAAGCCAACGGGAAATGTTGTTGCTGACTTTGATTTGGGAGATAAAAACTGGGCAGTTCCCTGCCATATTTTCTCCAAAGCTGAGAAGTTTAAAAATGCAATGGATAACTTAAAACCGGGCAATTTCTTAAAAGTACGCGGTGAATATAAAATGGATGATTATGCCCACGAGAATAAGTTTAATGTGCTTTCTATGGAGCTTCTTGAAAAGCCTGCCCCAAGAGTTGATGAGGCGGAGGTTAAACGAGTTGAGCTTCATTTGCATACGAAAATGAGTGCAAAGGACGCTATGACCTCAGCAGGAGACCTTATCTCCCGTGCTGCATCGTGGGGACACAGTGCAATCGCAATAACTGACCACGGCGTGGCTCAGGCTTTCCCTGAAGCACAGAACACTGCAGGAAAACTTGCGAAATCAGGGAAGAATATTAAAATTCTGTATGGAACAGAGGGGTATTTTGTAAACGATGTTCCGATTTGGAAGAATAATACATATAAGGGCGGAACATATGTGGTTTTCGATTTGGAAACCACGGGTCTTGACCCGAAATGCGAAAAAATAACGGAGATTGGTGCGGTTAAGATTGAAAATGGTGTGATAACCAAAACTTTCAGCGCTCTGGTTAATCCTATGAAACCAATTCCGCCAAATATAACGGAACTTACGGGGATTTCTGACGATATGGTTAAGGACTGCCCTGATATTTCCAATGCAATGCCGAAATTCCTCGAATTCTGCGGAAATGCCATTGCAGTTGCACATAATGCAAAATTTGACACTTCTTTCGTTAAAGCTGAGTGCGAGAAATTAGGTCTTGAGTTTAATAATGAAACTATGGATACAGTGGAGCTTTCTAAAGAAATGTTCCCTGACGAGAAAAAACATAATCTTGCTGTTTTGAGCGAGAGACTTAATATAAGCCTTGAAAATCACCACAGAGCCGTTGACGATGCAACTGCAACGGCGGAGGCTTTCATAAAAATGATGGATATGAAAGAGGAAAAGGAAAATCAGGGCGACTATTTTGATATAAAATCAAAGCCTGAATTTCTGAAACAGCCGTACTATCATATTATAATTCTTGCTAAAAATATGACGGGGATAAAGAATCTTTACCGCCTCATTTCCAAGTCAAATCTGGAATATTTCTATAAGAGACCAAGAATACCAAAGAGTGAGCTTATGGCACACAGAGATGGACTCATTATAGGCTCTGCCTGCGAAATGGGTGAAGTATACAGAGCAATCCGTGAGGGGAAATCCGAGGCGGAAATTGAGGCAATCGCAAGCTTTTATGACTATCTTGAAATCCAGCCATTGGGGAATAATGACTTTATGTTAAGGTCGGGCCTTGTTTCAAGTGAGGAAGAACTCAAAGACATAAACAGACGGATTGTTGCCCTTGGTGAAAAATTAGGCAAAAAGGTTGTTGCGACTTGCGATGTTCACTTTATGGACCCTGGCGACGCTCTTTATCGTCAGGTTCTTCAGGGCGCACAGGGGTATTCCGATGCGGATATGCAGGCACCTTTGTATCTCAGAACAACCGAAGAAATGCTTGCTGAATTTGAATATTTAGGTGAAGAAAAAGCATATGAAATCGTCGTTAAGAATACAAACGAGATTGCAGATTCTATTGAAAACTTAAAACCGCTCAGGAGTGGGTCTTATCCTCCGTCTATCGAAAACTGTGAGGAGGATTTGGACAGAATGTGCCGTGAAAAGGCGTATGAGGTCTATGGAAATCCGCTTCCGCCAATCGTTAAGGCTCGAATGGACCGAGAGCTTGGCTGTATCCTGGGATATGGTTATGCGGTTATGTATATGATTGCCCATAAGTTGGTTAAAAAGTCAAATGAGGCAGGGTATCTGGTTGGTTCCCGAGGCTCTGTCGGCTCATCTTTTGCGGCGTTTTTGTCGGGAATAACAGAGGTTAACGCCCTCTGCCCACACTATATATGCCATAACTGTAAACATAGCGAGTTCTTTGAAAACGGTGAATATACAATCGGAATTGATATGCCCGATAAAATTTGCCCTGAGTGTGGTCAGAAAATGAAGAAAGACGGCTTTAACATTCCGTTTGAAACATTCCTTGGCTTTGAGGGTGATAAAGTCCCCGATATTGACCTTAACTTCTCCGGTGAATATCAGGCAACGGCACACAAATATGTTGAAGAGCTTTTCGGTGAGGGCTATGTGTTCAAAGCGGGAACAATCGGTACTATCGCTGATAAAACTGCTATCGGTCTTGCTAAAAAGTATTATGAGAAAAAAGGCGTAAACGCTCCTCTTGCAGAAATTAAGCGTGTTTCAAGGGGAATGGAAAATGTTAAGAATACAACGGGACAGCACCCGGGCGGTGTTATAGTTTGCCCGAAAACTATGGATATCCACGATTTCTGCCCGGTCCAGCACCCTGCGGATAAGAAAGAGTCGGGAATTATAACAACCCATTTTGACTTCCATTCAATCCACGATAATTTGCTGAAACTGGATATTCTCGGTCACGATGACCCATCAACAATCCGTATGCTTGAGGATTTGACGGGAGTTAATGCCCTTGAAATTCCACTTGATGATAAAACAACAATGAGTATTTTCTCAAGCACAGACGCAATCGGCGTAACACCGGAACAGATTGACAGTAAGGTTGGGACATTCGGTATTCCTGAATTTGGAACATCTTTTACAAGACAAATGCTTCTCGATACCTTGCCAACAACATTTTACGAGCTTGTAATCATCGCAGGTCTTTCTCACGGAACAGATGTGTGGCTTAATAATGCTCAGGATTTGGTAAGACAGGGAACGGCAACTCTTTCTGAAGTTATCGGTCTTCGTGACGATATTATGACATACTTGATTTTGCACGGTCTCCAGCCGAAAATGGCGTTTACTATAATGGAGTTTGTCCGAAAAGGACGAGCGGCAAAAGAGGGACTGCCGAAGGAATATGAAGATGCTATGATTGAGAATAATGTTCCGTCCTGGTATATTGAGTCCTGTAAGAAAATTAAGTATATGTTCCCGAAAGCCCACGCGGCTGCGTATGTTATGATGGGATTCAGAGTTGCATATTTTAAAGTGCATTATCCGATTGAGTTCTATATTGCATATTTCACAGTAAGAGCCGATTTGTTTGATGCGGCAATTATGGCAAAGGGCGATACGCTTCTGGTTGCGGAAATGCAGAAATTAAAGCACGCTCAAAACCTTTCTGCAACGGAAAAAAGCTTGTTCACTATTATGGAGCTTGTTCACGAAATGTATCAGAGAGGGATTGAGTTCCTGCCCGTTGATATTTACGAATCCCACGCCAGCAAATTCAGAAAGGTTGACGGAAAAATTCTTCCGCCCCTTAACGCCTTTGCAGGAGTTGGAACTGCGGCGGCGGAGAGCATAATGGAGGCTCGGAAGGACGGCCCGTTTGTTTCAAGAGAGGACCTTAAAAACCGTGCAAAAGTAAATAAAAGTGTTATGGAAACACTTGCGGAAAACGGATGCCTCGATGGGCTCCCTGAAACAAGCCAGATTTCACTTTTTGAAATGTAGAATAAAAAATCCTGCCTCCTGGCAGGATTTTTTAGAAAAACGAATTTGTTTTAACTGAAAAAGGAGAAAAGAAAAACCTCTCAAACCTTATGGTTGAGAGGTTTCTGAAGTTGGTACGCCGGAAGGGATTCGAACCCCCGACCTTTTGGTTCGTAGCCAAACACTCTATCCAGCTGAGCTACCGGCGCTTAACTAACTATGACATTATATCACAGTTTTCCCGATTTGGCAAGGGGTTTTTGAAAAAAATATCAAATTTTTTTATTTTAGTCCTTCGACTTCGTCTATCCATACAGAAAATGATGCATCGGATGGCATTTTTAAGTCGCCTCTTGGTGAAATTCCAATACTTCCGATTTTCATTCCGCCCGGCACGCAGTCTCTTTTGAACTGCTGGGTGAAGAATCTTCTGTAAAAGCTTTTCAGATATTTCAAAATTATCTCTTCTGAATACTCGTCCGCAAATGCAATTTTTGCAAGGTCATATATTTTTGCAGGAGAAAAACCGAAGCGGAGAGAATTATATATGAAGAAATCGTGTAAAACATAAGGACCGATAATACTTTCTGTTTCCTGAGCAATCTTTCCTGATTTATCAGGAGGAAGAAGTTCGGGGCTTATGGGTGTTGCGATTATATCTTTAAGAACTGTTCCTGAGTTCGGGAAAATTCCTTCTTCAACAAGGCTTTCTAAAATATGCGGAATAAGGGTTTTCGGGACACCTGAATTAACGCCATACATACTCATATGGTCACCGTTATAGGTGCACCAGCCAAGTGCCATTTCGCTCAAATCACCTGTACCAACAACGATTCCGCCAACAATCCCTGAAAAATCCATAAGGACCTGGGTTCGCTCTCTTGCCTGAGAGTTTTCGTAGGTCAAATCATAGTTGTTTTCGTCCTGACCAATATCCTTGAAGTGACCGAGGCAAGCGTTCTTTATATTTATCTCCTTTGCAGTTACTCCCAGAGATTTCATAAGCTCAAGGGAATTGTTATATGTTCGGTCGGAAGTGCCAAAGCATGGCATTGTGATACCGAAAACATTTTCTGTTGGGAGATTAAGTTCCTTTATTGCTTCGACGCAAACCAAAAGGGCAAGAGTTGAATCCAGTCCGCCTGAAATACCAATAACAGCTTTTCCGCCTGTTATAGAAAGGCGTTTTTTAAGACCGTTAACCTGTGTTCTGAATATCTCAAGAGCACGGCTTTTTCTTTCTGCCATATCACAGGGAATGAACGGTGTTTTACTGATTTTCAGCATTTCGCCATTGGAGTTTGGGGTTGGGATTTTGGCGTCAACAACTCTTACATCCTTACCAAAATCACAGAAATTCCTGAAATTAGCTGATTTGAATCGGTCCGCTCTGATTTTTTCTACATCAATATCAGTTATAACAAGGCTATTTTCGCAAGGGAGATTTTTGTTTTCTGCTAAAATCTGTCCTCTTTCGGCAATGATAGCTTGTCCTGAAAATACCATATCCGTTGTTGATTCACTTGCTCCTGCTGAAACATATGCATAGCCTGAAAATGTTTTTGCGGATTGCTCCAAAACTGTACGACGGCATTTTTCTGATGATGAAACAAGCTGAGGGTGGGCAGAGCAGTTTAATATAATTTCCGCACCGCCAAGGGATAATGGGGTACTGACAGATATAGGAGCGGATAAGTCTGTTCCTATTTCAACAGCTATTTTCGCAATTCCACCCAAATCAAAGATTAAGTCGTTTCCAACAGGAATTTCATATTCATCTTTAATTCCCAACTGGTTTGAAGAAATATATTCGGTACACAAGTCAAGGGCAGAAGAGAACAGTCTGCTTTCGGCGTGGTCCAGGTATGTTTTGGGGATAATTCCAAGGATTTTCCCGCAGGAGATAACTACTCCGCAGTCGAAAAGTTTGCCGTCTATAGAAAGAGGAGCACCTGCAACAACTGTGATTTCTTTCTCAAGAGTCAGGGTTAAAAGCCTTGAAATTGATTTTCTGGTTGCGGAAAGCAATGAAGTTTGAAAGAATAGGTCTCCGCAGGTATAACCGCTCAAGGAAAGTTCGGGGAAGAGGACAATGTCTGCACCCTTTTCCTTTGCCTCTGTAATTTTTTCTTCAATTCTTTTGAAATTCTGCATAGGGTTGCCAACCGTCACAGTGGGAACGGCACAGGCGAGTCGTATAATTCCCTGCATAAAATTCACTCCTTAATAATTTTTTAACGGATAACCGTGTCTAAAAGTCTTAATATAGAATCTTTTTCAGCCAATCTTTCTGAAAAAGCTGTTGCAGAGCCTGCGCAAACGGCAAGGTGAAGTGCGTCAACTATCCCCTGTCCGTCATTGATTGCTGCAATAAAGCCTGCAACCATAGAATCCCCTGAACCGACAGTATTTATAACATTTCCTTCAGGGGCGTTCATTTCATAAGCCTCGTTTTCAGTAACCAGAACAGCACCTTGTCCGCCCATAGAAACCAGAACATTTTCAGCTCCCGATTCACAGAGCTTTCGGGCGTAGAAAACTGCATCTGTTTTAACGGCGATTTTAACACCGAAAATATCGCTAAGCTCGTCTATGTTTGGTTTTATGAGGAATGGTCGGCATTTAAGAGTGTTTTTAAGCGCCGCACCTGTGGAATCCACAACAGTTTTAACTCCCTCAGGAAGACGAGTCATAATATCCATATATATTGTGTGGGAAAGGCTTTTCGGAACACTTCCTGAAAGAACGAGGATATCGTCTTTAGTAAGGGCGGAAAGCTTGGTATATAATTCATTGAGAGCGGTGGATGAGATTTGCGGTCCTTCACCGTTAAGCTCTGTTTCTTCCCCGTTTTTAATTTTCACATTTATTCTGGAATTCTGTCCGGGCAGGTTAATGAAATCACAGTCACAGCCTGCTTCCTGTGCCATTCTTATAATTTCAGCACCCGTAAAACCGCCGGCAAACCCAAACGCCTTATTTTCAACACCTAAGGTTTTGAGGACGGCGGAGACATTAAGACCTTTTCCCCCGAATGTGACAGAGGAGGAGTTGGCTTTGTTAAGAGTTCCTGTTCTGAAATTTTCAACCTCGACAAGATAATCAAGAGCGGGATTTAAAGTTACTGTATAAATCATAGTTTTTTCTCCAGTTTCAGATATATTTCGTATACTTCCCGTTTGGGCATATCCAGAGCGGAAGCGACCGCTTTAACAAGGTCTTTGCCGTATAAAGTATCGCTTGCCATAGAATTTAAAAGCTCTTCGGGGGTGGGGAGATTTTCTTTCTCTTCCATAAGCATTTTCTCTTTGTCTGCTCCCTCAACAATCAAAACAAATTCACCTTTTGGCGGGGTGGAGTTAAAATGGCTGATTGCCTCGGAAATGTCACACCTCAAAATCTCCTCAAACTTCTTCGTCAGTTCACGGCACACGGCGATTTTTCTGTTACCGAGAGCGGTTTGTAAATCCGACAGAGTTCCTGTAAGCTTATGAGGTGCTTCGTAAAAAATCAATGTTTCCGTGTGGGTTTTTATTTCGTTTAAATGGGCGTTTCGTTCCTTTTTGTTAACGGATAAGAAACCCTGGAACGAGAAGCGTCGTCCTGAAATTCCGCTTGAAACCAATGCGGTTGTAAATGCAGTAGGTCCGCAGGCGGTTACGATTTCAATATCATTTTCAATGCAAAGGCGGACTAAATCTTCGCCCGGGTCAGATATAACGGGCATCCCCGCATCTGAAACCAGTGCAATATTTTTTCCGTCTTTTAAATGTTTTATAAGTTCTTCACCTTTTTGCATTTTGTTATGCTCGTGGTAGCTTACTAAAGGTGCTTTTATATCGAAATGGTTTAAAAGCTTAATTGTGTTTCTTGTGTCCTCGGCGGCAATCATATCAACGGATTTCAGGATTTCAAGGACACGGAGCGTTATATCCCCCAGATTACCTATGGGAGTTCCGCAGATGAAAAGTGTTCCGCTCATTATTTGCACCTCCCGTAAATTTCATTTATTTCTTCGGTATAGTTACCGTTTTCGTCGTGAACATAAAGGGGTGGCTCTAAAAACAGTTTAGGGTTCCCCTGTCTTGCTCCCTCAACCATAATCATTGTTGCGGTTTTTGACGGAGAGGGGTGGACAAATCGAAGTCGTTTCGGTTCGATTTTATTACTTCGCATAAGGCATAAAATATCAGCAAGCCGTTCGGGGCGGTGAATCATAGAAAGCTTACCGCCGGGCTTTAAAAGAGTTGCCGACGCTTTGATTATATCCTCAAGCGAGCAGAGAATTTCGTGTCTTGCTATGGTTAAATTATCAGTCTTGTTCTGTATACCGCCGTGGTTTTCCTTGTAGGGCGGATTGCAGGTTATATTATCAAAAACACTCTTTCCGAAAAGCTCAACACTGTTTTTCAAATCACCGCAAACCATATCAATTCCGTGGTCAAGATTATTAAGAGTGACACTCCTTTTTGCCATTTCGGCAACTTCGGTTTGTATTTCAAGACCTGTTATATGCTTTGCCTGAGTTTTTGCGGTAAGGAGAATGGGGATAATCCCGTTCCCTGAACAAAGGTCCAGAACAACAGCGTCTTTTTTTATGTTTTTTGCGGCAAAATCCGAAAGCAGGACTGCATCAACCCCAAAACAGAACCAGTCAGGATTCTGAATGAGCTTAAGGTTTTTAATCTGCAAATCGTCAAGCCGTTCGTATGGGAAAATCATAGTTACTGCCTCTTTTCCGTATCTGTTATCCACGGCTCAAGCCCTGTCTGAATCGCGTGCATAATTCTGGTCTTGAAGTGATGGTCGTCCTTGTTTTTCTCGTTGATAAAATCCTTCATATCCTGTCTTTTTGAAACACCGTCCATAGGACAGAGGTTTTTAACAACAGGTAATTGCGCACGGTTTACATATCCCTTTATATCACCTTCAGGAACATAGATGAGAGGTCGTATGACATCAAGGTCTATTCTTGAAAGATAGGTGACGGGGGCGAAGCTGTTAAGCCGACCTTCGTAGAAGAGAGAAAGGAAGAAGGTTTCGATAACATCCTCGTTATGATGCCCCAAAGCAACCTTGTTACAACCCTCTTGTTTTGCAAGCTCATTAAGTGCACCCCGGCGCATTTTTGAGCAGAGAGAACAAGGACTTGATTCCTTTCGTATATCAAAAATAATCTGACTTATTTCGGTCTTTTTAACAATATATGGCACATCAAGGTCTTTGCAGAATTCTGCAATGGGGGAATAGTCCATTCCCTCAAAGCCCATATCAACGGTTATCGCAACCAGTGAAAAATCAATATTTGCAAATTTTCTGTACGCCGAAAGAGCGGATAAGAGGGCAAGGCTGTCCTTTCCGCCTGAAATCCCGACAGCAATTTTATCTCCGTCGGAAATCATATTATAATCGTCAATGGCTCTTCGCATATGGCTTAAGATGCGCTTCATTTTACTTTGTCAATCCTTTCATCATTTCAGCAAGAGCACGGCTTCTGTGGCTGATTTGATTTTTAGTTTCGGGCGAAATTTCCGCCATAGACATATTACATTCAGGCACATAGAAAATCGGGTCATAACCAAACCCGTTCTCACCGTGGCGCTTAGTCATAATTCTGCCTTTACATTCACCGTAGAAAGTCTTTTCCTCACCGTCAGGGAAAACAACGGCGATTGAACAGGCAAAATGTGCATCTCTCTTTTCTTCAGGAACACCGTCAAGAACAGACAAAAGCTTGTCTATGTTTTCGTCGTCTGTGGCGTTATCACCTGCATAACGGGCAGTGCGGACGCCGGGTTTTCCGTTAAGATAGTCAACGCAAATACCACTATCGTCTGCAATAGTAGGTAAATTCGTTATTTTCGCAACAGTTCTTGCCTTGATGAGAGCGTTCTCCTCAAAGGTATCGCCGTCCTCAATTATATCAATTCCACGGGCATCGGTTTCGTCCATAGTTATAATGGAAAATCCGTCGCCCAGAATATTTTCTATTTCGATGGCCTTGTGTTTATTTTGACTTGCCAATACAAATTTCATAAGATATCACTCTCCCAACTATACTTATACCACAAATTTTGGAAAATGTAAAGAATATATGTTGCAAAATTTTTAAAAGTGTGATATAATAATTTAAAATTTTGTGTAAAACACAAGGAGGTTTTTAAAAATGAAAAAAATTATTGCATTACTTATGGTAGCTGTTATGGTATTTGCTATTTGCGGATGCGCAAAGGAAGACGATAGCAACAAGCTCGTTATCGGTTACACAATCTATGAGCCGATGAACTATATGGAAGACGGAAAGCTTACAGGTTTTGATACAGAGTTTGCTGAAGCTGTTTGCGAAAAGCTCGGCCTTGAACCTGAATTCGTTGAAATCAACTGGGATACAAAGTTTGCAATCCTTGACTCTGACCAGATTGACTGTATCTGGAACGGTATGACAATTTCTCCTGATGTTAAGAAGAACTGTCTCGTTTCAACACCTTATGTTAAGAACGCACAGGTTGTTGTTATGGCAGAGGATATGATTGAAAAGTATGCTGATGCTGAGTCTATGAAAGACCTTAAGTTCACAGCTGAAGCTGGAAGTGCCGGTGAAAAGGCAATCAAGGACAATGCACTTGACGGAAACTATGTTGCAACTGCAACTCAGCAGGATGCTCTTTTAGCAGTTAAGGGCGGACAGGCAGATGCTTGTGTTATTGACATAACAATGGCTAAGACAATGACTGCTGACGGAACAAGCTATTCTGACTTTGGTTACTCCGTTGAACTTACAACAGAAGAATATGGTATCGGTTTCAGAACAGCTGATATTACACTCTGGAACGATGTTAATGCTTCTATTGAGGCTCTTAAGGCTGATGGAACTCTTGACAAGCTCGCTGAAAAGTACGGTCTTAACCTTGCTTTATAATTTATAGAATATTTTAGTTTACAGGTGTTAATATGTCGTTGCTGATTACTGTTACCAAAAGTCTCCTTGAGGGATTTGGGACAACTTTTGAAATATTTTGTCTGACGCTCCTTATGGCGCTTCCTCTGGGACTTATTATCTCATTTGGGTCTATGAGCCGCTTTTCTGTTATAAAGTGGCCCATCAGAACTCTGATATGGATTATAAGAGGAACTCCGCTTATGCTCCAGCTTATAATTTTCGGGTTTGGGCCCGGTCTTATCGGAATAAAAGGGGCAAACACATTTGTTGCAGTTATTGTGGCATTTGTTATAAATTATGCCTGCTATTTTTCCGAGATTTTCCGTGGCGGAATTGAGAGTATCCCGAAAGGTCAGTATGAGGCAGGTCAGGTTTTGGGCCTTACTAAGATGCAGACCTTTTTCAAGGTGGTTCTGATGCAGGTTGTAAAGCGTATTGTTCCGCCTATGAGTAACGAGTTTCTGACTCTTGTCAAGGACACTTCTCTTGCCAATACAATTATGGTTTATGAGATAATCTGGAACGCGAAAAGACTTGCGAATGGGGAAGGTATTTTGTGGCCGTTGTTTTATTCGGGCGTGTTCTATCTCCTCTTCTGCGGAATATTGACACTTATCTTTGGTTATATTGAAAAGAAATTGAATTATTACAGAGGTTAGTTATGCCGATACTTGAACTTAAAAATATACATAAAAGCTTTGGCAAGGTCAAAGTTTTAAAAGGAATAGACCTCACCCTCGAAAAGGGACAGGTTATGTCAATAATCGGCTCGTCGGGAAGCGGAAAGACGACGCTTCTTCGGTGCGTGAATTTCCTTGAAATTGCGGATGCTGGTGAAATAATGGTTGACGGAAAAACTATTTTCCGTGCCGGCGAAAAGTTTTCTGCAAAGGAAATGCGTGAAAAACAGCTCCATTTCGGACTTGTTTTTCAGGATTTCAACCTTTTCCCTCAATACACGGTTTTGGAAAATGTTATGCTTGCTCCAAAGCTTCTGGCTAAGGACGAGTATAAAGGCGACCGCAAAAAGAAAAAGGAAATTTTTGAGGAAATCCGACAGAAAGCCGTTGAAATTCTTGCCCGTGTGGGACTTTCAGACAAAGTCGATAACTATCCCTGTGAACTGTCGGGCGGACAGAAACAGCGTGTTTCAATCGCAAGAGCCTTGGCTCTCTCCCCCGAAATACTGTTTTTTGATGAGCCAACTTCGGCTCTTGACCCTGAACTTACAGGTGAAATCCTGAAAGTTATAAGAAAGCTTGCTTCGGAGAATACTACAATGGTCATAGTTACTCACGAAATTGATTTCGCTGAAGCGGTAAGTGATAAAATCATCTTTATGGCGGACGGTGTAATCGAGGAGGAGGGAACTCCTGAAGAGGTTCTGAAGAACCCGAAAAGCGAAAGAACTCGTGCATTTTTAACAAAGCTTTCCGATAAATAATAAAAAACAGTTAAAATTTTAACAAATTTGCAAAAAAGACTTGTATAATTTGGAAAAATAGTGTAAAATAGAAATGTTGAAATTAAAAATATATTTTTTGGAGGTATTTCAAAATGGCAGTAAAAGTTGCTATCAATGGTTTCGGCCGTATCGGTCGTCTTGCATTCAGACAGATGTTTGGTGCAGAGGGTTATGAAGTTGTTGCAATCAACGACTTAACAGATCCTAAAATGCTTGCTCACCTTTTAAAGTATGACTCTTCTCAGGGAAGATATGACGGTCATACAGTTGTTGCTGGTGATGACAGTATCACAGTTGACGGAAAGGAAATTAAAATTTATGCAATCAAGGACGCTAAAGAATGTCCTTGGGGTGCTCTCGGCGTAGATGTTGTGCTCGAATGTACAGGTTTCTACTGCTCTAAAGATAAGTCTCAGGCTCATATCGATGCTGGTGCTAAGAAAGTTGTTATTTCTGCTCCTGCTGGTAATGACCTTAAGACAATCGTATTCAGCGTAAACGAAAATACATTAACAGCTGATGACAAAATCATCTCTGCTGCTTCTTGTACAACAAACTGTCTTGCTCCTATGGCAAAGGCTCTTAACGATTACGCTCCAATCCAGTCCGGTATCATGGCTACAATCCATGCTTACACAGGCGACCAGATGATTCTTGACGGTCCTCACAGAAAGGGTGACTTAAGAAGAGCAAGAGCTGGTGCGGTTAACATCGTTCCTAACTCAACTGGTGCTGCTAAAGCTATCGGTCTTGTTATCCCAGAACTTAACGGCAAGCTCATCGGTGCTGCACAGAGAGTTCCGGTTCCAACAGGTTCAACAACAATTCTTACAGCTGTTGTTCGCGGCAAGGATGTAACAAAAGACGGAATCAATGCTGCTATGAAGGCTGCTGCTTCTGCATCTTTCGGTTACAATGAAGACGAAATCGTATCTTCTGATATCGTTGGTATCACATATGGTTCACTCTTCGGCGCAACACAGACAATGGTTGCTCCAATCGGCGAAGACCTTTACGAAGTTCAGGTTGTTTCCTGGTATGACAACGAAAACTCATACACAAGCCAGATGGTTAGAACAATCAAATACTTTGCAGAACTTGGCTAATATTAAGCTTTTTAAAAACCGCTCCATTTTGGAGCGGTTTTTTGTTATATCCTCTTTACAAATTGAAATATATATGGTAAAATATACTCACCACTCATATAAATAATGATTAACCCCAAATGGATAAAATACCTTGGTAAAAGGTGTTTTTCCGTTTATTTCCGTTTGGGGTAAAACAATGTATGAGTGGTATCTGCAAGGAGAAACACTTTTTCGGTGTGTAACTCTTTGTGGTTACACACTTTTTTATTTTAGGAGGATTTAATGTATGGGAAAATTCACGGATATGTGGTGGAAGGAAATAGCTCCAAAAGTAACAACCATTGATGATATAACGATGGATATACTCACCCGTTTGGACACCGCAATGAAGCTCGAAAAGGACTTGGAAGAAAGAATTGATAAAGAGTCATATGCAATATTTAAGGAAATATTGCATCATCATACCATAGTAAGAGAACAGCATAAATATAATTCCTTTAAACGAGGGTTTATAATGGGAAAGGATTTTGCGAAAGAAATGGAAGATTTTGATAATATACCCGACCTTAAAGTGATAGAGGATGCGATAAATAAGCTGAAAGAAGAACATAACTATAAAGACTAACAAAAGAAACGGCAAGGAAAACTTAATGTTTTCTCTGCCGTTTTATGATTACTTTATTCTCTCTAAATTATCAACATAGTCGCTAAAAGTTGAGGTGAATACATAGTTTATAACTATGCAATCATCAATTTTATATTCGCTCTTCAAATCGTCGAGATTTCCGTAATAGCTTCTCGGGTCGATAACAAGAATGGTTTCGTAATTTTCTGTTAGAATAGGGAGAACTGCGTTTGCATAGGAGTCTTTAATAACAAGTGCGGTTTTCCCGTTTTTATTGTTGGTTTCAATCCTTGCGAAAGGATGGTCGCCACCCATAAATAAACTGTAAGTCGGCGGATTGTTTCCGTCGGGCAGTGTATAAATTTTAGGCTGATACTCAACGAACTCACCATTTTCGAATGCCTTAGCCAAAATCGTGTAATTTTCCTCGCCCATAAAATACTCAATTTTGTCGGCGTGCTTACTATACTCAGGAACATTCGCCTGATTATATAAATAACCCAAAAATCCGTCAAGAGAGCCGTGATTTAACTCGTTAAGCGGAACAGGAGTTTGCCCTGTTGCCTCGGAGATTGCCTCATAGCCAAGATATGCACCTCTCTGAGTCCAATGGTGGTCAGTTCTGAAATAGATGTAGTCATTTTTGTTTGCTTTAAGCTTGTCGTAAATATTTATTCCGTTGAAACCTTTAAGCCCTGAATAGATTATGTCGATAGTCTCTTTTTGACTGTCCGCATAGTTTTTATACTGCGATGAGTCAAATTCAAGCTGTGTTGGAGCGAGCATAATATACATATTTGCATCAAGCTTTTCGGCATACTCATTTAAAACTGAAATATAACGGGTTCTGACATCAGGATTTGCCTTAAAGACTTCCATAATCTTACCATTACTCAATACCAGTTTCCCACCGCTTGCAAGAGTGATAACTCTTTCGGATTCTTCCTTTTCAATACCCCAAAGCTTCTCAAACTTTGTTCCAAAATCAACAAAATAGCTTCGATAACCCACATTATCTGTAAGAAAAGTTTCATAATCTGTTGTAAATGTTCCGAAGAAGATGTTGTTTAAGCTTGTTTCGGGCATTTCAGCAAGAGGTCTGTTTTCCTTAACAGAAGCGCGCTCGTCCTTTGGAAGAATCATAACGAAAATAAAAAACAGAGCAAGCAGAGCAGTAAAGGTGAGCGTTGTAATTTTTTCTCTCATAATAACTCCTCCTTAAAATCTGAAATACAGAAACGGATTGTATGACTGCTTAACCAAAAGAGTGAAGCAAACCATAAGCACTGCAACAACCGCAACAGGGAGAAGAACTCCATACAATACAGGTGCTTTTTCGCGTAATTTCCTGATTATAATTCGGATTAAAGGTGTTACGCAGATAAACATCAGGATTATAAACCAGATATGGGAAATTGCCTGATATTCTGCCATAATATTGATACCTTTCGGGTTCTTGCCAAATGCCGCAATGAGAAATTCACGCAGTCTTGACATATCAGTAAAGTAAAACAGCATCCATCCGCCGAGGACTATTAAATTACTGTAAACAAGTCTGATTAAAGACGGAACTTTGTCCCAGAATTTAAACAGAAATTTCTTTTCGATAAGCAACCATATTCCGTAGTAAATACCCCAGAAAATGAAGTTCCAGCTTGCTCCATGCCAGAAACCTGTCAAAAACCATACAACAAAAATGTTGAGGAACTGATGACGGCGGTTTCCACCCAGAGGGATATATACATAGTCACGGAAAAATGTTCCCAAAGACATATGCCATCTTCTCCAGAACTCGGTTATGCTCTTTGAAATATAGGGATAGTCGAAGTTTTCCTTAAACTTGAACCCGAAGAAATGACCAAGTCCGATTGCCATATCGCTGTAGCCTGAGAAATCAAAGTAAATCTGGAAAGCGTACATTAAAATACCAAGCCACGCCCCGAAAGAAGAGAGGTTTGTCATATCTCCGCCAATAAGTGCGTCAACAACCTGTCCTGCACAGTTGGCGAGAATGATTTTCTTGAACATACCCTGAGTGAAACGGATAACACCGTATTCAAAACCTTTGAGGGTGGTTGTTCTGTGATTGATTTGCTTTTCAATATCAACATATCGCACAATGGGTCCTGCGACAAGCTGAGGAAACATTGTAACATAAAGAAGAAATTTATAGTAAGACCGCTGAAGCCCCGCTTCACCACGGTAAACATCTATAACATAAGACAAAATCTGGAAAGTGTAAAACGAAATACCTAAAGGAAGAGCAAGTCCGCCAAATTTAATTCCAGTTTTGAAAATCGCATTTATATTGGAAACGAAAAAGCCAGAATACTTGAAAACACCGAGTAAGCCAATATCAATGACGATAGCCGTAATAAGGCAGATTTTTGCCCCCATTTTTCCACGCCATTTCTCAATACCGAAACTTGTTATGTAGCCGACAAATGCGCTGAAAAGCATATTGAGGACTAAAATCGGCTCGCCCCAGGCATAGAAAATCAGAGAAGCGATTAAAAGAATAATGTTTCTCCATGTGATATTTTTACTTAAAAAGTACAGCCCTAAAGTTATGGGCAGAAACAGTCCTAAAGACAACAGACTTGAAAAAACCAAGTTTCTCGCTCCTTTCAGATTTAAAGGGTAAGGCTCATAAGAATAGCCGTTTCTCTGTTTTCATAGTAATTTTTTCGCTCACCGTCACGGATAAATCCGTTTTTCTCGTAGAGCTTCTGAGCAGGGAGGTTGCTCTCTCTTACCTCAAGATTGATTTTTGTGCATCCGTTTTCACGGCAAAATCCGATAAGGGATTTCAAAATCCCCTCGCCAATCCCCTGACGGCGAAAATCGGGGTGGGTTGCTATATCGGTAATATCCGCCTCACCGCAGATATTCCAAAGACCGCCGTAACCCGAAACTTTTCCATCACTTACGGCAACAACATAATATGCAATTTTGTTTTCAAGCTCACGAAGAAAGGTTGCTTCACCGAATCTTCCCGAAAAACACAGTCCCTCGATTTCGGCAACTGCACTGATGTGAGTCATTGTCATTTTTTCATAGCTTATCATATTTATAAATTTTTATAAATTTCCTTAATATATTTCATAATTTCATCTGCGCACAGACGATAAACTGCCATATCTCCGCCATAGGGGTCGGAAATGTCCTTGTTTTCGGATACCGCTTCGGCAAGTGTTTTCACCTTATTTGAAAATTCGGGGAAAGCCGTTGTGATGGCATCCTTATGATTTTTTGTCATAGTAAGAACAAGGTGGGAATAGTGCAGAATTTCAGGGGTAAGCACTCTTGCGTGATGATTCTTTATGTCAACCTTCAATTCGGCAAGCGTGTTTACTGCATTTTCGGAAGCCTTGTTCCCGTCTGACGCATAAATCCCTGCCGAGGTCGAAAAATATCCCTTATTGGGAAGGTTATTGAAAATACCCTCCGCCATAGGACTTCGGCAAGTGTTCCCTGTGCAGACAAAAACGATTTCCTTATCGGTGGCGTTAATTATTTTACCGCCTGCCGCTTTATATAAGCGGTTTTTAACCGCCGCCCAAAGTCCGTCTGTACCGATTTCAGGGGCATAAATTTCACAGACATCAAGCTTGTCCATATCCCTTAAAGAGCGGAAAAGATTTCTTGCGCACTCATTGGGATTTTTTATACTTCCCAGAGAGATTATTTCGGCGTTGGTATCAAGATTGATTTCGTCAAAAGTCAGAATACCGCATTTGCAAGGTCTTGAGTTTAGAAAATTCGCAACCTCTGCAACAGTTCCCCGAAGAATCCTGACGGGTGCTTTCGGGGCGTAATGGGTATATTTCATACCGGGGGATTTTGGTGTTTCCTTATCTTCGGTTTTCTCTTTTCCACCGATAACATCACCGATAACCTCTGCGATTTCCTCTGCAGTAACTCCGCCCGGACGAAGAATAGTCGGGATTTCGCCCGTCATATCAATAACTGTGGATTCGACGCCGACGGAGCAGTTTCCCCCGTCGATTATCCCCTCAACTCTCCCCATCATATCCTCAATAACATATTTAGCGTCAGTTGGACTGGGGCGACCTGAAATATTTGCACTCGGAGCCGCAACAGGGACACCTGAAAGGTAAATAAGCTCCCTTGCAACGGGGCTTTCAGGCATACGGATTCCAACAGTATTAAGTCCTGCTGTAACGGAATCAGGGATATTATCTTTTCTTTTTAAGATAATAGTGAGAGGACCGGGCCAGAAATTGTCAATCAATGCCTTTGCTTTTTCGGGAACTTCATCTGTAAGGTCGTTAAGCTGAGAAAGCTTTGCAATATGGACTATTAAGGGATTGTCAGAGGGTCTGCCCTTTGCCTCGAAAATTGACTTAACAGCATCGGTGTCAAGGGCGTTTGCACCTAATCCATATACTGTTTCGGTCGGGAAAACAACACGCTTTCCATCTTTTAAAAGCTCTGCCGCTTTTTGCAAATCAGCGGCAGAGGTGGTGAATAATTTCGTATCCATAAATATTAGTCTTCCTGTTGCATCTTTAATTTTTCACTCTGGTCAGTAGTGATAAGTGCATCAATAAGTTCGTTTAAGTCACCGTTCATAATTGCGTCAAGACGGTGAAGAGTAAGCCCGATTCTGTGGTCAGTAACACGGCCCTGAGGATAGTTATAGGTTCTGATTCGCTCGCTTCGGTCACCTGTTCCGACCTGACTCTTTCTGTCTGCAGCAATCTGTTTCTGTTGTTTCTCAAGCTCTGCCTCATAGAGTCTTGAACGGAGAACCTTAAGCGCTTTATCCTTGTTTTTGTGCTGTGAACGCTCATCCTGACACTCAACAATTACCCCTGTCGGAATATGAGTAATACGGATTGCGGATTCAGTTTTGTTAATATGCTGACCGCCCGCACCGCTTGCACGGAATGTATCAATCTGCAAATCTGCAGGGTTAATCTCAAAGTCAACTTCTTCAGCTTCAGGAAGAACCGCAACAGTTGCAGTTGAGGTCTGGATTCTGCCCTGAGATTCAGTTTCAGGAACACGCTGAACTCTGTGAACACCGCTTTCAAACTTAAGACGGCTGTATGCGCCCTGTCCTTCAACCATAAATGAAATTTCCTTGAAACCGCCGATTCCGATTTCGTTCATATTCATAACTTCAACTTTCCAACGATTGGACTCTGCGAACATTGTATACATACGGTATAAGTCCCCTGCGAAAAGTGCCGCTTCGTCACCGCCGGCTCCGCCACGGATTTCGATAATAACATTCTTATCGTCATTGGGGTCTTTAGGAAGAAGAAGGACTTTAAGCTCTTCTTCGATTCTGATTATATTTTCTTTGGCAGTTTTGATTTCCTCCTGAAGCATTTCCTTGAAATCCTTATCGGTTTCAGGGTCGTTCATCATTTCAAAGGAATCATCAATCGTTGCCTTGTTAGCTTTATATTCCTTGTATTTTTCAACAATAGGAGTCATATCGGAATGTTCCTTACAAAGCTTCTGCCAGGCAGGCATATCCGCCATAACCTCAGGGTCACTGATTTTCTTTGCAAGCTCTTCATGTTGTTGTTCTATAAAAGATAATTTATCAAACATAATTTTCCGCCTTTCTTTTTAGCCGTTCTGATTTAATTCGCCCCTTGAAAGAGCGGTTAAGTAGGCGTTTATAAATCCGTCAAGGTCACCGTCCATAACAGAGCCTGTGTTACCCGTTTCAAAACTCGTTCTGTGGTCCTTGACCATACTGTATGGGTGGAACACATAGGAACGAATCTGGCTTCCCCAGCCGATTTCCTTTTGAACGCCCTTTAAATCCTCAATTTTTTCCTTTTGTTCACGCTCCGCAATCTCAACAAGCTTTGATTTAAGCATTTTCATAGCTGTTGCACGGTTTTTGTGCTGTGAACGCTCGTTCTGGCAGGCTACTATAACACCTGTCGGAATATGTGTGATACGGATAGCGGACTCGGTCTTATTGACATGCTGACCGCCCGCACCGCTTGCACGGTAAGTATCCACTTTCAGGTCTTCATCACGAATATCAATTTCAATATCATCATCAATTTCGGGCATAACATCAAGGGATGCAAAAGAAGTGTGCCGTCTGCCTGACGAATCAAAAGGAGAAATTCTGACAAGTCTGTGAACCCCTTTTTCGCATTTTGCATAGCCGTAAGCATTAAGACCGTCAATCTGGAATGTAACACTTTTAATTCCCGCTTCGTCACCCTCTAAAAGGTCAAGGGTGGAAATCTTGAAACCACGACGCTCTGCCCACATCGTATACATTCTGAAAAGCATCTCACACCAATCCTGAGCCTCTGTTCCGCCAGCACCACTGTGGAGAGTGAGGATTGCGTTGTTTTTATCGTATCTGCCTGTGAAAAGTGTTTCAAGAGTCATTTCCTCGAAATCTTTTGAGAGAGTTTTGTAGCCGTCTTTGATTTCTGGGAGAACACTCTCGTCGTTTTCTTCAACTGCAAGCTCGATAAGGGTCAAAAGGTCATCACGGGTGTTTACTAAAGTGTTAAACCGCTCAATCTTGTTTTTAAGTCCCTTTATTTTTTGCAGTATTTTGCCTGCCTTTTCCATATCAGAATAGAAATCAGCATCAGCAGTGGATTTCTCTAAAACATCGACTTCCTCTAAAGTTTTTTCGATGTTAAAGTGAATCCCTCAAATCTGTAATAGCCTTTTCCATACCGGAAAGCTTTAATCTGTATTCATCGAATTCTATCACAAAATCACATCCTTTATAGTATTTTCGGGATATTAGTGTTGAAACGCTTTGCGTTTCTTATATAGGTCGGTGGCAGTCCGCCACCTATCCTGCGTTAAAAATATGCCACCGGCATATTTTCTTAACACTCCGGCACATTATCACATCCTTTATAGTATTTTCGGAATATTTATATGCTGGAAAATAATTTTAGTCCTCTTTGCCAAGACAACAGTTTTTGAATTTTTTACCGCTTCCGCAAGGACACGGGTCGTTTCTGCCAACCTTATCTTTTTTAACAACAGGCTTTTTCTGGGTTGTTCCGTCTCCGCCAAGGTTTTCAGTAACAGGCTTTGCAACCTCTTTTCGTTCAATCTTTGTCTGCGGAACGATATGGAACAAGTGGCGAACGGTTTCTTCTTTTATTGAAGCAATCATTTCGTCAAACATATCCATAGCCTCAAACTTATATTCAATAACCGGGTCACGCTGTGCATAAGCCCGGAGGTTGATGCCCTGACGAAGTTGTTCCATACTGTCGATATGGTCCATCCATTTTGAGTCAACCATGCGAAGAAGAATAACCTTTTCAACCTCACGGATTTCCTCGCCGAAGAGTTCTTCTTTTTCTGCATATTTTTTCTCAACAACAGGTGTTAAAAGCTCTGCAAGACTGTCAGCGGTCATTCGGTCAATAGTATAATCATCGAAAGTCATATCGCTTTCGGTAAACTCGCCAAAAACATTGGAAAGTGCTTCACGGAGTGCCTCCCAATCCCAGTCGTACGCATTGTCTGCGGCAACAGAATAACGGGATATTGTGTCAAGCAAAACGGAAGAAATCATTTTCTTTATACTGCTGCGAATATCCATATCGTCAAGAACTTCGTTTCGCTGAGTATAAATCATTTCTCTCTGCTGATTATTAACATCGTCATACTGAAGAACATGTTTTCTGATATTAAAGTTCTTACCCTCAACACGGGATTGAGCGGTTTCGATTGCATTTGTAACCATACGGCTTTCAAGCGCTTCATCTTCTTCAAATCCGATAACAGACATCATTCGCTCGATTTTATCTGATGCGAAAAGTCGCATAAGGTCATCTTCAAGGGAGAGGTAGAATCTTGATTTACCAATATCACCCTGACGACCGCTTCTGCCTCGGAGCTGGTTGTCGATGCGTCGGCTTTCGTGACGCTCTGTTCCCATAATATACAGACCGCCTGCCTCTAAAACCTCTTTCTGGACAGGAGCAATCTGGTTTTTATATTTTTCGTTAAGCTCTTTAAAAGTCTTTCTTGCATCAATGATTTCTTCGTTGTCGGTTTCACCAAAAGAAGTCGCTTCACGAATAAGCTCTTCGGAATAACCCATTCTCTCCATTTCGCTTTTTGCCATAAACTCAGCATTACCGCCAAGAACAATATCTGTTCCACGCCCCGCCATATTTGTTGCGATTGTAACTGCGCCCGGCTGACCTGCCTGCGCAACAATTTCGGCTTCCTTTTCGTGGTGTTTTGCGTTTAAGACATTGTGCTTAATTCCTCTCTTGCGGAGAAGAGCGGAAAGCTGTTCTGACTTTTCGATTGAGATAGTACCGATTAAGACAGGCTGATTTTTCTCGTGCGCCTTGATTGTTTCCTCAACAACGGCATTAAATTTAGCCCTTTCGCTCATATAGATAAGGTCAGGAAGGTCTTCTCTTAAAAGAGGCTTGTTTGTCGGGATAACAACAACATCAAGCTTATAGATTTCCTGGAATTCGTCCTCTTCGGTCTGGGCTGTACCAGTCATACCCGAAAGTTTATTATAAAGGCGGAAGAAGTTCTGGAAAGTTATTGTTGCAAGAGTTTTGCTTTCGTTTTCAACCTTAACGCCTTCTTTTGCTTCAATCGCCTGATGAAGTCCGTCACTGTATCGTCTGCCAAGCATCATTCTGCCCGTAAATTCATCAACAATGATAACCTGACCGTCTTTAACAACATAGTTTATATCACGAATCATAGTTCCGTGTGCCTTGATTGCCTGATTGATGTGGTGGGAAATTGTCATATTGGCAGGGTCGGTAAGATTTTCGAGATTAAACGCCTGCTCTGCCTTTTTAACACCAGACGGAGTAAGAGTTGCGGTTCTTGCCTTTTCGTCAACAACATAGTCATAGTCACTGTAAAGCTCTTCAAACTCCTCTTTTGAGTCAGTTTCAACAACCTTTTTGCATTTTAAAGTTCTTGCAAACATATCCGCCTGTTGATAGAGTGCTGTTGACTTGTCGCCAACACCCGAAATAATAAGCGGAGTTCTTGCTTCGTCGATTAAAATACTGTCGACTTCGTCAACGATAGCGTAAGCGTGACCTCTTTGAACACGGCGGTCTTTGTAAATAACCATATTGTCACGGAGATAGTCAAAGCCCATTTCGTTATTTGTTCCGTAGGTAATATCAGCGGCATAAGCCTCTCGGCGTTCCGCATTGTCCTTTTCGTGGATAATGAGTCCGACGGAAAGACCTAAGAAAGTGTAAAGCTTACCCATCCACTCACTGTCACGCTTTGCGAGGTAATCATTTACTGTAACGATATGAACGCCTTTTCCTGTAAGGGCGTTAAGATATGCAGGGAGGGTTGCAACCAGAGTTTTACCTTCCCCTGTTTTCATTTCAGCAATTCTGCCCTGATGAAGAACAATTCCGCCGATGATCTGAACGGGGAAATGTTTCATTCCCAGAACTCGCCACGAAGCCTCACGGACAACGGCAAATGCTTCGGGGAGAATATCCTCAAGGGTTTCACCGTTTTTAAGGCGTTCTTTAAAGGCGGGAGTCATAGCCTTAAGCTCGTCATCAGAAAGATATTGCATCTTTTCATCAAGGGCTAAAACCTGCTCCATAATAGGATTTATTCTTTTAAGTTCACGGTCGCTGTAAGTACCGATAAATTTTTCAATAATGCTTTTTATACTCATAGTCAGCCTCCTGAATATATACAAAAACCTAATCATATTTATTATATCATAAATTGCGATAACTTACAAGAGAAAAATGCAAAATTTAACCAAAATTTCACACAAAAAAAGACCGAAAATATCGGTCTTTTTAGAAAGTTTTCAGCGTTTTTTAAATGCCATAAGTATTGCGCTGACACAGAACATAGATGCAACAATTTCAAGGCATCCGTTTATGGTTACAATACCTATAAGAAAATCCATAAATGATTTGCCGACAATTCCGCTTGATGTAAACGCAGTGCCTTTGCCGAAAACAAGCCATGTAAAGATGAGGAAGAAGAGGGTGTTGGTAAAAGACCCAACTGCTCCCGTAACTGCATAAGTAATATCCCCGCGTTTGCTCTTTGTAAGGATAAACACCAAAAGAGCGAAAATGATAAGCGCAAGGTGGAATGCGATTATATAAGATGTTCCGCTCAAATAACCTTTTAACAGTTTTATTATAAGATGGAACAAAACAATACCGATTATCCAGACAATAGAAAGCTTTGTTGCCTTGCTTCGTCTTTTCAAAAATTTCTCCACATAATACGGAAAAATTCCCGTAAGTATTCTCGGCATAAAGCAGATAACAAGGCTTAGCCAGCTTGTTTCAACCTGTGGAGAAAGGCTGTACCACGGTACAAACAAAAATGATGTAAGTCCCGGATTTATGGTGTTATTGATAAGACTTGTCAAACCAAAAACAAATCCTAAAAACGCGCCTTTTCCCGGCCCGAGTAATACGGAGCCAACGATAACGGGTATTTGAATAAGCGTAATCTTAACAATCCACGGAATATAGCCAAGAGGCGTAAATGTCATCAAGGCGATTATTGCGGTGAAAAGTGATAAAATAACTAAATCTTTTGCATTGTTTTTCATAAAAATTCCTCCGGTCCCCGCCACGGATGTGGTCGGTGCTTTCTTAATTTTTTATATATATTTTATTTTATTTTATACGATTTTTGCGCCTGACTGAATATCGCTTTCAACTGTTGTAACAACAAGTTTTCCGTCATGCTCTGCTGAAAGAATCATTCCGCAGGACTCATATCCCATCATTTTTCTCGGTGGGAGATTTGCGATAAACAGAAGGTTTTTGCCGATTAAGTCCTCAGGCTTATAGTATTTAGCAATACCAGACAAAATCTGGCGAGTGTCAGAGCCGACCTCTAAAGTGAATCTCAAAAGCTTATTGGATTTCGGAACATTTTCACATTCCAAAACTTTACCAACTCTTATATCAAGCTCCAAAAACTTCTCAAAATCAATATTTTCTGCATAAGGTTCAATCTCGATTTTCTCTTCAGGAACAGCAAATTCAGCCTCAAGCTCAGCCATTTTCTTTTCAGCATCAATTCTTGCGAAAAGCGGTGTAGCTTCGCCGATTTTGGTTTCTGCCTTAAGGTTTCCGAATGTGAGAGAGTCAAATTCGAGATTATCAAAGCTTAACTGCTTTGCGATTTTTTCACCGGTTTCAGGCATAAACGGAGAAATGAGAGATGCGATAAATCTGATTGATTCAGCAAGATTATACATAACCTTAGCCAAAACATCCTTTTTACTCTCGTCTTTAGCCAGTGCCCATGGCATAGTTTCGTCAATATATTTGTTTGCTCTGTTTGCGATACCGATAACTTCGCCAAGAGCGTCTGCAACACGAAGCTCGTTCATAAGAGTTTCTGCCTTGTTTTTAGCGTCTTCACAGGTCTTGATAAGGTCAGCGTCAAACTCGGTTGAAGCGTTTGATGCAGGAATAACACCGTCAAAATATTTGTTTATCATTGCTGCAGTACGGTTAACAAGGTTACCGAGTGTGTTGGCAAGGTCAGTGTTAAATGATGTTATAATCTTTTCGTATGTTATCGTTCCGTCCTGAGCAAACGGCATTTCACGGAGGAGATAGTATCTTACTGCGTCAACTCCGAAATGACGAACCAAATCATCGGCGTAAATAACATTACCCAAAGACTTACTCATCTTGTCTGTGCCGTTTAAAAGCCACGGATGACCGAAAATCTGTTTCGGAAGCGGTTCACCGAGAGCCATAAGGATAATCGGCCAGTATATTGTGTGGAATCTTAAAATATCCTTACCGATAATGTGAACATCGGCAGGCCAGTATTTTTCGTAAAGCTCACCTTTTTTGTCAGGTGTGTAGCCGAGCGCGTTAATGTAGTTGGAGAGAGCGTCAATCCAAACATAAATAACGTGCTTATCGTCAAATGTGACAGGGATACCCCAGTCAAAACTGCTTCGGGAAACGCATAAATCCTGAATGCCCGGCTTTATGAAGTTGTTAACCATTTCCTTTTTACGGGATTCAGGCTGAATAAACTCAGGGTTTTCCTCAATATGTTTCATTAAGGCGTCCTGATATTTGCTCATTTTGAAGAAATAAGCTTCCTCGTTTTCTTTGTGAACTTCTCTCCCACAGTCAGGGCATTTTCCGTCAACTAACTGAGTGTCTGTCCAGAAAGATTCGCAAGGAGTACAGTACCAGCCCTCGTAAGAGCTTTTGTAAATATCACCCTTGTCGTATAATTTCTTAAATATTTTCTGAACACTGTCAACATGGTAATCATCGGTTGTTCTGATGAATTTGTCGTAGCTTGTGTTCATTAAATCCCATATTGTACGGATTTCCCCTGCAACACCGTCAACATATTTCTGTGGTGTTATGCCTGCCTTTTCAGCAAGCTCCTGAATTTTCTGACCATGCTCGTCTGTTCCTGTTAAAAAGAACACATCATAGCCTAAATATCTTTTAAATCTTGCTATTGCATCAGTTAAAACCACTTCATAAGTGTTACCGATATGCGGTTTTCTTGATGTGTACGCAATTGCGGTTGTAATGTAAAATTTTCCTTTATTCATAATCTATTTCCTTTCTTCACCGTATGGGATTCCAAAATGTTCGTATGCAAGAGGAGTAACCAGTCGTCCTCTTGGTGTTCGGTTGATAAAGCCGATTTGCATCAGGTATGGCTCGTAAACATCCTCAATGGTTTCGCTTTCCTCCCCGATTGTTGCAGCTAAAGTGTCAAGACCGACAGGACCTCCGCCATAGTGCTTTATAACAGTCAAAAGCATTGTTCTGTCGGAGCGGTCAAGCCCTAAAGAGTCAATATCAAGCATCTTAAGAGCTTCGTCTGCAACGGTTCGTGTAATAACTCCGTCTGCTTTAATCTGGGCAAAGTCACGAACTCGTTTTAAAAGTCTGTTTGCGATTCTCGGTGTTCCTCTTGAACGGGAGGCAATCTCTGCTGCACCGTCTGTATCAATTTCTATATTAAGTATTCCCGCAGAACGGGTAACAATTTCCGAAAGTTCTTCGTTTGTATACATTTCAAGTCGGCTTATAACCCCGAATCGGTCACGGAGCGGAGCGGTAAGAGCGCCTGCCTTTGTGGTTGCCCCGATAAGCGTAAAATGAGGTAGGTCAAGACGGATTGACCGAGCCGACGGACCTTTGCCGATAATAATATCTAAGGCATAGTCCTCCATAGCAGGGTATAAAATCTCTTCAACACTACGGCTTAATCTGTGAATTTCGTCAACAAAAAGGATGTCCTTTTCGGATAAGTTCGTAAGGAGCGCCGCAAGGTCACCGGGTTTCTCAATAGCAGGACCTGATGTAACTCTTATATTAACGCCCATTTCGTTTGCGATAATGGTTGAAAGAGTGGTCTTTCCAAGTCCGGGCGGGCCGTAGAGAAGAACATGGTCCAAAGACTCGTCTCTGTGTTTTGCCGCATCAATGAAAACCTTGAGATTTTCTTTCGCCTTTGTCTGACCAATATATTCGTCAAGGCGTTTCGGGCGTAGGCTATATTCATTTTCTTCATCACCGACAGTTTCGGTGGTCGTAACAATTCTGTTTTCTTCGTCCATTTTAACCTCTCATCAATTTTTTAAGTGCTTCTTTGACAATATCCTCAACAGAGCCTGTAAGTCCGTTTACTGCAGACTTTGCCTCTTGCGGAGAATAGCCTAAAACAACCAAAGCGGAAACCGCCTCGTTATCCTCGTCAGCACCGGGAAGGGAAATAACCTCATCAGCATCAATACTGCCAATATCCATTCCCTTGAATTTGTCTTTAAGCTCTAAAACAATCCTCTGAGCACCCTTTGAACCAAGCCCCGGAGTTTTTTGAGCTATGTATTTATAATCGTTTGTAACAACACAGAGCGCAAACTTTGACGGAGACATATTGGATAAAAGAGAAATGGCGGTTTTTGCACCAATTCTTGAAACAGAGGTAATCATCTCGAAAAGATTCTGCTCCTCAAGGGTGGAAAATCCGTATAAATCCATTATATCGGAAGCGGATTTGAAGTTTAAAAAGGTGAAAAGCTTTGCGTTTTCACCAACTCCGCCAATCTCGTCAAGAGTGTTCTTGCTTGCGAAAATTTTATAGCCGATACCGTTTGCGTCAATAACTGCAAAGTTCTCGGTTTTAAGGGCAATTTTCCCCGATATATAGTAAAACATACCTGTTGCTCCTTTGTATTTTATTTTCTTCCGATAAAGTCAAGAATTTCGTCAAGACGCTTGTTCCCAACATCAATTCCCTGAAGATAAAGTTTATCGAGAATTTCAGGATTGCTTTCCGTTCTGCTTATGCCCTGAATTCTTTCAGGACGGATAATAAGCGCTCTGCCCTCGCTTTGTAGCTTTTTCAGCTCATCAACGGATGAATTGTATATTTCGGGGCGTTTATGCAAAGAGGACATAAATTCGGGATAATTGTGATAAGCCAGATTAACAAGCTTTTCGGATTTGCTTTTATCTTTACGGTAACCCTCTTCACGGGTAAGAATAACAATGATTTTGTCGCATCCGTCCTCTAAAGCCTTTTTATAAGGGATAGGGTCGCATATTCCGCCGTCAAGATATTTAACTCCGTCTATTTTGATAGGCTTGAACATTATAGGAAGTGCACAGCTTGCGCGGATAATCGTAAAAGCCTTATCGTCAGCAGGGACGGGCATATATTCAACCTTTCCTGTTTTCAAATTGGTAACTGTTGCGATAACGGCACCCTCAAACTTGGAAAATTCTTCAAAATCAAAAAGAACTTCTTTGTTGGGAATATCACCAAAAACGAAATCAAGATTATAATAGCTACGATTTTTGGGATTGAAAAGATGCTTCATTCCCATATAGCGTTTGTCTGACATATATTTCACGGCAACGGTACGGTTTCTGCCGATTTGTTTGGAGGCATAGGATGTTCCGTAGGCAATTCCTGCGGAAGTTCCGATAACATAATCCGTAACGATATTATTTTCCAGAAGAACATCCATAACACCGCAGGAAAAGACTGTCCTGCTTGCTCCGCCTTCTAAAACAAGTCCGATTTTCATTCTGTAGCTCCTTTGATATTATTTGAAAAGAGGCCGTGTTCTGACCTCGGATATTCGAGTATATTCATAATAAAACATACACAACAATTATATACCTAAAATGCTGATTTGTCAATAGAAAAACCCTCTTAAAAGGCTATTTTAAGAGGGTTTTTGAATTTAATATTTAATTTCATTTGCAATTTCGTAAATTGACATATCGTTCATACGCTTACTCCAGGAAAGGGTGGCAAGCTTATATGTATCGTAATCATATTTAATTTCCAGGTCGGAAATGGTTGCAAAGTCAGCCGTTGAACTATAAACGCAATCTGCAACGGACATTGAATATTCCGCAAGGGCATACTTGTTCATAATTTCTTCACCGCCGTCTCTTACGAGAGTAACAGTACATTCGATTTTGCCGTTTGTTATGTCTGTATCGTTAAAAACAATATCCTTTTTCTCGGATGCGTTAAGGTCAACAAACACGGAAACACTGTCGAAAGCGATTCCTCTTGCGGACAAAGCCTCCGAAATAACAGCTTCGGCGTTGTTCTGATACTGAATGGCTTTAGCGGTATATTTCTCATTGTAATACTCATCGTATTCCATAAAAAATGAACCACTGTAATTAAGCGAGATTGTCATATCTTCGCCAATGCAGTCGGCAACATACTGCTGAAAAGCACTATCGTATGAAACGGTAACATTTTTTGCCTTGAAATCAGGATAGTTTTCTGCAATATATTCTTCGGCATAATCTTCAATTTTAATCTTTTTGTAAAAGTTAAAGGGACTATCAAGAACAAATAATGCGTAATAAATTCCGAGAATAATTACGGCAATAATCCCCAATGCGGTAATATGTCGTCTTCTCATTTTCCGCCTCCGTGGATGGAATAATATTATTCATTTAACTATTATATCATAAACTTTATAAATATGCAAGAATTTTCATTATCAATCCAGATGTCAAATATACCGAAAAAAATAATATTTTTTAGTGCAATTTTACTCTTTGCCGTTTTTCTTTTTCTGTATATTATAGGCTATACGCAATGCAATTTTACAGGGGACAAGCCTGTTTAAAATGTAGGCAAGTTTAATTGATAAACCGGGGATAATAACGGTTTTGTTCTTCAATGCTTTTTTAATGGCGTATTCTGCAGTTTTGTAACTGTCGAGACCTTTCAGGGCAAAGGATACTCCGGCAACAGAATTAAATTCAGTATTAACGGGACCGGGGCAGAGGACACTGATTTTAACAGAACTTTGCCTTTTTCTCAGCTCTTCGTAAATTCCTCGGGTCAGACTGACTACATATGCTTTTGTTGCATAATAGGATGCCATAAGGGGCCCGCCGGGCATAAGCCCTGCTGAGGAGGCAACATTCAAAATTCCGCCTTTGCCTTTTTCCTCAAAATATTCAAGAAATTTCTTTGTGAGAATATGTACTGCGGAAATATTTAAATCAATCATATCAAGTTCCGTTTCAAGGTCACTTTCGGAAAAATCACCGAAAAGTCCGAAACCTGCATTGTTTATAGCAAGGTCAAAGTCCTCGCCTTTGATTTTATCATAGAAATCAAGACAGTTTTTTGTGATTGATAAGTCCACGGGAATAACCGTAACGGCGGTGGGGAGCTCTTTGGCAAGCTTTAAAAGTCTGTCCTCACGACGGGCGGTTATTATAAGGTCATAGCCCATTTTCGAAAGAACCCGTGCCATATCCGCACCTATTCCCGATGATGCACCTGTTATAACTGCTTTCATAATAAATCACCTCTGAAATGTTGTTATTTAAAAGATAACACATAAAATAAAGAATGTCAAATTCTTGACACAAAAGGGATTGTAAAGTATAATTATATTGGAAAAGGAGGCGGTTGCGTGGCTGAAATTCTGACAGTTTATACAGGCGGAACAATATGCTCTTTTGAGACGGGTGAGTGCAGAAGTCTTGACACATCACGGGCAAAGAGGGTTATTGAGAATAATTTTCACTGTAATAAGGAAAGGTTCGGAGTTGAAGAAGAGATTGTTTTTAAGGACTCTGGTTTAACAGAAAAGACCTTGAGCGAAAATATGACAACGGATAAACTGATAAATATTGTCAATCATATAAAATCTTTTGATTTAAATAAATATCAAGGAATAATCGTTCTGCACGGAACGGATTCTCTCGCATATACAGCATCGCTTTTTTCCTTTGTGTTTTCGGGTTTGGAGATTCCGATAATGCTTGTGTCGGGACATAAACCGCCCAATGAAGAGGGAACAAACGCCAATGAGAATTTTGGAACTGCCGTTAAACTTATTGCGGACGGAATTGCTCCAAATGTTTATGTTCCATACAAAAACACAGACGGGAAAATGTGGGTTCATCTGGGGGCAACACTTATGCAATGTCCGAACTTTTCCGATGATTTTGAAAATTCTGATAAGAACAAGAAATTTCTGATTGATGACGAGACGCTTTTCTGTAAATGTAAAAGATATTCCGAGGTCCGTAAGGTTGTTGATTTGACTGAGAAAAAAGGGAAGTCGGTATTGAAAATTTCCCCATACACAGGTCTTGACTATAAGAACATAAAGCTTCGGGGAGTTGGTGCGGTAGTTCACGGGGCATATCATTCAGGGACGGTCTGCGTTGAGCGAAATAAAGACGGCGAAAACTACGGCAGTGCATCTGTTTTGTGGTTTGCCGATAAATGCAGAAAGAGAAATATTCCGATTTTTGTTGCTCCGTCAAATCTGGGCGAAGAGCAGTATTCATCAGTTTTTGATGCGGTGGAAAACGGAGGGGTTATTCCGCTTCATATGACAACGGAATCGGCATATACAAAGGCTCTTTTGGGCGTGAGAGCAGGTTTTTCGGGGGCTGAATTAACAGAATTTATGAGGAAGGAAATCAATAACGAGTTCGTTTGAAATTTTCGCTGAACTGAAAACTATATAACTTGCACAGAAAAAATTGAAAAAAATGTTGAAATTTTTGAAAAAAGTATTTGAAAAATTTCAGGATATGTGATATAATGTTTGGTGGTGTTAAATCACCAAGCTATAATTTATGTAAAAATTATAAACTATATATTTCAAGGAGGCTTTTAAAATGGCTAAACATTTTAAGACAATGGATGGTAACAACGCCGCTGCGTATACTTCTTATGCGTTTACGGAAGTTGCTGCTATCTACCCGATTACTCCTTCTTCAACAATGGCTGAAGTTGTTGATGAAATGAGTGCAAAAGGCCAGAAAAATATTTTTGGCGAAACAGTTGATGTTGTTGAAATGCAGTCTGAAGCTGGTGCAGCTGGTGCTGTTCACGGTTCACTTCAGGCAGGTGCTTTAACTACAACATTTACAGCATCACAAGGACTTCTCCTTATGATTCCTAATATGTATAAAATAGCAGGTGAACTTCTCCCGACAGTTTTCCATGTTAGTGCAAGAGCATTAGCAGCTCACGCTCTTAACATTTTCGGTGACCATCAGGACGTTATGGCTTGCCGTCAGACAGGTTTTGCCCTTTTGGCATCAGGCAGCGTTCAGGAAGTTATGGACCTCGGCGGTCTTGCTCACCTTGCTACAATAAAGAGCCGTGTTCCTTTCCTTCACTTCTTCGATGGTTTCAGAACTTCTCACGAAATCCAGAAGGTTGAAGTTATGGAATACGAAGACCTCGAAAAGCTCCTCGATAAAGAAGCTTTAAAAGAGTTCAAAGACAGAGCATTAAACCCAGAACACCCTGTTCTCCGCGGTACTGCTCAGAACTCTGATATTTACTTCCAGGGCAGAGAAGCATCAAACAAATTCTATGATGCAGTTCCTGATATAGTAAATGACTATATGGTTGAAATTTCAAAGATTACAGGCAGAGAGTACAAGCCGTTTAATTACTACGGTGCTCCTGATGCTGAAAAAGTTATCGTTGCTATGGGCTCTGTTTGCGAAGCTTTGGAAGAAACAGTTGATTATATCAACGCAAGAGGCGGAAAAGTTGGTGTTGTTAAAGTTCACCTTTACCGTCCGTTCTCTTCAAAATATTTCTTCGATGTTCTTCCTGAAACAGTTAAGAAGATTGCTGTTCTCGACAGAACAAAAGAACCAGGCTCACTTGGTGAACCGTTATACCTTGATATCTGTAACCTCTTTACAGGTAAGGAAAACGCTCCGTTAATCGTTGGCGGTCGTTACGGTCTTGGTTCAAAGGATACAACTCCAACACAGCTCCTCGCTGTATTCAACAATCTCGATGCTGATAAGCCAAAGAACGGCTTCACAATCGGTATCGTTGATGATGTTACAAACCTTTCTCTTGACCTCCCTGAGAAAATCAACGCAGCTCCTGAGGGTGCAACTCGTTGTAAGTTCTGGGGATTCGGTTCTGACGGTACTGTTGGTGCTAACAAGGACGCTATCAAGATTATCGGTGATAACACAGACCTTTACGCTCAGGCTTACTTTGATTATGACTCAAAGAAATCAGGCGGCGTAACAATGTCTCACTTAAGATTTGGTAAAAAGCCGATTAAGTCAACATACCTCCTCGACGAGGCTGACTATATCGCTTGTCATAAGCCTGCTTATGTTCATCAGTACGATGTACTTGAAGGACTTAAGAAGGGCGGTACATTCCTCTTAAACTGCGTATGGAGCCCTGAAGAACTTGATGAAAAGCTCCCTGCAAAGGTTAAGAAGTACATTGCTGAAAATGACATCGAATTCTATACAATTAACGCTGTTGATGTTGCTGTTAAAGTAGGTCTCGGCCCGAACAGAATCAACATGGTTACACAGAGTGCATTCTTCAAGCTCTCTAATGTTATTCCTTTTGATGAAGCTGTTGAACTTATCAAGGGCGCAATCAAGAAGACATACGGCAAGAAGGGTGACGAAATTGTTAAGATGAACTGTGATGCAGTTGACGGTGCAATCGAAGCACTCGTTAAGATTGATGTTCCTGCTTCCTGGAAAGACGCTGTTGACGCTGATACAAACAAGAAAGAAGTTCCTGAATTTATCAGCAAGATTGTTGAACCTGTTAATGCTCAGGCTGGTAATAAACTCCCTGTAAGCACATTCCTCGGAATGGAAGATGGTACTTTTGAAACAGGTACATCTGCTTACGAAAAGAGAGGCGTTGCCGTAAATGTTCCTGTATGGGATATTGACAAGTGTATCCAGTGTAACCAGTGTTCACTTGTTTGTCCTCACGCTGCTATCCGTCCTGTTCTCTTAACAGAGGAAGAAGCTGCTTCTAAGCCAGAAGCTTTTGAAACAAAGAATGCAAACGGTATCGCTGGAATGCAGTACAGAATGCAGGTTTCTCCGCTTGACTGTCTTGGTTGCGGTGTTTGTGCTCAGGTTTGTCCTGCAAAGGAAAAGGCTCTCGTTATGAAGCCAATCGATGAGGTTGCTGAAGTTCAGGCTCCTAACTGGGATTACGCTATGACAATCCCAACAAAGCAGGCTGACATTGATATAATGAAGACATTCAAGAACTCACAGTTCGCAACACCAATGCTCGAATTCTCAGGCGCTTGTGCTGGTTGTGGAGAAACACCTTATATTAAGCTTATTACTCAGCTCTTTGGTGACAGAATGATGGTTGCAAACGCAACAGGTTGTACATCAATCTGGGGTGGCTCTGCTCCTTCAATGCCATACTGTAAGAATGCTGAAGGCAAGGGTCCGGCTTGGGCTAACTCCCTCTTCGAGGATAACGCTGAATTCGGTCTTGGTATGGTTGCTGCTAACAAGAAAATCAGAAAGAACCTTATCAGCCGTATGAACGCTGTTATGGATACAGTTGCTCCTGAGCTTGCTGATGCTTTCAAGGCTTGGATGAACGGTATGAACGACGCTGAAGCTTCAAAGGCTGCTGCTAAAGATATCATCGCTTTAATCGGCAAGGAAGATATGTCTAACCCTGCTATTAAGGAAATCGCAGACAGAACAGACTTCTTAGTTAAGCGTTCTATCTGGGCATTCGGCGGTGACGGCTGGGCTTATGATATTGGTTACGGCGGTCTCGACCATGTTATCGCATCAGGCGAAGACATCAATATCTTCGTTGTTGATACAGAGGTTTACTCAAATACAGGCGGTCAGGCTTCAAAGGCTACACCAACAGGTGCTGTTGCTAAGTTCGCAGCTGCTGGTATGAAGGTTAAGAAGAAAGACCTCGGTATGATTGCAACAACATACGGTTATGTATATGTTGCTCAGATTGCTCTCGGTGCTGATATGAATCAGGCATTTAAGGCAATCAAGGAAGCTGAAGCTTATCCGGGTCCATCCCTCATTATAGCTTACGCTCCATGTATCAACCACGGTATTAAGGTTGGTATGGCTAACACAATCGCAGAGGAGAAGAAAGCTGTTCAGACAGGTTACTGGCACCTCTGGAGATATAATCCTGAACTCAAGGCTGAAGGTAAGAACCCATTCACTCTTGATTCAAAAGAGCCAACAGGCACAGTTGCTGAATTCTTAGAAGGCGAAAACCGTTACTTAATGCTTAAGAAAGCATATCCTGAAGTAGCAGTTGAGCTCTTCGATAAGGCAGAAAAAGACCTTCTCGACAGATACGAAGTATATAAGAGAATGGCTAAAGAAGACTAATTCAGAGTGTCGAAAAACTTGTTCTACCGCAAGCAAGAATAATACAAAAGAAAACTTGCAGGGATAGAAATTTTTGACTGTTCGCATGAAGAAGCACAAAAACGGCAAGGGAAACATCGAGTTTTCCTTGCCGTTGCTTGCTTTTTACGAAATCGTTCTCTGGAGTACCTTCGTACGCCGACGAAAACGATTTCGTAAAATATACCTGCATTTTTAGACATCTGGCTTAGCGTGTCGACTTTATCGACACGCAGACCGACGGATTTCTCCGTCGGTATTTTTTTATATGGGTATTTACAATTAAGGAAAGTTGTGGTATAATGATAATGCGAAACAAAATTGAATATGAATTAAGCGAGAGTTTTTTATTTGGGTAAAAACGCACGCTTTTTCCTGATACTCTCGTATTATGGTTCAATTTTGTTTCGCGACAAATGTGCGTTTTTCGGGCGCAGATTTCTGCGCCTTTTTTAGTTAAACGCACGAACGCCGATTGTCGCTAAACGAAGTTACGAACAAAAAGACGACCTTTAAGGTCGTCTTTTTGTTTATGATATTTTATTTCTCTGTTAAGAATTTAATTGCTTCGTCCATCTGGTTGTCTTTTTCGATTTTTGTGTTACAGAGAATATCAAGAATTTCTATTTGCGTAACAGGATTCAAGACACCGTTTGGCTCGATATGGTTGGTTGATTTCTGGATTGCAGTTAACACAATTTTCAGATTTTCGTCAAAGTATTCATCAACCTCGCCGTGGTAAACTCCTAAATATTTAAGCATTTCCTTTGCGTTTTTAATCTCAGGGTCCGACATTCCAACGGAATAGGTACGCTTATATTTGAGGGCGGTGAACTGAGAAAGGTCAATTTCCTCTTTAGTATTTTCAACATAAATGTCGGGTTTAAGACCGATTCCCTCAATATTCTTACCTGTTGGAGTGAGATAGAACGCTGTTGTATATTTCATCATTCCGCCGTTTGCAAGACCTATCATTGTCTGGACAGTACCTTTTCCGTAAGAGTTGACACCGATTAAGGTTGCCGCATTATTTTCACGGAGTGCCGCAGAGAGAACCTCTGATGCGCTTGCGGAGTATTGGTTCATAAGAATAACAATGTTATAGCCAGGGTCATCACCTTTTGCAATATATTTCTTATCAAGGATATTAACTCTGTGGTCCTCGCTTGTTATTACTGCTTTTGCAGGGAGGAACAAGTCGGCAACGGCAACTGCTTCAGATAAATAACCGCCTGCATTGTTTCGGACATCAATTATAATATCTTTAATACCTGCTCGTCTGAAATCGCCCAACGCTGAGCTGACATATAACGCTGTATTTGTTGAGAATGAGATTATTTCAATATAACCGATTTTCTCGTCTAAAATTTTCGATGTAACAGGCTCGGTTGTTATAACTTCACGAACGATAGAGAATGAAATTTCCCCAACCTTATCACGATTTACAACAAGATTAACGGTTGTCCCGACAGGGCCTTTGATGTGACCTGTGGCTGTGTCTAAATCCATACCGATAAGGCTTGTTCCGTTGGCAGAAATCAGTCTGTCACCAACCTGAAGTCCAGCACGCTCTGCAGGAGTGTTAGGGATAATCTGACCGATAATTATGTTTCCGTCAACTGAGGAAACGGAAACGCCGATTCCGGTTATTGAGTCGGAAAGGTCCTCGAGCATAGCCTTTGCTTCGTCGGGTGTGAAATATGCTCCGTATTTATCAACTGAGGATAAGAGAGATTTCATAACCTCCGTAAAAAGCTCAGGGTGTTTCTCGACTATTGAGATAAGTGTTTCACGGTAAAGCTTTTCTGAGGTAAATTCACCGTAAACCCCAAATGTACTCATATGCGAGCCGACGCTTTCAATAATACTTCTTGCAGAGGCAGGATGCTCGTCAGGAAGCTCTGCCGCATAGCCGACGGATGAGATAATTATTCCGAGGGCGAGGAGTAAGGAAACTATTTTTTTCATAATTTTCACCTCGTTTAAAAGAGATTTTACATTTTTTCAGGTGCATCAATTTTAAGCATTTTAAGAATGCCACGGAGAACTGTTCCAACAGATGCACAAAGTTTGAGTCTTGCCGCAGTAAGCTCTTTATCTTCGCCCTTAACTCGGCAGGCGTTATAGAAAGAGTGGAATGCGGTTGCAAGCTCGATTGAATATCTGGTAATTCTTGCAGGCTCTCTGCCGATTGCCGCAAGACGGATTTCCTCAGGAAGTTCGCAAAGCTTTTTAAGAAGCTCAAGCTCGCTTTCTTCGGTTAAAAGTGCTGTATTTATATTAGCAAAATCTTCAACTTTAATGCCTTCTTCTGAAAGTGCGTTTATGATACTGCAGATTCTTGCGTGGGCATACTGAACATAGTAAACAGGGTTTTCACTGCTTTCTTTAACCGCAAGGTCAAGGTCAAAGTCAAGGTGACTGCCTGCCATACGCATATTAAAGAAGAATCTTGCAACATCGATGCTGACATCTTCTAAGAGGTCAGACAGGGTTATTGCCTTTCCTGTTCTCTTTGACATACGAACAACTTCGCCGTCACGGGTAAGACGAACAAGCTGCATTAAAACAACTTCGAGGCTGTCAGGGTTAATACCAACCGCCGCCATAGCACCTTTCATTCGTGCGACATGGCCGTGGTGGTCTGCGCCCCAAATATCAATGGCAAGGTCAAAGCCTCTTGTTTCAAGCTTATTGATGTGGTATGCAATGTCTGCGGCGAAATAGGTTGGGATTCCGTTCTGTCGAACCAGAACCTCGTTCTTTTCAAGTCCCATTTTAGTACAGTCAAGCCAGATTGCGCCGTCTTCTTCATAAGTATAGCCGTTGTCAGTAAGACGCTTTATGGCATCTTTAACAGCACCGCTTTCGTGAAGAACACTTTCTCTGAACCAAACATCATAGAAAATTCTGTATTTGCCGAGGTCTGTCTTGAGGTAATCAATATTCTTCTCAAGGGCATAATCAACCAAAGCGGATTTTCTCTCCTCGGAAGAGGTGTTTAGATATTTGTCACCGTTAAGCTTTATAAATTCTTTAGCGTGGTCACGAATATCCTCGCCGTGGTAACCGTCTTCAGGAAATTCGATTGCATCTTCCCCTGAAAGCTCCTGAATATATCTTGCCTCCAATGATTTTCCAAATTTCTCAATCTGGTTTCCTGCGTCATTGATATAGAATTCACGGGTAACATCGTAGCCTGCATATTCCATAACGCTTGCCATACAGTCGCCAAGTGCTCCGCCACGGGCATTTCCCATATGCATAGGCCCTGTCGGGTTGGCACTTACAAACTCAATCATAACTTTCTTGCCCTTGCCCATATCAATCTTTCCGTAGTCTGTCCCCATTTTTTCAATGGCAGAGAGAACGGAATAGAGGTAGTTATTGGTAAGGTAGAAATTGATAAAGCCTGCCCCTGCGATTTCAACCTTTAAAATATCATCGCTTTTAGAGAGGTTTGCAACGATACCCTCTGCGATTTTTCTTGGAGCAGATTTAAGAGGCTTTGCGAGCATCATTGCGATATTGCAGGCGAAGTCGCCGTGTTGCTTGTCTTTCGGGATTTCAAGCTTTAAAAGAGAAGCAAAGTCAATAGCCTCATCGGGGGTTGGGATATCACCCTTTTCGATTGCGAGATTGAGTGCGGAGATAACCGCATCACCTATTGTGTTTTTAATGTTTTCGATTATATTCATAATTTTATCCTTTCATTCTGACGGAAATATCAAGAGTATTTACCGCGAATTTTTCGTTGTTAAAATCAAGAGAGTATGAAAACTTTGCGTTTCCGCCTGATTTATTTAAGTTATTGGTAAGCTCGAAAAGCTCAGTTGCAACGGGGATTGCACCATATGGGGTATTATAGTTGCAGAGCCGTTTCTGACCAAGCTCAAACTCCATTCTGCTCTCAACATCCCCAAATCTTGAAAGAAGGACAGCGTCGGGAGAAATTTTCACCATTGTTGATGTGTTCTTAAATCCGGTCAGTTCGCTTTCTTCGTATTTTATATAAAACTTACCGTCCCTTTCGGAAAACTTACCCTGTGTTTCAAGCTCAAACTTATCTCCGGGTGCACCATCGAGCGGTTGCTGAACGGTAATAATTTTTATCATTGCGTTATTTTCCATTTACTCAACTCCAAGTTCAAATGCTAAATCAATGTGGCGGGAAATGATCTCTTTAATAGAGATTCCCTGATTACCCCAAAGCTTTGGATACATACTGATTGATGTAAAGCCTGGGAGAGTATTGATTTCGTTAAGATATATTTTTCCGTCATCACGGGAAACAAAGAAGTCAACTCGTGAAAATCCGCGACACTCGGCAACCTTATATGCCGAAATGGCGTATTCCTTGATTTTATCACGGGTTTCATTGTCGATTGGTGACGGAATCATAAGTGCGGAATTTTCGTCCTCATACTTTGCCTCAAAATCGTAAAAATCTTTCGCAGGCTTAATTTCGCCCGGATTTTCAGCAACGGAAGGAACATAATTTCCCCACACACTACATTCAATTTCACGGGGATTTATTGCTTCCTCAATTAAAACCTTATAATCGTGAGAAAGGGCAAGCTTTATGCCGTCTTCAAGCTCTTTTCGGTTATATGCTTTAGTAACTCCGACAGATGAGCCTGCATTCGGGGGCTTAATAAAACAGGGATAGCCAAGCTTTGCCTCGATTTCTTCATAGTCAAGCTTATCACCTTTGCGGTATTCAACCCAGTCAGTAACGGGAATCCCTGCATTTTTGAAAAGCACCTTTGCGATACATTTATCCATACATACGGAACTTCCGATAACACCGCTTCCAATACAGGGGATTCCTGCAACGGCGCAAAGACCCTGGATTGTTCCGTCTTCGCCGTTTTTACCGTGAAGAACGGGGTAAACTGCGTCAATCTTAATTTCCTCAACACCGTTTTCCGTAAATTTAAGAACACATTTATGCACTCTGTCAGGAGAGATAACGGCTTTGCAGGGGGCTTCATTCTGCCAAGTGGCAGACGGCAAATCACCCTCGAAAAGATACCATTCGCCCTGCTTTGTAATACCTATTGTTGTTATATCATATTTATCTTTGTCTATATTATCAAGAACTGTTCTTACGGACATAATAGAAACATCATGCTCCGAGGAAACTCCTCCAAAGAGGATACATATGCTTTTCTTTGTCAAACAAAAGACCTCCAATACACATTAAGTCATTATTAAGTATACATCAAACTGTTCTAAAAATCAAGGTATAAACTCAATTTTTTTCGGTAACAATCAGTATAAATTCAGTTTTCGGGAGGATTTTATGAGAAAAATAAACTTTTTTAAATCAGGTTTTGTAATTTTTGTATTTATTTTCATATTTTCAGTTGTTACATACGCCAAAACAATGCAGAACAATATTGCAGACAACATTCTGAGACTGCACATTCTTGCAAACAGTAACAGTCAGGCAGATATGGAATTAAAGCTTAGAGTCCGTGACAGAATAATTGAAGAGGGGATAACTGTTTTTGATAAAAGCTCAAATCTTACTCAGGCGGAGCAGTTTGTGCGGAAAAACAGTGATTATATAAGGCAGATTGCTGAGGATGAAATAAGAAAATGCGGATATTCGTATTCCGTCAGGATAATTATAGACGAATTTCCGTTTCCTGTAAAATTTTACGACAGTATTATGCTTCCGTCAGGGAAATACAAAGCTGTCAGAATAATAATCGGCGAGGGAAAAGGGGAAAACTGGTGGTGCGTTATGTATCCGCCAATGTGCGTGATTGATAAAGTCACAGTCGAGAGAGGAAAGCAGCGGCTCAAAAATTCCCTTTCGGGGGAGGAATACAGACTCATTTCAAAAGAAACTCCTCCCGCCGAAATAAGATTTAAAATTGTTGATGCTATAAATTCAGTTTTTGAAAACTAACGCCGTGGCTTTATAATGTTTATTGAGCTTATGGCGTAAAGAGGGCACATTATATGGTTTCCGCTGTCGCTTAAGGTTATGAAATCTTTGCCTACCGACTCAACCGTACCTCGTTTTTCCATTCCGTCAGAGAGGGCAATATAGGCATAATCGCCGATGTGTCCGCACAGGTGGGTTGAAAAAGTTGTTTCGGTCTGGCAAGGCATAGTTGGCGGCACTGGTTTAGTGACGGCAGAACGTTGAGTTGCCGGATATTCGTATATTGTTGGTGGGGAAAAATCACCGTTGCCGGGCGGAAGAACAGCAGGCGGTTGTTCCTCAATCCATTCCCTGACAGATGTAACATTCTGCGCTGCCTGACCGTTATATAGTCCTGAGGTTGAGTTAGGACGATTAAATGTGCGGTTCTGAACGGGAACTTGTTGTTGGGGTTGTGGTTGCGGAGTTACCGCAGGCTTTTCCTCAATATTTTGGGGAACGGGCGTAGTTGAATTGTTAGACATTCCATAGTATCTCATATTGATACACCTCCATATAACACAATATGCAAAAAATATTTTTTTGAAACAAAACAGAATAAAAAATTTTTATAATGAAATAATAAATACAGAATAAAAAATTTATTCTGAAAAAATTGACAAAATGTTTAAGGAGTGAAAAAATTATGGTAGACAACAAAAACAACAAGAATAACAACAATAACAACAATAACAACAATAACAACCAGAACAAAAATAACCAGGAAAAGAATAACAAAAAGGACGATAATAAGAACAACTAAAAATTATTACCGCTTAAGTTATTTTAATAAAAAAGGACCTGTTTCAGGTCTTTTTTTATTAAATTACTACATATCAATTCACCTGGTTAAGTAAATAATAAAGTTGAGCATAAGTTTGCTTAATAAAAAATGCAGGTGAGGTGAGGAAATTTAATGCAATTTAAAAAAGTGCTTTTTTCGGTAACTGCAACGGCACTTCTTCTGACAACCCCGGTTCTTGCCAAGCCCAATCAGGTTTTGATAACAGGGCAGGGGATTGGGATTACGCTTAATTCAGAGGGTGCAATGGTGACGGAAACAGCACAAATTGAGACAAAAGATAATAAAATATTAAGTCCTGCAGAATCTGGCGGAATAAAAAAGGGCGATGTGATAACCGAAATAAACGGCAAAAAAATCAAATCTGTTGACGATTTACACACCGCTTTGTCGGATATAAAGGATAAAGCGGTTATGGCAAAGGTTGTCAGAGGGGACGCGGAAATACCGCTAAAACTTAATCCTGTTCTGGCGTCTGACGGGAAATACCGTCTTGGAGTCTGGGCAAAGGATGCGGCAACAGGGATTGGGACTCTGACTTATTACGAACCCGAATCAGGTAGTTTCGGGGCGTTGGGGCACGGCATAACTGACTCGATTTCAGGGAAACTTATCGGAATTGAGGATGGGAAAGTGTCTAAGGCCACCATTGTTGCCTTGAAAAAAGGTGAAAAAGGTGCTCCGGGTGAACTTCAGGGAGTATTCTGCCACGATGACCGTCTAATAGGCACAATAAAGGAGAACACAGCTTGCGGAATTTTCGGAACGATGAAACTGTCCGAAGAGGATTGTGGAAAAGCACAGAGTATTAAAATCGGCAGTAAGGCTGATGTGAGAGTTGGAAAGGCGTATATTCTTGCTAATATAGAAGGAGAAAAGACGGAAAAATTCGAGATTGAAATTATTGATATTCCCTCTTTCACGGGGGATATAACAAAAGGTATGGTAATACAAATAACAGATAAAAAACTTCTGGAAAAAACGGGCGGTATAGTAAGAGGTATGTCAGGCTCACCAATAGTCCAGAGCGGACGGCTTGTTGGTGCTGTGACCCATGTTTTCCTCAATGACCCCACAAGAGGGTACGGTATATTTATTGAAAATATGCTGACGGAAGCGGAAGACTAGAGCTATACTTTATGGAAATACCATGTGCGGTGTGCGTGGTATTTCTTTCTTATCTTATAGGAAATTACTACTATTATGTTGTAATTTCCTATATTACACAAAAGTGCACCTTAATCCCCCAAGATTGGGGCAGGGGGTTAAAGTGTTTTTTTAAACACTTTTTTATATTAACCATTGACACGGAGTTAAATTTGGTGTATTATAAGTATGATCTTTGGACACAGAGGTGAAAATTGTTAGTAAATAGGGGGGATTTGTTGTGAAACCAAGTATATCTTCAGTATATTATTCTATGCTTGATGCTTATGAAATGGTAAAAACCAATATTGAGACAGGGTTTTATCAGACAGAAATAAACGAAATTCATTATATGGATTTTATGAACAAAACAAAGGATGTTAAGGAATTTAAGAGATTCATTGACGATGAGGGATTCTCTATTCCTCAGGGACACCTTATATTTATGAACAGAGGTGATATAACATCCATAGACAATACATACGCAATATCAAATTTAAAAAGAAATCTTGATGTTTTTCAGGAACTTGGCGTAAAGTCGGCAGTTCTTCACTATTCTAATTACGGAACAGACTGGGACCCAGTAGAACAATGGTTTGATGTTCGCGTTGATGCTCTTAATCAGTTGACTGATTACATTAAAGGCACTGATATGTCAATCTGTCTTGAAAATCTGAGCCGTGTATGGGATTATGATGCAGGACATTTGCTCAAAATGTGTAAGGCGGTTGATAATCAAAAAAATATCGGTATATGCCTTGATACGGGGCATCTCAATATTTCAAAATTTGGTAATCAATACGATTTCATTATGCAGGCAGGGGAATATCTTAAGGCTATGCATGTTCACGATAATAAAGGTGAACACGATGGAATGATTGGACTCCCATGTGATTCTCATATGATGCCGTTTGACGGTGGTAATGTTAAATGGGAGGATGTCAAGCGAGGAGTTAAAGAGCTTGATTATCAGTATCTTTTCAGTTTTGAATTGGGCAACCATAATGTTCCGCTTGAAATTAAGAAAATTCAGGCGAAATACCTTATGGAAATCTATAAATCATATTTTGAATTTTAACAATAAAAAGTACCCGATAGCATTCGTTATCGGGTACTTTTATGTTTTAACCTTGTTCGAGTTCTTCAACGGTCTTTGAAATGTCGTGATGTATAGGCTCCCATTCAACCCGTTTAAATACTGCTGCAACCGAAATCGGGATGTATGTCAGCATAAAAATCGGGAATGTGAACAGAGATAAAATCTTCTGCATAGGTGTTGCAACAATTTTTTTCCATTCAGTAGCAAGCGTTATTCCACCGATTACAAACATCATAAAATATGGACTTATAACAGCAGAAGCAATGCTTTCTAATGACATAAACAGATATTGACTGTTCCCTGAAATTGCTGCACTTATAATAAATGCCAGATTGCCAAGGATTCCAAGGAAGGAAAGAATGTAGGCAAGCCCAATGGTTACAAGCATATCATAGCAGGCAAAACTTTTTGTCAGACTTCCGATGAGAAGCTGGAAATTATATTTCCTTGCAACCTGTAAAAAGCCTTTCGCCCATCGCATTCTTTGTTTCCAGGACTGCTTGAATGTAGTTGGCTGTTCGTCGTAAAGAATTGCATCGTGACAATAGGCAATGCTCTCTCCCTCAAGAATGTTATGAACAGTGAACTGAATATCTTCGGTAAGGAAAAAGAACTTCCAACCACCACTGTTTAAAAGAACCTCACGGTTTACCAGGAATCCCGTTCCGCCGATTGCACAACTGGTATTGCAGAGCATTCTGGAGTTATTTAAGAATTTGGATTCGCGGATAAACCAAAGGGAATACCCTGAAGAAATCCAATTTGTACCATAATTTTTAGAGTTTCGGTATCCTGTAACAATCCTGTGCCCGTTTGAGAAAACTTTGTTCATTTCCTCAATGTAGTTTTTATTAAGCACATTATCTGCATCAAAAACAAAAAAACCGTCGTATTTGCAATCCTTTTTACTGTAACCAATCTGGTCAAGCAGGTAATCAAGAGCATAACCCTTCCCAACAAGCAAGTCATTGCTTCGTTCAAAAACGGTAGCACCTGCTGCTCTGGCGATTTCGGCAGTGTTGTCTGTACAGTTGTCAGCAACAACATAAATATCAACCAATTCAGAAGGATATGTCTGATTTTTGATACTTTCAATGAGGTTGCCAATAACGGATTCCTCGTTTCTCGCCGAAATCAAAACCGCATAAGCGTGATTTTTAACGGCATCATATTTTTTCTGTTTCTTTATAAAAGGTACCAAAATGAAAAACATCTGATACACATAAAATACAGTAAAAATCAAGCCAATAAGATAATTGATATTTGAAAGATTAAGGATTAAACTTCTCATTTCTTATTAAGTCACTTCTTTCTGAAAACTAAAAATAAACCTCTAACCATAAAAATTATACTATAAAGACCTTGTAAAGTCAATATAGGTGTATAAAATAGATAAATATTACGGACGTTATATAAAAATATGAAAATAATTATAGAATTATCTGTAATAAATAGCATAAATTTAATAAATGTAAACAAATTATGAACAAAATGTAAATAAATTAGTAAATAGAGGTAATTATATATAATATATAAGGTAGAAAAAAGAAAAATACAAAAAAATAGAAAAATTTTTTAAAATTTTTTCAAAAAAGGTATTGACAAGAGGGAAGAAATGTGGTAATATGGTAAAGCTGTCGCCTGAGGGGGACAGGGTGTAAAGCAGTTTTTGAAAAACTTTTGAAAAAAGTTGAAAAAAGTACTTGACAAGAGGAATAAACTGTGATATACTAAATAGGCTCTCTTGTTGAGAGCAAGACAAACAAGCAAAGAGCTTGCTTGAGAGATGTTTGAAAAGTACACAGTGATTAAAGCGGTAATAAGTACGAAAAGT
>JAZRKP010000011.1:0-2429 GCA_045646365.1 Clostridia bacterium
GTAGAATGGATTTGTGAGAACTCTTCGCACTATCGAATATGTCCACAGATATTCAAAGGCTGCTTTTGGCTTGTTATCCCCAAGGCTTTTTCCTTTTAATTTTAGTTCATAGTAGGCAGGAGTTTTAACACCTTCTTGAAAAAATATTTTGGCTATTGTTTCTGAACCATGACCATCCAGAAAAAACTTATATATTCTTCTGATAATATCTGCCGTCTCCTCGCATATCTCAACTTTTTTGGTGTACCTGTCCTTTAAGTATCCCATCGGCACATTGATAACTATTCCTTCAAATTCTTGTTTGTGTCTTAGTGCTGATAGAATTTTGACTATTAAGTCCTGTACATAACTATCGTTTATTAACCCTTTGAAGCCTATGATTAAATCATCGCTTTTGTTAAAGGAGTCAATTCCTTCCGTTACGGATACAATCCTTACATTTCGCTCTTTCATATCCTTTACGATGAGAAGCGTATAGAATCTGTCACGGCTCAGTCTTGATAAATCTTTTACATATACTGTATCAATCATTTTAGCATCTGCCAGTTCGTACATTCTTTTAATGCCTGGGCGGTCAAAAAGCGTTCCGCTTATGTTATCCTCTAAAACTTCATCAATAATGGTATCTCCGACCTTATGTACATATTCTCTTACTAAGTCCCTTTGCATGTGTAGGGATTCGTGTTCTGCATCTTCATCTCGTGATTTTCTGCATAGTATAAATCCTGCCATTTGTTTTCACCTCCGTTTTATTTATGGAGGGACCCGAAAGGGTTAATTTCGGCTCCCTTTTCAGCAACATACAATATCACAAAGAATTTAATATATCCAGCTAAAAACCCAACCAAAGTTACGCTGAATTTTCGTGCAATTCATCCTCGGCTAATATCATATTTTCAGTCAGATATTCTTGTGCTACCGCCCGAAGAAAATTCATATAATCTTCTTCGGTTCCAACGCACTTTATGCTAACTGTATAAACATAAAGCTCTTTTTCTTTTCTTGCCATTTTAATCTCACACCTCACATTCCCATCATGAAATCGATATATTCTTCATCCTCGATTTCGTCTTCTAACATTTCATCAATTTCCTCTTGTTCACGGATAAGCTCTTCGTCAGGTTCATCTTTTTGTACAAGTGCCGATATAATTCCTGCACCGATACCTACTAATGCTCCAAGATTTCCACCTGCCATTTTTGCTTCCTGTTCCTTTTTTCTTTCTTCCTCATCATCACTGCCTGAGTCTATCATGTCAGCAAGCGATGCAGCACCATGAAGAGCAGTGCTGACAATTCCACTAAAGTCATCCTGATTGCGATAATTATTTTCTGCATATGATTCCTCGGCTTTTCTTTCAAAGTTACTATTACTGATATCTTCTGATTCATCGTCAGGGATATCTCCGTAGTAAATACTTCTTTCTTTTTCCCACCCTGTTACATCCTCTATAGCGGATTCTTTATTTGTTTCAGGTTTAGGTTCGTCTCCGAAGATAATCCACCTGTCATCTTTTACAGGCTTTTGAGAAACAGTCTTATCTTTATACGGTTGTTCGGATAATTGCTCTCTGAGTTTGAACTCGTTTTCCAAGTTCTCTTTTAAATATTTTTGTTCGTGTAATTTGAAGTCTCTGCATTTCATTCCGTTGGGACAAATAAATGTGATTGATTTTCTTGCATCTGTCCAAATCATATCGTAACCGCGCCGCTTCATTTCTTGTACGAAATCTTTACGAGTTCGGCTTTTCTTCATGGCTTGATTGATATTCTGCATCAGTACCGCTTTCCAACTGTTACCTCGTTGTGCTGCTCTATATTCTCCACGGGGGATATAGCTTGTACGCTTTTGAGGGTTTTTTATAATCGAGTATCCGTGACTCATACAAATCCTGTCACTTTTCTCCCTGAGATGCTCCAGTGTATGAGTGTCTTGCCTCAGCTTATATCCCGTTTCAAAACTTACAGAGTTTATAACAAAGTGCGAGTGTGGGTTTCTTGTATCAAGATGTGTTGCTACTAATATTTCATGTCCTGGCCAAGCTTCTGCCGCAAATTCTCTTGCAATTTCATGTGCCTTATCGTGTGTGATTCCTTCCTTGTAAGAGAACGATTGCACATAGTGGTAATAATATGTACCTTCCAATTTGTCATAAGCCGCTTTGGTAGTCATAAATTCACGGAAGGCATTTTCACCGTTGCAATTGATTCCGCTGACAATTCTTCTGCCCGATTGTATATCCCGAACCTTGTCCTCTCTCTTGCAATAATTTATTACTCCGTACATCGCAGCAGGTGACTGCTTTTTTACTTTTACATAAGTTACAGTTGCCATTATTTTCGCCTCGCAATCTTGCATAAATTATCGTTCATTATTTCGAGTTCTTTTCTGATACCTTCAAAATTTTCTCGCTGATAGATATCCATATT
>JAZRKP010000012.1:0-5148 GCA_045646365.1 Clostridia bacterium
GGTAACGGTTTCGGGTGTTGTGGAATACATAACATACAGAAATATTGAAAACGGATACACCGTGCTTGAATTTTCATGCGACGGTGATCTTTTTACTGCAACGGGCAATGTAGGTGATTTGTATTGCGGCGAAAAAGTTACTTTTACGGGATATTGGAGTGTTCATCAGACCTTTGGCAAACAATTGAAAATTGAGGCATGCAGCCGTGAAATGCCTGAAACTGCCGCTGATATGCTTTCTTATCTTTCTTCGGGAATCATAAAAGGCATAAAGGAGAAAACGGCTCAGAAAATTGTTGAACGCTTCGGAGAAGATACTTTCTATATTATAGAAACACATCCCGAAAGACTTGCCGAAATAAAAGGTATATCTAAAGACCGTGCCAAGGAAATATCCGAAGAATTCCGTCGGCGAGCGGCAGAAAGAGAAGCTTTGATTTCTCTTGAAAAATACGGCATGACAACAGCAGAATGTCTGCGTGTATTCAAAGTATACGGTTCTCGTTCGGTGGATACTGTTGAAAACAATCCATATCTTTTGTGCTCGGAAGGAATCGGAATAACTTTTGATAAGGCGTGTTCCATTGCGGAGCGTCTTCCCGTTAAGCCTGCGGACGAATTCAGAATTGATGCGGGTATTCTTTATGCGGTAAGACATAATCTGTATAACGGTCATACCTGTCTTCCCAGAGAAAAACTTATTCCGCCTTGTGTGGATTTGCTCGGGTGTTCGGCTGATACTGTTGAAATAAGACTTGATAAACTTATTGAGCAAAAGCATCTTGTTTCCGATGAACTTTACGGCAGGGAATTCATTTTCATGCCCGATATCTATAACGCAGAAAAAAGAGCCGCAAGTACGGTTCTTTTTATGAAACGTTTTGCGCCCAAATGTCTTGAAGATATTGAGGGAGAGATAGATAAAACAGAACTTATCAGCGGCGTATGTTACAATGAACAGCAAAGACTTGCCATTAGACTTGCCGTTGAAAGAGGCATTCTTATTCTTACAGGCGGTCCGGGTACGGGAAAGACAACAACTTTAAGAGGAATTTTGAAAGTTTTTGAAAGTCAGGGTCTTGAAGTTGAACTTGCCGCACCGACAGGAAGAGCCGCCAAAAGAATGAGTGAGCTTACAGGCAGAGATGCTCAGACAATTCACCGTCTGCTTGAGGTCGAATGGGACAGAAACGACAAACCTGTTTTTCAACGCAATAAGCGTAATCCTCTTAACTGCGGTGCTGTAATTGTTGATGAACTTTCAATGGTTGATATAGTTCTTTTTTCAAGCCTTCTTGATGCATTGCCTATCGGTTGCCGTCTTGTTATGGTCGGCGATGCCGATCAGCTTCCTCCTGTAGGTGCAGGTAATGTTCTTCATGATATGATTAATTCAAAAGCATTACCTGTTGTTGAACTCAAAGAAGTGTTCAGGCAGGCAATGGAAAGCCTTATTGTTACCAATGCTCATAAAATTGTAAAAGGGGAGTCTCCCGAACTTTCAAGGGCAGATAAAGATTTCTTTTTCATGGAAAGAACATCTCCTTTTTTAACGGCAAAAACTGTTTCGGAACTTTGCTCATCAAGGCTTCCGAAAGCATATAAATATTCGCCTACTGATGATATACAGGTTTTGTGTCCCTCGAGAAAAGGTGAGGCTGGAACCGTTAATCTCAATAAAATTCTGCAGAGCGCATTAAATCCTCCCGCAAGACATAAACGTGAACATAATTTTGGTCAGCGTATATTCCGTGAAGGCGATAAGCTCATGCAGATCAAAAATAATTATAATATTCCGTGGACAAGTTCCGATAAAGAAGGTCTCGGAGTTTTTAATGGAGATATCGGTATTCTCGAAAAAATAGACGTTGCCGCACATCTTATGTATGTCAGGTTTGACGATAAAACTGCGGAATATCCGTTTGAAGGCAACAGTGAACTTGAACATGCATATGCAGTAACCGTTCATAAGAGTCAGGGTAACGAATTCGAAGCGGTAGTAATGCCTGTTATAGGTGTTGTTGAACAGCTTGCATACAGAAATCTTTTATATACTGCCGTAACAAGAGCAAAAAAACTTATAGTTCTTGTCGGTTCGCATATAACCGTTGAAAAAATGGTTGCCAATAACAGCAAGGCAAAAAGATACTCTGCTCTCAAAAGCTTTATCATGTTGGGTGAAGAAGCATGATAAAATTTATAAAAGATTTTCTTGCATCCGTGTTTCCTCAAAGATGTGCCTATTGTACTGAAGTAATTCCGTCTGATGCTCTTGTTTGTTCTCAGTGTGAAAAAGAACTTCCGAGAATAAACGGTACAATCTGTCATAAATGCGGCAGAGCAAAAGACGATTGTTCATGTAAAAATGCAGAAATGTATTATAACGGAATATGTGCACCGTTTTATTTCGTTGACAACGTAAGAAAAGGTGTACACTTCTTTAAATTCAGAAATTATCCGCAGAATGCAGATGCATACTCATCGGAAATGGCAAAAACAATCAAAGAACGGTATTCGCATATTACTTTTGATTTTATAACCGAAGTACCGATGACTGAAAAAGCAATTGAAGACAGAGGTTATAATCAATGTTCGTTGCTTGCGGAGAGAATAAGCAAGATAACCGGCATAAAATATAAACCGGGTGTTCTCAAAAAGCTTTACGGAACAGATAAACAGCACGATATTTCATTTTATCTTCGAAAAGGAAACCTGACAGGTGTTTATGATGTTGTCAATCCTGAAGAGGTAAGGGGTAAAACCGTTTTACTCGTTGATGACATTTCAACCACAGGAGAAACACTCAATGAATGCGCTAAAATGCTTTGGCTCCACGATGCAAAGGAAATATATTGTATTGCGGTAGCATTAACAAAACCAAACAAAAATAATAAATAATACATTATTATATGGAAGGCGGTGATACAGTGCTTGGTGTTAATATCGGAATAGACCTTGGGACGAAATCTATAGTTGCATATGTTGAAGGTAAGGGAATTGTTATGACTGAGCCTTGTGTTGCTGCGTATGAAAAAGAAAGCGGTAAACTTGTTGCAGTCGGAAGACGTGCATGGGATATGGTGGGAAAGAATCCGGATTCAATAAGAGTTGTTCAGCCTATGATAAACGGAGTTGTTTCGGATTTTACTGCCACAAAACACATAATTAAAATTATCCTTTCAAGAATTTGTAAAAACATGGTGTTCAAACCCAATGTTGTTGTCAGTGTACCTTCAATGGCAACAAGTCTTGAAAAAAGAACAATTCTTGACCTCGTAACTGCAGCAGGTGCAGCTAAAGCGTGTCTGATTGAAGAACCTCTTGCAGCAGCACTCGGAGCAGGTCTTAAAAGTAACAGACCCGTCGGTGCAATGATTGTTGATATAGGCGGAGGTACAACCGATATTGCAGTTATAACCATGGGGTGTATATCGGTTTCAAAATCAATCAAAATTGCAGGCGATTCGCTGGATGAAGCTATTGCCAGACAGATACGCCGTGAGCGTGATGTTATAATCGGTCTTAAAACGGCTGAACAAATCAAAAAGCAGATAGGATGTTCATATCTTCGTGATGTTGAACTCGGATTAACGGTAAAAGGTAAACATTTTATAACCAATTTACCCGTCAGTATTGAAGTTACATCAACGGAAGCTTATCTTGCCATGCGACCTCACCTTGAAACAATTTCCGAAGCGGTTCGTTCCGTGCTTGAAATCACACCTCCCGAATTGTCTGCAGATATCAGTGAATCGGGTATTTATCTCACAGGCGGTGGTGCATTGCTTCGCGGAATAGATGAAATGATTCAGCGCAAAACAGGTGTCAGAACTTTTGTTGCAAACGATGCAGTTAACTGTGTGGCAAAGGGTACAGGAGAAGCACTTTCTCACATGGATATCCTTAGCTATAACGGGTATGTGTTCAAGGCGAGAGATGAAATCGGAGGTCTGACTCAGGAAACAACCGAATAAAATAATCAAAACCGTCCAAGAATGTTATCACAACATATGAAGGACGGTTTTATTTATGAAAAGAAAAGCGGAAATTTCGGTTATTATCGGTTTGATTGTTTCGATAATAGTTTCAACAGTCAGTTTCGGTTATGAATGTGAAAAGATAAGAAATGATGTTATCAGACTTCATGTAATTGCAAACTCAGACAGTGAAGCAGATCAGAGGGTCAAACTTAAAGTCCGTGATGCATTGCTTGAGTGCGGAAAAGAAATGTTTTCGGGAAATGTCGATGTAAACAACGCAGAAGAGAAATTGAATCTGTATAAAAAAATATTAATTGAAACAGCTGATAAAGTTCTTGCTGAAAACGGTATGGAATATAAATCGGATATAAGTTTAAAAGAAGAATATTTCGCAACACGACAGTATGAAGAATTTACAATGCCTGCAGGTGAATATCTTGCATTAAAAGTTATATTGGGTGAAGGTTCAGGAAAAAACTGGTGGTGTGTTATGTTTCCGCCTCTTTGTTTGCCGGCAGCATCTGAAAACAAAGATTTGAATGTGGTTTTTTCTGAAAACGGAGCTGATATAGTGGGCAACAGTAATAAATATGTAATTAAATTTAAAATTGTAGAATTATTTGAAGAAATAAAACAGAAAATAGAACAAAACAGAATTTAATAAAAATGTTTTTAAATGAAAAAAATACAAAACAATCCCGAAACCCGTTGACAGACAAGGGAATTGTGGGATTGGGGTATATGAAACGCACGGAGCGGTTGAGAACAAGGGTAAAAAATATTGAAAAAAGGTGTTGACAAATGGTGACGGATTTGGTATATTAGTCGAGCACTCCGCGAGAGAACGGAGCGCAGCGCACCTTGAAAATTAAACAACGATTGATTAAAATAACCCTTGAAGATTAATTTGAGTATGTACTTCAAGTACAGCAGTAATTCTCGAATAAACGAGAAAAAAGATGTCAGATGACATCATGAGCGATTAAGCTCTAAGAATGATTTAAACACCTTAAGGTGTCTAGATAATATTTTTAGAGAGTTTGATCCTGGCTCAGGATGAACGCTGGCGGCGTGCCTAACACATGCAAGTCGAACGGAACTTTTATGGATTGAGACTTCGGTTGATTGAAGTTTAAGTTTAGTGGCGGACGGGTGAGTAACGCGTGAG
>JAZRKP010000013.1:0-1196 GCA_045646365.1 Clostridia bacterium
AGTCAGAATCCAAAACTGAGGCGGACGAAAGAATGCCGAAACAGCGGGGGTCAGAAAGTGGAAAGGAAGCGGCGATGAGTCGTGGAATGGACGGCCTAGAGAAAGTCGGAAACGAAAGTGGAAGACAAGGGTGAGCCGGAAGAAGCAGCTGCAGAGATTGAAGCCGGCGGAAGACGAAAGGAAATTGCAGACGAAATGATATAACGGTCTCGACTGAAAAGTCGGGACCTTTTTTGTTGTCAAAAAAGCTGGTATATTTATGCCACACCTTTTCGGATATTCTGAATATAACAAAACAAGAACATGTTTTTAGAGAAAAGGAGATAGGGTGTATGGCAATTTTAGTTATTCTTTTTATTATATTTGTATATTTCCCACTGGGAGTGATTTTTAGTTTGACAAAAAATTATGGTGGTGGAAGTAAGAAAAGATCGGGAAGAAGACGCGGGTTTTAGAGAAAATATGTTTCCAACAATCAACCTTAGAGAAACAGGAATCAATCTCCATCGAATCATGGACAAGCGTGGGATTACTCCGAAAGACATAAAAGAATTCTTAAATCTTGGAAGTATACAAACAATATATAACTGGTGCAACGGTTTAAATATGCCAACAGTTGACAATCTGTATGCACTGAGCCAATTGCTTCAGGTTCCAATAGATGAAATTATTTGTGGAAATAGAAAAGCAATTATACCGGAGCCGATTATTATCATAGAAAATCCTAGAACCAGAAGATTATATGCTTATTATAAACAATTAAATAAGGTGCTGGCAGCGTGAATATAACCGAAAAATACGCGTCACGATTTTTCGGCTGTCAAAAATTAAAGCACGGTTGGAATGACAAATGCAGAATCCTCTTACAAAATGAAAGTATAACATTTTGTAGGAGGATTTTTTATGCAAAGAAAAGTAAATGTAGTAGAAGATTTGAATGGAAACAAGATAGTATTCATTCATGATGTGAGATTCAAGGGAAAACGTTCAATAGAATGGACAGAGATTGAGACGTATTTAAAACAGTTTGTAGGTTAGTCATATGTTATAGAGGATACAAAGGATATGGTTTACATAGGAACAGAGTTCCCTGATGAGTATGCACATTCTGATTATACAACATCCTTAAAAGGTGCAAATGCTAAAGCCAAAGCGAATGCAGCACAAGGAGTTCCGGAATTGATAGAAATTGCAAC
>JAZRKP010000014.1:0-1416 GCA_045646365.1 Clostridia bacterium
CAAGTCCAAGTGAGCCGATTACTTTATGGTTTTCTTTCAGTTCCAGCGCAAATGTCTTTTTACCATCTATAAACATTTTCAGTACGAACTGTGCGTCTGACAAAGATTTATGGGGCTGCCAGCCCGCCATCTGCCCGACACCGTCAACACTGGCGTATTCAAAAAGGTCATCAAGGTCTGTCTCTTGCCATTCTCGCAATATAAGTCTGTCTGTTTCCAGACGTACGCCGGATAAATCAACTGTTGCGTTCATATAGTTAAACCTCCGTAAGAAATACCTGATACAGTTATTATACTACAGCACAAGATGCTTTCCAACTGTAAATACAATATTATAACAACATGATTTATTCATAAAAGTATGTTACTGTATAAGTGATAATGGAATTCTAATAATACATAATATATATAACAAAAAGTGAAGTATAAAGACGGGTTGACATAAAACTGTTTCTGTTCCGGCAGGATGACCTGCCGGAACTGTTCTTGTGTATATTGCATCCGCATGATAAAATAACTCATATAGACAGATAAATCTGAATTTGTCGGTCAATTTTCACTCTACCATAGGTTTACTACTCCTCACTAAACCAATGGTAGGTGTGTTTTTTCTTGTTGATTATCTATACTGAATGCGAAAGGAGGCAACCTATGAATCAAATAAAAATAGGAAGATTTATTGCCGAGTGCAGAAAAAAGGCAAACTTAACACAAATGCAGTTGGCAGAAAAACTGGGCATCACCGATAAAGCAGTATCCAAGTGGGAGCGTGGCGTGGCAATGCCAGACACTTCGATAATGCTTGAACTCTGTAATATTCTTGGCATCAGTGTAAATGAATTATTAAGTGGGGAGAGAATCAATATGGAAAATGATAATCAGAAAACTGAACAGCTTTTGCTGGATATGGCAAAAGAATTAGAAAAGAAAAACAAAGCAGTTTGGTCATCCATGTGGATAATTTTGAGTATAAGTACGATAGCTTTGCTTGGAGGTCTTGCTGTTTCGGTATTTTTGATACCCGAAGGAGTATGGCAACTCGTCACAATTCTCGGAATTTGCATACTGTTTGCAATTCCTTGCTATTACGCATTAAAACTCGAAATTAGCGTAGGTGCTTATAAATGTCAAAATTGCGGTTACGAAATTGTTCCTACCTATAAAGAAGTGATGACAGCAATGCACAGAGGAACAACTCGTCACTTAAAGTGTCCTAAATGCAACAAACGCACATGGTGCAAGAAAGTATTGAAGAAGTAAATTCCAATTTAACGAATATAAAGCCTCCCCTGTGTAAGGGGAGGTGCCGAGGTACGAGGCGGAGGGGTTGATGATTTTTGTGAATTAATCTGTTATACAATTCTTCAGTCAGCTAGTTTAAAATGACAGTTGCTCGCCTCAGACGGCATACCCCTT
>JAZRKP010000015.1:0-53758 GCA_045646365.1 Clostridia bacterium
TTAAAAACCTCCATGATATATTTTTAGTAATGCGGTCGCCAAACCATTTACTATTATATCATGGAGGTTTTTCTATTGCTAAAGCTTTTCATCTTCCCCCAGTAGAACTGGGGGTTTATTTCCACGCCTTAAGGCACCAAAAATTCAAACACCCGAGGAATCCCTCGGGTGTTTTTTTGTTTATAAAACACTTTACATTTTCCAAATTTTATGTTATTATAATACTGCCAAACAAATTCAAATAATAGTAAACTGGTGTTTTTACCTTTGGTAAAAACGCACTATTTATTGTACACTGGTTTGCTGTTATGATAAATTTGTTTGGCGACAAAGTGCGTTTTTCGGGCGCAGATTTCTGCGCCTTTTTTAAGTTAAATGCACAATAACTGTTGCTACTCAGAAAAAACTAAAAAGACGGCTTAAGCCGTCTTTTTAGCGTGTCGACTTTATCGACACGCTGAGTCAGATGTCTAAAAACGCAGATATATTTTGCAAAATCGTTTTCGTCGGCGTACGATGGTACGGTAGAGAACGATTTTGCGAAAAGCAAGCAACGGCAAGGAAAACTTGATGTTTCCCTTGCCGTTTTAATGTTATTTTATGCGGACAATCGAAATCGCCTGTCCCTACAATTTTTCTTTTATATTATCTTTGCTTGCGGTAGAACAAGTTTTTCGACAGTCTGAGACGGCTCAAGCCGTCTTTTTAGTTTCTTATTATACATATTTCTTAACGATTTCGTCAATCTCGTCATCCGTCTGAGGAACAGGAACATTTGTGAACAACTTCCAGTATTCTGTGTGTTCGTTAGCTTCCCCGCTTTCAACCTTTTTAAGTTCACCAAGGCTCTCAACCTCAAGGAAATACTGATTTGTGTATGTTTCAAAGCTTGAAGCACCGCCATCAGGGTAGTTTCCGCAAACAACCGTGTCATACTTCTTAACGAAGAGATTTCCGTGGTTAAAGCAAAGAGCATAACCGTCCTCGCCATTGATTCCAAACTTAAACGGCTGAGTTGCATTACTGTCCTGACGGAGAGTTATGTATTTTTTGCCCCAGGTTACACGCTTGTCCGACATATCTGTATAGTCCCAGAGAGTCAGAGCACGGTTGTGTAAAAGACCTGTTGTTCTTGACGGTTGCGGAACAACCTCAACAGAACCTGCATCGCACACGCTTATTGCCCAAACAGCATATTCAACGGGCCATGCGCCGTGGTTAATAAGGCGGTTTACAACCTTAACTTCATTTTCACCCGTTATTGTTATTTCAAATTCAGGCTGATTCTGTGTCCATCTCTGAACAGGAGCAATAACCTTAATACCGTTTTCAATCGGCTCATATTCGCTCTTATAGTCCGGGGCATAGCTTCTCGGCAACGCTTCAGGAGATGCCCAGATTCTGTGACCGCCGAGGATTGCCCAAGGTTTTAAATCATCACCGTAATATTTCGCGTAAATTTCTTTTTTATTGTCGTGGTTAATTATTCTTTCACCGTCTTCAAGGAAAACATTCTCCCCATCAACCGCTGAAAAACGGATAATCCTCGGACCAACCTCAAGTGTCACGATCAACTCAATAACACCGTTTGTCAATTTAACACACTTACCAAAGCTTTTATAGCTTAGTTCCTCAATTTTAATCATAGTTCTTATTCAGCTTCAATCAAGCCGTACTTCCCATCCTTTCTTTTGTATACGATATTGGTTTCCATTGTTTCAGGATTAGCAAAAACGAAGAAATCGTGTCCCAGCATATTCATCTGGAGAACTGCCTCTTCCGCCGACATCGGTTTTGAAACAAAGCGTTTTCTGCGGATTATCTCAATTTCCTTTTCCTCAACAACCGCTTCAGGTTCGTCAACAACAGAAATATAATTTTCAAATCCACCGCCTTTTATGCTTTTTTCAAGGCGTGTTTTGTTCTTTCTGATTTGTCGGTCAAGATTTTCAAGGCACTTGTCTGCCGCATACGAAAGGTCTTCATTTCTCGCTTCAGCTCTTATGAAGAAGCCCTTATAGAGAATGGTTATTTCAAGAATCATTTCACCTTTTTGCTGTGAAACAACTATCTTGCAATCATCGTTCTCACCAAAGAACTTGTCAATCTTCCTAATCTTAGCAAGAAGCTTTTCCTTCGTGTTGTCAGCCAATTCGATTTGTTTGCAAATTACATTGTAAGTCATACTAATGCCTCCGTTTCTTTTTTCCGGTATCCCCGGTTTATTATAAAATCCTCACGGACCCTATAACCTCATTAAAGTTCAACTGTCGTACTATCAATAATTTCCTTATTAAGCTTTATATCACACTCCGAGATAATCATATTAACCACCTCGGTATAACCCGCAATTCTCTTTAAAACCATATAAGAATAGTCCGTCTCAACAACATCACTCACTCCGCCAATCTCCAGAGATAGCACAGCATTCTCCATTTCCTCATACGATTTTGCAACCCCATCTTTATAAACATAAAGAACATCAGGTTTATCATCTTCACCAATCTGGCGATTCTTATTAAACTCCGCCACAGTCTCTTTCCAAAGCTTATCAAAAGCTTCCCGTTTTTCAAGTCTCGCCTTGACCTGCTTGATATAACTTTTACCGGTGTCCGCATACTCCTTCGGAATTTCTATAACCTTAACTGTCGCACTCTCCCCGTCTGCATATTCCGTAAGATTTTCACCGTCTGCGTATTTTTCAGTATCCATACCGACAGCCGCTCTGACCTTCTCCTCAAGAAGGATATTCTTCCTTATAATATCAAAATCCATTTCGTCTGCTATGGCATATTCCTCATAAATTCTGTCGCCATACACCTTTTTCAAACCGTCAAGCTCTGTAAGTTTCCCTAAATCTTCATCGGTCAGCGAGATACCCCATTCATTAGCCTTTGATGTAATGGCGATATTAACAAGAATATCATTTATAGCATTATATTTAATGAACTCCAGAACAGTCCCTTTCTCATGCTCTGCACCCCAGTTAATCTCTGAAAGTTCAACACCTGTACTGCTAACATAATCTTTGACATTCTGCATAAAGTAGTAATTCCAGATACTCTCCTTAACCTTAACCCCATCAACAATAATAGCAACACCATTTTCTGTAATTATAGGATTACTGTCAAGCAATTCACGGTATGTCACGGGTTTTGAGTTATCAGGTTTTGTTAAAAATCCGAAAATCAGCCAGAACACACAAACAACTAGCACAAGCGCCAGTAAAACACGGAAAAAGTTCCATTTTCTCTTCCGTTTTTCCGACTTGACTTCGTATGTACTATTTTCATTTTCGATTTCTGTCGCAAACATCAGCATACCCTCAACCTCCGCTTCTATACCTTAATTTTACACTATTTTAAGAATATATGCAATAGAAAAATTCAAAATACACAAAAACTTTAAAATTTTTTAATTTTTTTAAAAATTTCTCTTGACAAACTAACAAGTTCGTAGTATAATATTTATTGCTTGATGAAAAACAAGTATATGCACCATTAGCTCAGTTGGTAGAGCACCTGACTCTTAATCAGGGTGTCCACGGTTCGAGTCCGTGATGGTGTACCAACGAAAAGTCACTTTTGTCTACTGACAAAAGTGACTTTTTTAATGATATTTTCTTTGGTCATTATGTCGGCTTAGTCAAATATTATTGGCAAACATCGCATCTTTGCAAATGATATAAGTAACATCCGTTACATCATTGAAATATACAGAATATTGTGATATAATCAGTTCGATAGATAGTATGGGACAGATAGCAAACCAAATGGAATTAGAACTATTCTTTAAAATAAAGAAAAAAAGAAAGAAAAGAAAAATGGTACAAAATGACACTAAAATTTTTCAATTTACAGGTAATCAGATGGCGAAACATATTGCAAATATACTCACTGGTTGTCGTATCCTCGGCAGTTTTTTATTGCTGTTCTTCCCTGCATTTTCTATGGCTTTTTATACAATATATCTCTTCTGCGGTTTTAGTGATATGATAGACGGTACAATTGCCAAAAAAACAAACAGTATCAGCAAGTTTGGAAGCCAACTGGATACCGTTGCCGACCTCTTTTTTACAGTGGTATCTATAATTAGATTATTACCTGCAATCCATATTCCTCAATGGTTGTGGATATGGGGCGGTGTTATTGCGACTATTAAAATCAGTAATATCATTTTGGGATATGTTTCTAAAAAAAAGTTTATATCCCTGCATACAATTATGAACAAAGCAACGGGACTCCTCCTGTTCTTATTACCTTTGACAATATCCTTTGTGGAATTGAAATACGCTTCCATAGTTGTATGCTCTATCGCAACATTTTCCGCAATTCAAGAAGGAGTTTATGTTATAGTAGATAAGGATCTCAAGTAATCCAATTCTAATTTATTGGTCAGACATAACAGGTATATATTTTTGTTTTTTCGCTCAGTTTCGTCGTTCTTTCGCAACTTAAAAACCTCTCAACCACAAAGGTTTGAGAGGTTTTTCTTTTATATTATTTTGCTTGCGGTAAAACAAGTTTACAGGTAGTCGGGTGACTATCCCACAGTAAACTTATTTAGGTTGTTTGCCGATATAAGCAAGGATACCGCCGTCAACATAGAGAATATGTCCGTTTACAGCATTTGATGCCTCCGATGCAAGGAATACTGCCGGGCCAACCAATTCTTCAGGGTTAAGCCATCTTCCTGCAGGAGTTTTGGCACAGATAAATGTATCAAACGGATGTCTTGAGCCGTCAGGCTGTGTTTCACGAAGAGGTGCTGTCTGCGGTGTTGCGATATAACCAGGTCCTATACCGTTACACTGGATATTAAATTCGCCATACTCAGAGCAGATGTTTCTTGTGAGCATTTTGAGTCCGCCTTTTGCCGCTGCATAAGCTGAAACTGTTTCCCTTCCAAGTTCACTCATCATTGAACAGATATTTATTATCTTACCGCCACCCTTTTTAATCATTGACGGAATAACCGCTTTTGCACAGATAAAAGGTGCGTTAAGGTCGACATCGATAACCTGTCTGAATTCAGCGGCACTCATTTCGTGCATTGGGATTCTCTTGATGATGCCTGCGTTATTAACAAGAATATCAATAACGCCAACAGTTTCCTCAATATCCTTAACCATTGCATTTACTGCATCTTCGTCAGTTACATCGCACACATAGCCTTTAGCATCGATGCCTTCAGCTTTGTAGTTTTCCAGACCCTTATTTAAAAATTCTTCGTTTATATCATTAAATACAATTTTAGCACCTGCATCTGCAAGACCTTTTGCGATCGCAAATCCGATGCCATATGATGCACCTGTAACAAGTGCAACTTTTCCGTCTAATCTGAACATATTTCTTCCTCCTATCTCAAATCCTTTGTTTCGATGTGGTCCATATCAGTAAATTCCTGATTTTCACCGCACATTGCCCAGATAAATGAGTAGTTCTTTGTGCCAACGCCGCTATGAATTGACCAGCTTGGAGAAATAACCGCTTCTTCGTTATGCATAATGATATGTCTTGTTTCGTTTGGTTCGCCCATCATATGGAACACTGCATCGTTTTCGCCCATATCAAGATACATATAAACTTCCATTCTTCTATCGTGAGTGTGACTTGGCATTGTGTTCCAGTTTGAACCAGGTTCAAGCTGAGTAAGTCCCATTGCAAGCTGACAGCTCTTTATAACTTCAGGATGGATATACTGATTGATAACTCTCTTATTACAATCCTCAACTGATCCGCAAGGAACTTTCTTCGCTTTTGTTATATCAATCTTAACGATTGGATATGATGCGTGAGCAGGGCAGGAAGAAACATAGAACTTTGCAGGGTTTTCCTCATCAACGCTCTTAAAGCTTACTTCTTTATTGCCCATACCGATATAGATACCGTCTCTTGGGTTCATTTCATATTCTGTTCCGTCAACTGTGATGATACCTTTTCCGCCAACATTGATACAACCCATTTCTCTTCTTTCAAGGAAGTAATCACTTGCAAGCTCTTTTCCGCCTTCAAGCTTAAGTTCTGCATATACAGGCATAAGACCTGCTGTTATAATTCTGTCGATATGGCTATATACCATTCTGATATTGTCCTTTGTGAAAAGTTTTGAGATATGGAATTCCTCTCTCAATCTGTCTGTTGTGTAGTGTTTTACATCCTTTGGATTTGATGCACTTCTGATTTCCATTTTACTTAAATCCTCCTTAATATATTTGCCAAAAACTTCAATCTGGGTAAGACCTGCCCAGGAAAGAGGTTCTATTGGCTGTGTAAAATTTGTTAAATGTATTGTTTTTGTTGTTTTTGTTTCAGGGAATACGACTTCCTGTCCCTCTCCCGTTGGCTTAAATTCAGCTTTAACAGTCGAGCCGTCATCTGTTAGGATTTCAATACTGTTCCAGTATGAATCGTGAGGGAAGTCCGCTCTTAAATAGAACACCAATTTGCTGATTTCGACCTCTGTTCCAAAGTCCACGAAAAATTCCAAATCGTTTCTTGCTCCGCCTGCCCAGTTACTATATGGGTAATTAGAATGGTCTTCGGGATGGATAACTCCGTTAATAGCATTCCTTTCCATGAAATTAGGGCTTTGCCGTGTAACATGGTTTGCATACGCATGAGGATAGCTTCCCTTTGCACCTTGCAAATCATGAGGATTCAGAGCTATATTTCTCTCCCCGTAAATTTCCTCGTCGCTTGGAATTCTCGCTTTTAATCTGTGGCTCGCACCCATAAAGGCATTCTCATCAAAACATATACCGCTATATTCCTTATGTACCTCATAAACAAATTTCTGGCTCGGCACGAAAATTATGTTCTCCATTAGCGTTTCATCAAGCTTTACGGCAATATATTCCCCGTCATTCGTTTCAACACGGATAACATCACCCTCGGAAAATTCACCTTCATATACGCATTCAATCTCCGTTTTGCCTTTTTGGAAAAACAACTCCTTACCGTCTTTATCAATAACTTTTATACTTATCATATTTCGTCTCCATATATGTAATTATAAATTATCTATTATCAGTATATCACAAAAAATCTGCAATTTCTTTGCAAATTATACTTTTTTTCTTGCAAATTTCACTCATATCCGTTATAATAATAACAGGTGATAATATGAATATTATATTTGATAAATGCTCCGAGGCTATAAAACATTCTTTGTCCGAGGATAAGTTTGGTATTTTTTATTCTAAAAACAGTGTTCCCGAAACATCAATCCATGTTCACGATTGTTGCGAAGTTCTTTTCTGTGTAAGCGGAGGAGACACCTTTTTGATTGACGACAATATTTATACTGTCAGCGACGGGGATATATTTATTATAAATCAATTTGAGCCTCACAAGATAACATTTAAAGAGGACAAGGTTTTTGAAAGGTATGTTTTTCAAATTCACCCCTCGTTCATTTACGACAGTTCAACCGAAAAGACGGACCTTTCCCATTGTTTCTACGCAAGAACAACTCCTAACTGTAACAAACTCTCTCTTTCTCAAGCCGAGAAGGAATATATTTTCACGCTAATAGACAGGCTTAAAAGTGAAACATTTTTCGGTGATGACATTTTAAAGAGCAGTATTATTTCCGAGTTTCTCATTTTCATTAACCGAAAATTTATTGAAAGTTCTCAGCGGGAGCCGTCGAGAAAGGATAACAGTAAGGTTATTTTCGATGCAATCAAATATATAAACCTTCATTATGGTGAGGATATTTATCTTGCTGACATTGCGGAAAACTCTTATGTTTCCGTTAATCAGCTTTGTGCTGTTTTCAAGAAATGTCTTGGCACAACCGTTATAAAATACCTGACTTCAAAGCGTATCTCCGAGGCGAAAAAGCTTCTTAAAAACGGAAAAAGCATAACCGAAACCTCCGCTGAATGCGGATTTAACGATTATGCTAATTTCATCAGGACTTTCACAAAAACCGTTGGCGTATCTCCAAAAAAATACGCATCCGGTCAATAGTTTCAGTCGAATTTTATTTTTGCCAGAGCCATAAAAACAGAACTCAACGACGGTCTTGAATCAGGCTCTATATCAAGCATTTGATTGATTATAACGGCGACAGGGCGGGGGATTGTTTTATAAATCAATGGCTTTTCTCCGCTTAAAACCGCCTCAAACACATAGTCATATTCATTTTTATCGAAATGCGGAAGCTCACCGCTCCATAATAAATGAAGCATAACTCCCAATGCAAACACATCTGCTTTGGGGGTTATTTTTGTTTCTTCTCCCGCCATATAAAGATAGCTTTCGGGTGCAAAATATATCAAGTCACCCTGAAAATCCTCACCCCTTTGAGGAACACTATCCGCAAAAAAGCTACTGTCAAAATCAATAAGTTTCGCCGTATAAATTCCATTTGGTGTTTTTGAAAACAAAAGATTATCGGGTTTTATATCGCCGTGGACGATACCTTTACTGTGCAGAAGTCCGAGGCTATATGCAATAATTTTTGTTATGATAAGTTTCTGACTGTCCGACATTCTGACAATCTCAGCAACGGTCATTGGTCTTGCATTTATCTTCTCTGTCACGATATAATAATGGCTTTTATACCTGAAAAACTCCGAGACGGGAACGATATTTCCGTTGGAACATTCGCTTATTGCTCTATACAGTCTGCCCTTTTCCTTCTCAAAATTCTTACAGATTTTGATTTTGGACATAATCTGCTCCTCCGACAAAACATCACGGTTAATCGGATATATCGGGGACAGGAACTCTTTTATAAAAACTTCCTCCCCGTCTTTTTCAGCAAAACCCCATTTGGAGAAACCGCTTTTATTACAGGTAAGCGGTGCTTTAAGCTTAAATCCGTTTATTTCCATACTCTATGCCCCTTATATCGTGTTTGAGATTGCATCTATAATTTGCTGATAGTCAAATTCTCCAAGTCCTGCTCCTGCAACAGACGGGAAATGGATAACATTATCCCAGGTATCGGAAATCGTATTCCAATGCTCGGCGTCAGGTGCAAATAAGAGAAGTCGCTTTGCACTCTGATTCATAAACCCCTCGTTTTCACTGTCTCCCCACCAGGCGGTCAGTTCACTGAAATCCTTTGCCATTTTAGTTGGGTAATTGGGAGCGTCCTTTCCTGCTCCAATGCTATGAGTCGGGGCGTCAGTCCAGACAACCACGACCTGTCGCTTTTTCATACCCTCCGTGTTCCATTTCGACTTTATGGCATAGCCTAACGCTTCAAGTCCGTCCTCGGGGTCGTCCCCACCGCCAAAGGCTTCTATACTTTTAACACATTCCTCAAACTCTGCCGTTTCAACAGGGAGAGTAAAAAAATCAGAGGCAAGCATTGCGTTCTGAGCGTCAGCAAGGTAGTCCCTGAACACAATCAATTTAACACGCAGAGAATCAATCGTTTTCCCCTTTAGCGCCATTGACTCCATAACATCCTCATAGAGATGAATTGCGTTATTTTTAACCATATCAATAACAGCACCCATACTGCCCGTGCCATCAATACAGAAAACCATATCAACATTATAAGTTACTTTAAATTTTTTCAAATTCACGGAAAAACCCCCATATTCAAAGAGGGGCTGTAGCGTTCTGCTACAGCCCGTTTCAGATTGCACTGACTTTAATAATCTTTAATCAACGAAGCAATCTTCCTCGATTTCTGTTTCTTCTTTATCTTTTTTGCTGAAATAAACAAGCACGCTTACGACCGCTGCTGCGATAGCAATTCCTGCCGCAATCCCCGCAATAAGCCATTTCTTTTTCTCAAGCATTCCCGATGATGGAATCAAATCTTTAATCATTCAAATGCACCTCCGCACTTTATATTCCAAGCAAATCTCTTGCATACCAGCTATCTTCAAATTTAATGACTTCCATATTCTGTGTAACAGGTTCCCCGTTATCATATGTAACAGCAACACGGATAACCGCATAGCCCTCAATTTCTATGTTATATCGTTCCTTTGCCCAATTATATATATTTTCGTATTCCTCATCGGTCACTTTATATTCCGTTGTATTCAGAATTTTATAGTAAACCTCCGAGCCTGATTCTTCGGCATAGGCTTTCTTCATATCAGTTTTAAGCTCATCTACTGAAACATTGGCACTCTTTGCCTCAACTTCCCACATAGGCTCACAAGTCAGGCTTACTATTTTCCCTGCATCTGAGTTTTGCCACGCGGTATAAAACGAATCAATAACCGACTGCGGAGTTGGGTTAGGTATTTCCGCCTTTTTACAAGATGCAAGCGTCAAAACCATTACTAATGCCAATATAAAAGCCGAAACAAATTTAATTTTTTTCAACCTGAAAATCCTTCTTTCCATAATATACAATCTCTTATTCCCTCAACCTTTAATTCAATTATATCACTCTGTTTCCCCTATGTCAATCAATATTTTATAGTCTAATTCTACAAAAAATCGCTCTGTTTTTCATTATGTTTGAGAAAATCCTTGCAATAAAATCCAAACCGTAGTATAATTTTATAATAACATACTTATCAGAAGGTGATTTTATGAAAGTTACAGATATAATAAATGGTGAAAAACCGAGCCTTTCTTTTGAGGTATTTCCGCCCAAAACAAGTGCAAATTTTGAAACTGTTATGTCTGCGGCGACCGAGATTGCAAAGCTTAACCCAAGTTTTATGAGTGTTACATATGGAGCAGGCGGCGGAACTTCCGAATATACTGCCGATATTGCTGAGGCAATCAATGCTCTCGGGGTTACTCCCATAGCGCATCTTAGCTGTATTTCTTCCACGAAAGAACAAATTCATACTCTGCTTGAAAAGCTTCATGATAAAAAAATCGAGAATATTTTAGCTCTCCGTGGAGATATTCCTCAAGACGGTGCTCCCGAAAAAATGGACTATCACTATGCAAGCGAGCTTGCGGCAGAAATAAAGGAATTTGGTGGATTCTGTATTGGCGGTGCTTGCTATCCTGAAAATCATCCTGAAAGCCGTAACAGTACTGAAGATATTGACAATCTCAAGAAAAAGATTGATTGCGGATGCGAATTTCTTACCACTCAAATGTTTTTCGATAATAATATTTTATACAATTTTATGTATCGCTTATACCGCACAGGTGTTGATATTCCAGTTGTTGCAGGCATTATGCCTGTTACAAATGCGACACAGATTAAAAGAATCTGCTCCATTTCAGGAAACACTCTGCCTCAGAGATTTCTTCGCCTTGTTGACCGTTACGGCGACAAGCCTGAGGCTATGAAGCAGGCGGGGATTGCTTATGCGACAGAGCAGATAATTGACCTTTTTGCCAATGGTGTCAACGCAGTTCATATTTATTCTATGAACAAACCCGATGTTGCTGCCGCAATTCAGAATAATCTTTCGGAGATAATAAAATGATTCCGATTACCTATAACACTGTTAACGCAGACGAACTTATATTAAACGAAAATGAAACAAAAAGACGGCTTCAGGCTGAAAAAGACTTTAACCCTGAGTTAGTTGAGCAATGCCTCAAAGAGCTCAGAGATGCTGCAAATTGTAAATTTTCCGCCGTTTTAAGTCAGGTCAGTTACTACGATGACGACTTTTTAGATTGTGGTTTTGGGAAATTTAAAAGCCAAATGCTTACAAAAAGTCTGAGCGGTGCAAAAACCTGCTTTGTCTTTGCTGTGACTTTGGGACTTGGTGTTGACCGACTTTTAAACAAACACTCTTTATCCTCTCCGTCAAAGCATTTCATCTGTGATGCTCTCGCCTCATCTCTGGCGGAGGCACTTGCTGATAAAGCAGAGAAAATTATAAAAGGGGATAAAATCTGTTCGCCCAGATTCAGTCCCGGCTATGGAGACTTGCCACTTGAAATTCAGCCTGACCTCCTCCGCTTTTTAAATGCGGGCAGGCTTTTGGGTATAACAATAAATAACTCGTTACTGATGTCACCCGGGAAATCGGTAACGGCGATAATGGGGATTAAAAATGAATAATTTAACAGAGCTTATCAAATCAAAACGACTTTATTTTGACGGCGGAACGGGAACAGTTCTTCAGGAAATGGGACTTTGTGCAGGAACTCCGCCCGAAATATGGAACATTGAAAATCCTGACAAGATAACAAAGCTTCATCAGATGTATCTTGAGGCTGGTTGTAACATTATAACAACCAATACTTTTGGGGTGAATCGTGAAAAATACGATAACTATGCCGAGCTTATAACTTCGGCTGTTTCCTGTGCAAAAACTGCCATAAACGGCAGAGAAGAATCCTTTATTGCATTTGATATTGGTCCGACAGGCAGACTTTTAAAGCCTCTTGGTGATTTGGATTTTGAGGATGCGGTCAGTATTTTTGCTGACAATATAAAAGTTGCCAAAGAATGTGGTGTTGACCTTATTTTAATTGAAACTATGAATGACAGTTACGAAACCAAAGCGGCGGTTCTTGCTGCAAAGGAAAACTGCGATTTACCTGTTTTTGTTACAAATGTATATGATGAAAGCGGAAAACTTATGACCGGAGCGACACCATCTGCTATGATTGCTATGCTTGAAAGTATGGGAGTTTCAGCTTTGGGAATGAACTGTTCTTTAGGTCCTGATAAAATGCTTGACATTATCGGCGAGTTTACGGAAAACGCATCAGTCCCGATTATAGTCAATCCAAATGCAGGGCTACCCGTTGTTGTTGACAAAAAGACCGCCTATGACATTGACGAAAACCAATTTGCGGAATATATGGAGCAGATTGCAAGGCTTGGCGGTTGTATTCTTGGTGGGTGTTGCGGAACGACTCCTGATTACATCAGGGCAATGATTGAGAAAACACGAAACATTCCATACTCTGCACCTGACTTTAAAGAAAAAACCGTGGTTTCTTCTTACACACATTCCGTTGAAATAGGGGAAACTCCCATCTTAATCGGTGAGAGGATTAACCCGACAGGAAAACCAAAGCTTAAGGATGCACTTCGCGAGAATAATATGTCATACATTATCGGGGAGGCTCTTCGCCAGGAAGAGGCAGGTGTTCACATTCTTGATGTCAACACGGGACTGCCTGAAATCGACGAGGCTAAAATGCTTAAATCGGCAGTTGAGGCTATTTCTGCAGTGACCAATCTTCCGCTTCAGCTTGACTCCAACGACCCTCTCGCTTTAGATTCGGCTATGCGTATTTATAACGGAAAACCACTTGTTAATTCCGTAAATGGTAAAGAGGAGAGTATGAGTCAGATTTTCCCTCTCGTTAAGAAATACGGCGGTGCGGTTATCGCTCTTACCATAGACGAAAACGGGATTCCTGAAACTGCAGAGGGCAGAGCAAAGGTTGCTGAAAAAATTATGAGACGGGCAGAAGAATACGGAATTTCCAAAAAGGATATAATCGTTGACCCTCTCGCTCTTACAGTTTCTTCTGACCAAAGGGGTGCGCTCGTCACTATGGAAGCAATCCGTCTTATTAAGGAAATGGGACTTTGCACAAGTCTTGGTGTATCAAATATTTCATTCGGACTGCCTTGCCGTGATAAAATCAACTCTGCCTTTTTTGCGCAGAGCCTTGAGTGTGGGCTTGACTGTGCTATTATGAACCCATTTGCAACAGGAATGATGGATGTTTACTTCGCACACCGTGTTCTTCATAATATGGATACCGCTTGCGGAGAATACATCGCTTATGCCAATTCAAGTGTTCAGGAATTGCCAAAATCTGTTGACAAATCCGAAAATACCGCAGACTTACACCGTGCAATAATAAAAGGTGTTAAAGAGGACGCTGTAACATCTGCAAGAGTTTTGCTTAAAACGGAAACGCCACTTGACATTATCAACAATAAAATCATTCCTGCTTTAAACGAAATAGGAATTGCATTTGAAGAGAAGAAGGCATATCTCCCTCAGCTTCTTATGAGTGCTGAAGCGGCAGGGGCGGCATTTGACGAAATTAAAACAAAGATGTCTGATTCCGGTGGCGAAACAAGAGGTGAGATTATTCTTGCCACGGTCAAGGGGGATATTCACGATATTGGGAAAAATATTGTGAAAGTTCTGCTCCAGAGCTACGGTTTCAAAGTTTACGATTTAGGCAGGGATATTTCTCCTGCTGATATTCTTCAGGCTGTAAAGGATACGGGATGTTCTCTGGTCGGATTGAGCGCGCTTATGACCACCACGGTTCCCGCTATGGAGGAAACCATTTCACTTTTACACAAGGAAATCCCCAACTGCAAGGTTATGGTCGGCGGTGCTGTTTTGAATCAGGATTATTCCGATATGATTAACGCAGATTTTTATGGAAGAGACGCTATGGATTCAGTTCATATTGCGGAAGAGTATTATGCAAAATAAAAAAGGGCATCCGCCCTTTTTTTATTTCAGATTCATTACTATAACACATAAAATTCCGACACATATACCAATTTTCTGTTTAATGCTCAGCTTATCCTTAAACAAGATTATTCCTACAAGACTCATTGTAACAGATACCATTCCCGCTTGAATCGGGAGAAGGAATACGCTGTCAATCTCGCCCAGAGCATACATAAAAATTTTCTGATACAGTCCAAGGACAACACCTGTCCCCATTCCGTAGTATAAAAAAGCAGGGTTAAACCGTTTCACTTCAGTTTTATCTTTATTTCGGGTTATAAAATATATCGCAAAAAGGATTACTGATGCAATAAAATACGTCAACACAAGATATGTATTAGATTCCGTTCCGTTTGCGCTTACAACATTTTCTCTGTAAATCCTTTGAACAACAACCGAAAGCCCTGCCGATAACATACTGCTAAGCGTCAAAAACAGCCATCGTCCGCTGACACCCTTTCCATTTTCAACTTTATTAACACCAAGAACCAAAGATGTTACCAGCAAAATCATTCCTATTATGTGGTAAACCGTTATATTTTCTTTATACACGGCAATTCCGAATACAACGGGGATAAATAAATTCAAATTAACAAAAATACTGGTCAGCGATACGGGTCCTGAATTAAAGGATATGAGATATGTAAACTGATACACAGCATTTAAAATTGCTCCGGATAATATCAAGAGCATTCCTGTTTTTCCGGGCATTTGTATTGGCGATATTAACGCCAAAAATGCTGAGAGTGTAAAAAAGAAAATCCCTGTAAACAAAAGCCCCTCATTATTACTTCTGACATATTTACGGCTGAAACTGCTTTGAATAGTTGCTTTTGAGCAATTTAATAAAATAATCGCTAATATTATTAACGCAGACATCCTATCTCTCCTTTCCGTCACTCGCTCAATTATATCACATATTCCGTCATTTGTAAAGAAAAAACCGATATAGAGCGTAAACTCTATATCGGTTTATTTACAGGATTATGCAGATAAGTCCTCCGCTTCCCTCATTTATAATTCTTTGCAGTGTTTCCTGAAGCTTCATTCTCGCATCATCAGGCATATGGTTTAGCTTTGTTAAAAGTCCTTCATTTACAAGTTCGTGAAGCGACTTACCGAAAATATTTGACTCCCATATTTTAATAGGGTCTGATTCAAACTCCTCCAGGAGATAATGAACAAGCTCCTCCGATTGCTTTTCAGTCCCAACAATAGGATTTACTTCCGTTTCAATATCTGCCCTTATAAGATGCAAACTGGGGGCACTGGCACGGAGACGGATTCCGAACTTACTGCCCTGTTTCATAATTTCAGGTTCCTGAAGCGTCAGTTCATCAATTCCCGGTGACACAATGCCATAGCCTTTCCGATTTACCTCGTCAAGTGCTACTGCGATTTTATCATATTTCTTCTTAATCTCCGAAAGATTTGTCAGCATCTCCATGAGCTCACGGCGGTTTTCAATATTAAATCCCGTGGTTTCCTCAACGATTTTATAAAAGGTCGAATCCCCCACCACAGCATTAACGCTTATAGCACCTGTCCCTAAATCGGTCATTTCAACAGTTGCATTTTCGATGCACGGGACACTATTCAGGCAACTGGCAAAGCGTTTCATATCCGAAATTTTTTCAATACCCTCAGAGGCCGAGAATATTTCATCCCTTATTTGGGTTTTGAGCCAGTTATTATCATCAAGAGACGAAATCCAGGACGGTACGCTAACTCCGATTTCCTTTACCGGGAACTCAAGAAGGATTTTCTCCATAATCATATTGACATCCCCTGCTGAAAGCTCCGCACAGTTAAGAGGAAGAACACAAACGCCGTATTTTTCTTCCATTTCCGCCTTATATTCCATAACCCGTTCCGAGTTCGGGTTTGAGGTGTTAAGTACTACCACAAATGGCTTATTTATTGCCTTTAGCTCCCTGATTACTCGGCTTTCAGCATCTTCGTAGTCCTCCCTCGGAATTTCCGTTACGGAACCGTCTGTTGTTACAACAATCCCGATTGTTGAATGTTCGTCAATAACTTTTTTCGTACCTGTTTCTGCCGCTTCTGCAAACGGAACAGGCTCCTCCGACCAGGGTGTTTTAACCATTCTTGGCATAGAATTTTCAAAATGACCGATTGCGCTGTTTACGATATATCCCACGCAATCAATCATTCTAACCTTTAAGTTTATACCATCACCAATCTTTATCCCAACCGCTTCGTTAGGGATAAATTTCGGCTCAGTTGTCATAATCATTTTCCCGCCTGCACTCTGCGGAAGTTCATCAAGGGCTCTTGCCCTTTTATATTCATTTTCAATGTTGGGGATAACAATTAAGTCCATAAACCGTTTTATAAATGTTGACTTTCCCGTTCTGACAGGGCCAACAACTCCAACATAGACATCTCCGCCTGAACGCTTGGCTATGTCACTATAAATGCCGTATTCTGCCATAAAAAATTCCTCCATACTTGTACTTTAATACTTTGTACAATTCTATGAAGGATTTTTTGTTTTATGAATAAATTTTTCTAAAAAATTGCCTCGCAACGATAAATCGGCATTCCCTGTTCGGAGAATAAGGTTTCATATTCTGTCATAATATTCCCCTCAAAATTACTCTGGTGTAAGTCAAGGGTTATATTTTTAAGCCTTAGTCCGTAATCCGAAAAGGAATTCAATGAGAACTCAAACAGATTTTTATTATCCGTTTTAAAATGCACTTCTCCACCGCTTTTTAAAATCTTACTGTAAACCGTCAGAAATCTTTCGTGGGTCAGTCGTCTTTTTGCCTGATATGTTTTCTTCCACGGGTCACAGAAATTTATGTAAATTCGATCGCACTTTTCTTTTGGCTCTGCATCATTTAAAAAGTTAGCATCACCCGGCACAAACTTAACATTTTTAAGTCCTTTCGCCTTAACCTTTTCCATAGCAAGCACTAAAACATCAAGGTTCTTTTCAATAGCGATATAATTTATTTGCGGATTTTGTTCCGCAAGCTCACTTATGAATTTTCCCTTTCCACAACCTATTTCAATATGGACTTCTCCATCCTTATTTTCAAAAATACTTTTAAAGTCGTCACGAAAATCCTCATAGTTCCCTGCAAGGTATTCTCCGCAGTTTTCAATTCTCTCTTCTCTGTGTTTCTTTCTTCTCATTCTCATATTATCAAACCCTCATCAGAAATTTATAACCTTACTTCGATATTTAACATTCATAACAAGCCCAATCGCCACAAGATTTGTAAGGAGTGACGACCCGCCATAGCTGAAAAACGGTAGCGGAATCCCCGTTACCGGCATAACACCGATACACATTCCGACATTTTCTATAAGGTGGAACGCAAACATTGCCGCAACACCAAGACAGATATATTTCCCCAAATCATTTCTCGCATTCACGCCGATATAAACACATCTTAAAATAATTGCAACAAGCAGACCTATAACCGCCAGAGCACCGATAAATCCCAGTTCCTCGCAAACAACGGAAAAGATAAAATCCGTATGTCTTTCCGGAAGAAAGTTATTATACTGACTCGCTCCCTCAAAAAGTCCTGTTCCCGAAAATTGCCCTGAACCAACTGTGATTTTGGAATGAACCACATGGTAGCCTGATCCCATAGGGTCCGCTTCAGGGTTGAAAAGGGTTAAAATTCTGTCCTTTTGATACGGTTTTAGGACAAAAAACCACCCTAGCGGTGCTGCAACTGCAATCATTCCAAACAGAGTCAGAATATATTTCCATGCAAGTCCTGCGGCAAATATCATAACAAACGCCATACAGAAGAAAACCATTGCTGTTCCAAAGTCAGGCTGGAGCAATATCAGTCCTGCCAGCACACCAAGATGCAAGCATAGCATCAGTACATTTTTCGGACGGTTTAAGAGCATTCCCGTACTTGAAATGTGCTTTGAAAAGGTTATTATAAAGAACAGTTTTGCAAATTCCGCCGGCTGAACGCTTATCAGGTTCCCGAAGCGGAACCAGCTTCTCGCCCCGTTTTCTTTCGTTCCCACACCCGGAATTAAAACAAGCACCAACAAGATAACTGAAATTCCGTAAAGGTATTTATTCATTTTCGCAAGATACTCATAATCCGCAATCATCAGGAAAAATATTGCGACAAGTCCCAATATAAGTGCAAAACCCTGAACTAACACATATTTAAACGGCGAAACAGTTGCGCTCATTATCATAACCATTCCAAAAACCGCCGCAAGAACAGTCAGAAACAGCAATACAAAATCAAAGTTTTTAAGAATATTCTGTTTGTCAATGTTCGTATGTCTGTTAATCGCCATTTCTTCTGTCCTTTCCGTTTATTTTTCTTTAAAACTTAACGCAACACCGTCTCCGATTGGGAGTAGTGCTGTTGAAAAATCCGTATTCTCCTTAAGCATTTCAAGATACGAACGAAGCCGTCTTACAAGAGTTATTTTCCTGTGCACTAAAAGTTCGTCCGTTGCGGTCATTCCTTTATACAAAACATTATCCGAAACCAATATTCCGCCTTTTCTCAAAAGCCTTTGGCTCTCCCTGAAGAACTCGGCATACTGTCCTTTTGCCGCATCAACAAATATAAGGTCGAACTCGCCCTCAATCTGCGGAATAACCTCTCTTGCATCTCCTCGGATAAGGCGTATTTTATCCGTAAGTCCTGCCCTTTTTATATTTTCCTCTGCCCTGTCTGCCATTTCGTCGGAAAGTTCAATCGTTGTAACCTCTCCGTCTGCGGCTTTGCTCATTCTTATTGCGGAATACCCAATGGCACTCCCCACCTCCAAGATACGCTTGGCATTGGCAATTTTTATTATAATCTCAAGAAATCTGATGCTTTCAGGCTGGGAAATTGGCACGCTGTTTTCCTCTGCATATTTCTCCATTTCCAAAAGCAGTCCCTCACTTTGCGGCAAGGTATTTCTTATGTATCGCAGAATATAATCGTAGTTTATATTGTCGCCCTCTATCCAGTCTCTCATTTTTGTAGCTCCTTAACAGTTTTTAAATGCTCCTCGCCCGTTTTTGTGAAAACATTACGGCTTCCGTCTTTTGTTGCCGCAAAGTAATAGTAATCAGTTTCTTCGGGATAAAGAGCCGCTTTTACCGCTCCAAGTCCTGGAGCCGCAACGGGGCCTATTGGAAGTCCTTCGTACATATAAGTATTATATGGCGAATCAATTTTTATATCCGCATTGGACAAGACACCCTTGCGTTCTTTAAGGATATACTGAACAGTTGCACAGGACTGGAGTTTCATTCCTATTTTGAGTCGGTTATAGAAGACTGAGGCAACCTTTCCCCATTCACTCTCATTCGCCGCCTCTCTCTCGACGATTGACGCCATAATAACAATCTCGTCAAGAGTTTTGTCTGTTCCGCTTTTTTTATACTCACTATAAACCTTGTTTTCAAAATTGGAAAGCATAGTCCTAATAACACTTTTTGCACTCTGTCCTCTTTCAAATTCATAGGTATCGGGGAACAAATAGCCCTCCAATGGATTTTCTCTATCCTTTGCATCTGCTAAAAATTCAAATTCTTCACAGCTTTCCATTTGAGCATCGAAAAAATCGGATTTGGTGCAAACACCGTTTTGTTCCAAAAGTTGCGCAATCTGCCTTATTTCATACCCTTCAGGAATCATTACTGTAACTGTGTCAACAATAAAGGTTTCAAGGGAGGCAAGAATCTGTCCATAGCTCATTCCGACAGAAAAATTATGAACCCCGCTATGATAAACTCCGCCGCCAAAGATTTTTTCGTAAATTCTGAAAACAAGCGGGGAATCAATAACATCGTTCTCCTCCAGAATATTTGCTATCTGCACAACCCCAGCACCTTTTGGAATATCTATCAGAACTGCATCCTCTGTATCGTTCCAGAAAATTTCCGTCATAAGTCCAATAATCATACACAGAAAGCAAACGGCAATCACAAGGATAACCGCCATACCCATATTCTTTTTTCTGTTTTGGAAATACGCTTTCTTTTCCATATTAACCTCTTTTAATAAAATTTAATCTTTAGATACACAAGAATCAGACATAAAATTACCGGAAGGCTCAGAAAATTTTTCAGTAGCATTGCGCCCTCGTTTTTACATTTAATCCTTTTTCTTTTAGGCGACAAGACCATAAAGCATACCAAAGATGCCACGAAAACAGGCACCATAACTGCAAAAAATGTCCACGCAAACACATCTCCGATTAAGTAATTCGCGTCAATATAGGCATAAAGAACTGCCGTTGCATTATTAACGATATGATAAAGCATTGCGGCATAAACCGAGTTTGTTCTTATTGTTATAACTGCTGCAATAAATCCGAGAAGTAAAAAACCCGGAAGTTTAACAAGGTTGCCGTGTAGCAGGGCAAACATTATTGTTGTGAAGAAAATTGCAACGAAGGTACTTCGCCTTTCATACACGCTAAGAACAATACCACGCATCCAGAACTCTTCAAAGACTCCGGGAAGAATTGCCGTTACCATCAGGGCAACAACAACCTCGCCCAGCGACAGAGGTTCCAGTCCGCCGTTATGAACACCGATAAGCTTTGCCATAGGGAAATTCAAAAGAGCCATAACAAACTGTCCTGAAATAGCCATAACAACGATGAGCCCTGTGAGCTTTGGCGAAAATCGGTTAAACCGCATTTCCTCCGCATCTGCTCTTTCTGTTTTCCGCCAAGCCGTTACACCATAGACCATTATGGGAATCAGAAATGTCAGGGTTGTCACTATTCCAAGCTGGATATAGTTTGAGTATCTTTCAAACCATTGTCCGCCTTTTGGGATAAAGCTCACAATAGCTGATGTCGCAATTCTCACGACAAACTGAGTCAGCATAACCCAAAGAAGGAGCCATCTGACTCCCTTTATACGCTTTATATCCTCATAGCCTTTATTCCGCTTGTCCAAACCTTTCACATCCCGCTTCCGTTATAAGCAAATCCATACGGACATCGTTATCCTCGTTCGGTATGGAATAGCAAACACATTCCGAATAGGAGACACCCGCTTTAACTCCTTTAAAGTCCTTTAAAAAACGGTCATAATAGCCTCCGCCGTAGCCAAGTCTGTCACCAAACATATCAAACACCACGCCGGGCACAACAACCAAATCAATCTCATCTTTAGAAATCGCTTTAACTGAGCCATCGCCAACCAACTTAACATTTGGCTCTAAGATACCGAAGGCTCCTGCCATTAGTCTTGCAGAACTGTCAATTTCATAAGGAACTATCTCCTTTTTCTCTGTATCGGTATACGGATAAACAACTCTTTTCCCGTCAGAGAAAAGGCGTTCCGCAAATACATTGGTCTTTACCTCGCTTTTTATATCACTGTAAATCATAACAGTTTTTGCATTCTCATATTCAGGAAGGTCAAAAAAATATTTCCATATTGCAACACTTTTAAGGACCTGTGTTCCCGCTGGGATTTCGTCTCTTATTTCCTTATATTCTGCTCTTAATTTGTCTTTCTCAATGCTCATAGATGCTGAACCTGTTTTAACAGTTTCTTCCCTGCCCCTTCTTTAAAGTAATCCGCTATTGCGGCACCGAACATAAGTGATGCTCCCGCACCTTTTCCGGTTATAATATTTCCGTCACTGACAACATAATCATCAACCACTTCCGCTCCCGTCAGATTCTCCTCAAAACCCGGGAAACAGGTTGCTTTCTTATTATTCAAAATACCCATATCACCAAGAATCATTGGTGCTGCACAGATTGCTCCTATCAGCTTATTATTCTCAACGCAATAGCTGATAAGCTTTGAAACAGTTTCGTTTTTCTGGAGATTAAGAGTTCCCGGCATTCCGCCCGGCAGAACAACTCCCTCAACCGTTGCAAAATCTATGTCATTGGCTCTCATATCGGATTTAACAGTTATTTTATGCGACCCTGTCACATAATCACCATCGATTGATGCAAGATATGTCTTAATCTCTGCTCGTCTTAAAATATCGCAACAAGCTAAAGCCTCAACCTCTTCAAAACCCTCTGCAAGCATAATATAAACCATTATTTTTTCATTCCCTTCTTACTCTTAAACACTTCAACAACAAACTTTGGAAGTGCAACAAAACGACCTATTCTGCTTGGTTGCTTCATAAGTCTGTAGAACCACTCTAAATTCAGCTTAATAAATATCTTCGGAGCACGCTTAACATCCCCTGCGAAAACATCTATTGTACCGCCAACACCCATACAAAGCTTAACTGTTTTAAGTTCGCTTTGATACTTAGCAATCCACTGTTCCTGCTTCTTCATTCCAAGGCAAACAAGCAAAAGCTTTGCCCCTGAATTATTTATTTTATCTATAATGACCGGAATATCGTTTTCCGTGAAATACCCGTCATTTGTTCCTGCAACCTTAAGCCCCGGATACTTCTCCATAAGCTTCTGTTTTGCAATTTTTGCCACGCCGGGTTTTGCTCCGAACAGAAAAACACTATCCTCTGTATCTTTCATATAATCAAGAAGATTACAAGTAAGGTCAAAGCCTGCCACTCTGCACGGAACGGGGGTTCCCAGGATTTTCGCCCCGTATACAACGCCTATTCCGTCCGCTGTGCAAAGGTCTGCATCGTTTAAAATTTCCATAAACTCAGCATCTTCTCTGGCACTCATTATTATCTCGGGGTTTGGGGTATATATTTTTGAAACCTTCTCCCCATTTAAGAAGCTCTTTGCTTTTTCCAGTGCCTGCTGTTCAGTCACTTTGTCAATCTTAACCCCAAGAATTTCAACTGTATCTCTCATAAATCCACCTTATTTTGAATACCCGTCAGGGTTATTACTCTGCCATCTCCATGTGTCGTTACACATATCCTCAAGATTTTTTGTTGCCTCAAAGCCAAGCTCTTCCTTTGCCTTTTTCGGGTCAGCATAACACTGTGCAATATCTCCGGGGCGTCTTGGTGCAATTTTATATGCAACATCACTTCCGCAAGCCTTTGAGAAAGCCTTAACCATATCCAGAACGCTGTATCCGCAACCGGTTCCTAAGTTATATGTTACAACGCCAACCTTATTGCTTATCTTCTCTAACGCCTTAAGATGCCCGATTGAAAGGTCAACAACATGGATATAGTCACGAACACCTGTTCCGTCAGGAGTGTCATAGTCATCACCAAACACATTGAGGAACGGTCTCTTTCCAACTGCAACCTGAGAAATATACGGCATAAGGTTATTCGGTATTCCTGTCGGGTCTTCACCGATAAGTCCGCTCTTATGCGCACCAACCGGATTAAAATATCTAAGGAGAGCTATATCCCATTCATTATCCGAAACATAAAGGTCACGGAGAATTTCTTCAATCATAAGCTTTGTTCTGCCGTAAGGATTTGTACAATGAAGCGGGAAATCTTCTGTAATCGGAACAGTGTGCGGATTTCCGTAAACTGTTGCAGATGAACTGAACACTAATTTTTTACAACCGTGCTTTGCCATAACCTTACAGAGATTAAGGGTGCTTCCAATATTATTTTCGTAATAGGAAAGCGGAATCGCAACGGATTCACCAACCGCTTTAAGGCCTGCGAAGTGGATAACTGCATCAAATTTATCATCATTAAAAATTTTCTCAACAGCATCAATGTCACACAAGTCCTCTTTATAGAACTTAAATGTCTTTCCTGTTATTTTCTCAACTCTTTTAAGGGACTCCTCACAGCTGTTTGACAAATTGTCAACAACCGCAATTTCATAACCTGCATCCAAAAGTTCAACGCAGGTATGACTTCCTATATAACCTGCTCCGCCTGTAACCAATACTTTCATAATCTATATCCTCCTAAAATTTTAATCAAGTTTTAATACTGACATAAACGCCTCTTGCGGAACTTCAACCGTTCCCACCTGACGCATACGCTTTTTACCCTCTTTTTGCTTTTCAAGAAGTTTCTTCTTTCGGGTTATATCACCGCCGTAACACTTTGCCAAAACATCCTTACGCATAGCACGGACAGTTTCTCTTGCTATAATTTTTCCGCCAACCGCCGCCTGAATCGGTATTTCAAAAAGCTGACGCGGGATAACATCTTTCAGTTTTTCGGCAATTCGTCTGCCTCTTGCATAAGCTTTTTCTTTATGCACTATAAATGACAGGGCATCAACCATTTCTCCGTTAAGCAAAATATCAAGCTTAAGCAAATCGGATTTCTGATAACCTTTAAATTCATAGTCAAAGGACGCATATCCTCTTGTTTTGGACTTAAGCGCGTCAAAGAAATCATAGATAATTTCGTTAAGCGGTAAGTCATATTTAAGAGTAACTCTCTTTTCGTCAAGGTATTCCATATCAAGATATGTTCCCCGTCTTTCCTGACAGAGTTCCATAATACTGCCAACATATTCTCTCGGTGTCATAATATCCGCGTGAACAATAGGTTCTTCCATATAGTCAATAGAGCCTGCCTCGGGAAGATTTGTCGGGTTTGATATACTTTCAACGGTTTTATCCGTCTTAATAACTTTATATTCAACGCTTGGTGCGGTTGTTACAAGGTCAAGATTATACTCTCTTTCAAGGCGTTCCTGAATGATTTCCATATGGAGAAGCCCTAAAAATCCGCATCGAAAACCAAAGCCCAGAGCAACCGAGGTCTCCGCCTCAAAGCTTAGCGATGCATCATTTAACTGAAGCTTTTCAAGCGCCTCACGAAGGTCATCATATCTCGCTCCGTCTGCCGGATAAATTCCGCAATAAACCATTGGCTTAACTTCCTTATATCCCGGAAGCGGTTCGTTTGAGCCATTTTCAACCGTTGTAACCGTGTCACCCACATGGACATCACGGACATTCTTAATGCTTGCGGCGATAAATCCAACTTCGCCCGCCTTAATCTCGTTTGACGGAAGCATTCCTGTTGGGTGGAGATAACCAACCTCAACAACATCAAATGTCGCCCCTGTTGCCATCATTTTAATCTTTGTTCCCGGAGTCAGCTTACCGTCAATAATTCTGACATAAACGATAACTCCTTTATAGCTGTCATAATAGGAGTCAAAAATAAGCGCCTTAAGAGGTTTCTGGCAGTCACCCTCAGGTGGCGGAACAAGCTCAACAATCCTCTCTAAAACTTCCTCAATATTTATTCCGTTTTTAGCAGAAATGAGCGGTGCTTTATCCGCATTTATTCCGATAACATCTTCAATTTCCTGTCTGACAACCTCTGGCTGTGCTGACGGCAAATCAATTTTATTGATAACAGGAACAAGTTCGAGATCGTGTTCAATGGCGAGATAGGTATTGGCAAGAGTCTGCGCCTCAATCCCTTGCGCCGCATCAACAACAAGGATTGCCCCCTCGCAAGCCGCAAGGCTTCGGGACACTTCATAGTTAAAGTCAACATGGCCGGGAGTGTCAATTAAGTTAAGGACATACTCCTCCCCGTCGTTTGCTTTATGGATAAGCTTAACGGCACGGGCTTTAATCGTAATCCCTCTCTCCCTTTCAAGTTCCATATTATCAAGAATCTGCGCCTGCATTTCGCGCTCGGTAAGAACACCCGTCTTTTCAAGCAGACGGTCTGCAAGGGTGGATTTACCGTGGTCTATATGTGCAATTATAGAAAAGTTTCTAATTTTCTTCTGATAGTCGTTCATTTATTCTTTCCTTCCGCATATTATCCATTAAATTATATAATATTTCTGCCCTCTTGTCAATATTTTAACAACTTAAATTAAAGACTGTCACAAAAATGACAGTCCTTAATTTAAAATTCCTTTTCCGCCCACTTCTTCATAGCGTTGCATTACTCTTTTTTTCAGATTTTTATTTTGGGGAAGCGAGAGGGTTTTATCCTCTTTCAGGATTTCTTCTGCCGCCATTCCCGCCATTTTCAGAATTTCCATATCCTCGGCAAGATTTGCAATTTTAAGTTCAGGCAGACCGTGTTGTCTTACTCCGAAAAACTCACCCGGCCCTCTTAAAATTAAATCCTTTTCGGAAATTTTAAAACCGTCATTTGTTTCCTGCATAATTTTCATCCGCTCTTTTGCAATCTCACCGCCCGACTTACAAAACAGGACACAAAATGCTTCATGGACACCTCTTCTTATTCTCCCTCTGAGCTGGTGAAGCTGAGAAAGGCCAAATCTTTCCGCATTCTCGATAACCATAACCGAAGCATTGGGAACATCAACCCCGACCTCAATAACTGTCGTTGAAACAAGAATATCCGTTTCTCCGCTCGCAAAACGCTCCATAACGGTGTCCTTTTCCTTAGGCTTCATTTTGCCGTGGAGAACATCAATTTTATAGTCCCTGAAAACGCCCTCGGAAAGACTTTTTGCATACTCGGTTACAGCTTTTGCCGTTAAAAGTTCGCTTTCTTCAACCAGTGGGCAGACTATATATATCTGTCGTCCCTCGCTCAGCTTTGATATAATAAAATTATTTATTCTCTGTCGCATATTCTCGCCCACAGCATAAGTTTTAACATCTTTTCTGCCGGGGGGAAGCTCATCAATTACAGAAACATCCAAATCGCCGTACAAAATCAGGGAAAGTGTTCTTGGGATTGGTGTTGCAGTCATAACAAGGGTATGAACATTTTTACCCTTTTCGGAAAGGGTTGCTCTCTGTTTTACGCCGAATCGATGTTGTTCGTCTGTCACAGCAAGATTCAGATTTTTAAATTTTACATTTTCCGTTAAAACTGCGTGAGTTCCAACAACAATATCTATTCCGCCCTGCTCGATAAGAGCCAGTGTTTCGGTTTTCGCCTTACTCTTTCCGCCTGTTAAAAGGGCAATTCTGACACCCTTACCCTCAAACATTTTTTCAAAATTCTTATAGTGCTGTTTGGCAAGGATTTCCGTCGGAGCAATCATAGCCGCCTGAAATCCTGACCTTACTGCCGCATACATTGCTGCTGCCGCAACAACGGTTTTACCAGAGCCAACATCCCCCTGAACAAGCCTGTTCATGGGAACATTCTTTTTCAAATCGGCACAGATTTCGTTTATAACTCTTTTCTGTGCTCCTGTCAATTCAAAGGGAAGTGATTTTGCAAGCTCGCCAACGCATTTTACATCAGTAAAGCTTTCCGCAAAATATTTTTCTCTGTCGCCTTTGAGCATTTGTATTCCCGTTTGCATAACCAGAAGTTCCTCAAAGGAAAGAGAATACTTTGCTCTTTTAAAGTCCTCAAAATCTTTGGGCAGGTGTATTTCACGCATTGCCGTTTCCGTATCCATAACTGCACATTTTCGTGCTATTTCAGGCGGAACTGTGTTTTCGATTTTTTCGCCAAGATTTTCAAGAATATTTTCAACTGCAGTTCGGATAGTATACTGTGTAAGTCCTGCCGTCAGAGGATAAATCGGCACAATTCTGCCTGTTTTTTTGCCTTTATTATCAAAAACTTCAACGACAGGGTTGACCATTTCTGCATTTCTGCCCTTATAGGTCACATTTCCGAAAAACACAAATTCACGGTCGCCAACAAGCTGATTTTCTATGTATTTTGCGTTAAACCAGGTGATTTTCATTATCCCTGTACCGTCAGAAACTGTGGTTTGAGTCACCATAAGTCGATTTCTGCTTTTAAATGAACGAGGGGATGCAGTAAGTCTTGCGCAGACACAGACATTTTCTCCGTCTATCAGGTCGCAAATGTTTTTTATTTCCGATCTGTCCTCATAGTCTCTTGGAAGATGATAAAGTAAATCTGAAACTGTTTTTATTCCAAGCTTTTCAAAGGTTTTGGCACGAGCCTCGCCAACACCTTTAACAAACTGAATATTATCAGTCAGCTTCACAAAAATCACCTCCTATAAAGTTTAAGCGGCATAGTTTCCTGTGCCGCTTTGTATTTTACTCAACTGAAATTATATAATAGTATATGGGCTGACCGCCATAATAAAGAGCAACATCAAGGTCGCTGTATTTTTCTTCAAGCTCTTCTAAAAGCTCATTTGCATCGTCCTCACTGACATCCGCTCCGTAATACACAGAGATAACCGCTGAGTCATCGTTAACCAGTGCATCAACAAGTTCAAGAGAACAAGCTTTAAGGTCATCGCCGACAATTTCAATGCCCTTTGGCGAAAGTCCCATAATATCACCCTCGTGGATTTCCACACCATCAACCTCTGTATCTCTTGCCGCAAATGTGAGCTGACCGCAAGTTACTCCGCCAGCCATTTCCATCATGGCGTCCATATTATCCTGTGGCTCAGCATCTGCGTCAAATCCCATCATTGCAGAAATTCCCATTGGAACATTTTTTGTCGGAAGAACAAAAACATTCTTTTCTGTCAGAGCATCAACCTGTTCTGCCGCAAGAATTATGTTTTTATTGTTTGGAAGAACGAAAACATTTTCCGCATTAACCTTTTCAACTGCATCTAAAATATCCTGAGTGCTTGGATTCATTGTCTGTCCGCCTTCAACGATTTCGTTTGCACCGAGACTTTTAAACACTTCAGAAAGTCCGTCCCCTGCTGAAACGGCAACAAATCCGTATTTTTCAGGAGGAGATTGTGGTTTTTCCTCAATTTTTTCCGTTTCAACAGCCTGTGAAATATTTTCGTCGTGCTGATATTTCATATTATCAATTTTAAGGTTGGTCAGTTCGCCAAGCTTAATAGCCTCTTCAATAACAAAACCCGGATGATTTGTGTGGATATGCACTTTAACAATTTCGTCATCCTCGATAACCAGCATACAGTCACCCTTATCTTTTATCGCCGCAGAGAACTGGGTTGTTTTTCTGTCAGCGGTTTTATTGATAATAAATTCAGTACAATACATAAATTTAATATCAACCTCTGTCTCAGTTTTAACCGCCTGAGCCAAAACTGTATCAGCTTCGGTACTTTCTATAACCTTACCATTTTTAAGGGCATAAGCCATACCCTCAAAGATAATCATAACGCCTTTTCCGCCCGCATCAACAACTCCTGCCTGTTTCAAAACAGGGAGCATCTCCGGGGTATTGGCAAGGCTCTCATTTCCTTTATCAACCAGAGCATATAAAAATTCATCAGCCTCGGTATAGTTTTCGTACACATCTTCTGCAAATTCGGCAATCTGACGAACAACAGTAAGAATCGTTCCCTCTGTTGGTTTCATAACTGCATCATAGGCAGATTTTCTTGCGGAAACAACCGCATTTTTAATAACCTCAACTGTCAATTCTTCCGCCTTATCTATTCCAAGAGACAGACCTCTTATAATCTGGGACAGAATAACACCTGAATTTCCCCTTGCGTTTCTGAGTGCTGCCTTAGAAAGAGCCGCAACCCTTTCTCCGCAGTTACCCTCAACATTCTCAATGCTATTTAAAGCACCGCCGAATGTCAGGCTCATATTTGTTCCTGTATCACCGTCAGGAACAGGGAATATATTTAAATCGTTTATCGCCTTTTTATTATTCTTAAGATTATTTGAGGCGGATTTCAGCATAAGAGCCAGAAGCTCCGAATTTATTGTTTTCATTTAACCACCTCTTAGATTATTCTCTGACGCCTTCAACGACAACGGTTATATCTCCGACTTCCATTCCCAGTGCCCTTTCAACCTGATACTTAACACTGCTCTGAATGGTTTCGCCTATGCTTCGGATATTAACGCCGTAGCCAACTATGATATAGAGGAAAATATTTATTTTATTATCCTCTATCTTAACTTTTATACCTTTGTCGATATTCTCCATTTTAAGGAGTCTTGCAACTCCGTCTTTACTGCTTTTTGCCGCCATACCCACAACTCCATAACAGGAAGTTGTTGCATAGCCTGCAAGCTTTGCTATAACTGTATTTGAAATTTTAACAAATCCGCGTTCATTCTGTTTTATTGCTGCCATAAAATCACGCCTTTCAATTTTTTATTTTCAATTTGCAGATATTTTAGCCTATATATAAATATAATAACCTAATTTTACGGTTTGGTCAAGTATTTTATTTAAACTACTTTTCCGCCAATGAACCATAACCCGGTTTAACATATAAGGTATCCTGCTTTGCAACAATCTCCTTATCATAAACTTCGTCTGTCCATATTTCAGGCTCGTAGTCCTCTATTGCAACAGAAAAATGCTCTGCGCCTCTTCCTGTAACCTTAACTGCAGTTTCCAGAAGTGCTTTTGCAAGTTCATTTTTCTGCTCATCTGTTCTGCCTTTATACATTTTAACAACGATATGTGGCATTGTTTAATCCTCCTTAAATTCGATATTATCAAGCTGGGAACGGAGACTCATTTTAAATGACTCAATATATTCCCGTCTTAAAACTGCCTGTTCCTGAGTTTCTTCAGGTGTCAGCCCTTCTTCTCTTGATTTCTTTGCCAGAAAATTTATTCTTTCAATTTTTTTCTTATCCATTATTATCCCCCTTTACAACGGGTTTTATCTTAATTTTATATTTGTTATAAAAATATATTTTATTCGCTTTTTTATGCCCCACAACTTTAGAGACCTCGGACGGCTGACAGTATACAGTTCCGTCAAAGTCGCCCTCTTTTAACATTTGCTCAATTTTTCTCCGCCATATAAGGCTTTCTGCTATCTCGCCAAAGGCAGGGTGATACGGACCTTTTACAACACTTCCGCTACGCAGTTCCTCGCTTTCGTGAAGACCGATTCGCAATATTTTTACCTTATTTTCGCGAAATAACTCAATAACTTTCGACGCAACCTCTGCCGCTTTATCAACAGAATATGGCTCGTAGTCCATTTTCTCAAGTGCAGTTCCCGAAAGAACAAGTGTTGGGTAAATTCTTGTTGACTCAGGGGTTAAAGAGATTATATCTTTTGCGGTCTTAATATCTTTTTCTTCATTGGACCCTGCCATACCAAGCATCATCTGAAGCCCTAACTTAAAGCCTCTTTCTTTAATAAGTTTCGAGGATTTAACAGTATCAGCAAAAGTATGCCCCCGCCGATTCAGGGCAAGAACATCATCATCAGAGCTTTGCGCTCCAAGTTCAATTTCTGTTACGCCGTATTCGGAAAGCAAGCTAAGAATTTCCTCCGAAATATAATCAGGTCGGGTTGAAAGCCTTATTCCGCAAATTCTGTCCTTAAACTTATTAGCAACTTTCAAAAACTCTTCCTGGAGACCAACATCAATACCCGTGAAGCTTCCGCCGAAAAATGCAATCTCAATTTCCGCATTTTCTTCCGTGGTTTCAATGAATCTGCTTATTGTTTCCTCCACTTTTTCGGGAGTTATATCCGACTGGACACCCGTTATCTTCTTTTGATTACAAAAGGCACAATCATGGGGACAGCCGAGGTGTGGAATAAATATGGGAAGGTTATACTTTCTCATTTTAGTTATCTCTCCCCATAGCTTTTTCCAAGGCGACCTTTGCCGCAAGTTGTTCTGCCGCTTTTAAATTTTTTCCATTCCCCTCGCCCATAATTTGCCCGTCAACATATACACAAACCTTAAACTGTGGGTTATGGTCAGGACCTTTTCTCTCTACAAGCTTATAGGAAATCAATCCTCGTCTCTTTTCCTTTTTCTGGTAATAGCTTTGAAGCTCCGATTTGTAATTTGTCAAATCAATTTGCTTAATATTTTCAAAATCTCCGCCAAAAACCGAAAGCACCCATTCCGTCGCTTTCTCAATTCCGCCGTCTAAAAATATTGCTCCCAAGAGAGCCTCAAAGGTATCACATAGTATCGACGCTTTTCTTCCGCCGTTACTCCTTGACTCACTTCTCCCGAATATAATTTTATCCGAAAGTCCCAACTCCGTTGCTTTCTTCGCAAGGGATTTCTCGCACACCATAGCAGCACGCATTTCCGTCAGCTTTCCCTCATCAAAATCAGGATAAAGTTTATAAAGCTTTGTTGCAACGATAAAAGATAAAACGCTGTCGCCTAAAAATTCAAGACGCTGATTACTCTCAATATTATTCTCATTTGCGTAGGAAATATGAGTAAAGGCACATTTTAAAAGTTTTTTATCCTTAAATTCATAACCTAAATCCATTCTGTTCTCCTTAAAAAATAAGCGGGCAAAGAAAATTGCCCGCCTTTTTTTCTTAAAACTAAGCTCTGTCCTTTATGTATTCAACAACATCACCGATTGTTGAAATCTTGCCGGCATCCTCGTCGCTGATTTCAATTTTGAACTCGTCTTCAAGAGCCATCATTAACTCAACGATATCTAAGGAGTCAGCCTCAAGGTCATCATTGAAAGAAGAATCCATTGTAATCTCGCTTTCATCAACGCCCAACTGTTCTGCCACTACAGATTTTACTGTTTCAAAAATATCCATTTTAAAATCCTCCTTTATTTATAGGCTTTTGTTATTTCTTGTATACAATATCATATTTTCCCATATAAGTCAAGTGTTTTATTTAAAATTAAGCAATCCCCAATTTTTCTTTACATAGTCAACGCCAGAAATCAAGGTCAGTGCAACCATAATTACTATTAAGATAAGCATAACCGGAACACTGCCCCAAACGAACAATGAAAGGTCAAAATTAAGGAAAATCATATCTGCCATTATTGCAATTATTGTCACAAGCTGAGATACTGTTTTAGCTTTTCCCCATGTGCTTGCGGCGATAACTGTGTTATCAGTCAGTGCAATCATACGGATACCTGTAACGATAAGTTCACGGGCAATAATAAGGGTAACAACCCAACCCGGAAGATAGTCAACTCCAACCTCAACAAAACAAATGAGTGCTGAAATTGTCAAAAGTTTATCAGCAAGAGGGTCTGCAAGCTTACCAAAGCTTGTTACCTGATTATTTTTTCTTGCAAGATGTCCGTCAAGCTGGTCTGTTATTGCAGCAATAACAAAAACGATTGTTGCCCAAATCATATTATTCGGAATCTGTGTCAATTCAAACAAGAGAACATAAACAGGAATAAGTATAATTCTGAGCATTGTAAGTTTGTTTGGTAAATTCATAATAATTTTCCTTTCTTTTAGTTTTCCTTATATTCTTTGCCGAACAGGTCAAACGCCATTGCCTGCTCGATTTCAACGCTGACAAATTCACCCTCAGGAATTTTTCTGTCCGCTTTAAAGAACACTTTTCCGTCAATTTCAACGCTATCGGCATATGTTCTTCCGAAATGGCTTTTTATTATCTCATCAAAGCCTTCAACCAAAACGGTCTGGATTGTGCCGATTTTACTTTCGCTGATTTCTTCGGAAATTCCCTCCTGCAAGAGCATAATTTCGTCCTGTCTGTCAAGCTTTTTATCATTTTCAAGCTGACCGTCAAGGCGGGATGCAGGTGTTCCCTCTTCCTGAGAATAGGCAAAAACCCCAAGTCTGTCAAACTTCACCTCATCAACAAAATCGTAAAGCTCTTTGAACTCTTCCTCAGTTTCCGACGGAAATCCCGCAATAAGGGATGTTCTTAAAACCACATTCGGGATTCGCTCACGGAGTTTTTTCATAAGCTCCATAATCTGCACTTTATTAGTTCGTCTTCCCATTAGTTTCAATATTCTGTCATTACAATGCTGAATTGGAATATCGAGATATTTACATATTTTATCCTCGCTTGCTATAACATCTATAAGTTCGTCCGTAACAAGTTCGGGATAGCAATAGTGTAGTCTTATCCAGGAAAGACCGTCAATTTTGCAAAGCTCCTTTAAAAGTTTCGGAAGCACATACTCCTCATATAAGTCTATACCGTATCTCGTTGTGTCCTGCGCGATAACAATAAGCTCTTTTACGCCTCCGTCAACAAGTTTCTTTGCCTCATCAACTATATCTTCCATTTTTCTGCTTCTGTAACGACCTCTTATATACGGGATTGCGCAATAGGTACAACGGTTATCGCAACCCTCGGCAATCTTAATATATGCTGTATAAGGTGGGGTTGAAACACTTCTCGGAAGTCCTTCATATACACTTTCTTCTCCGTCACAACGGCAAATTCCTCTTTTTTCCTCTGTTTCGCGGATAATTTCCGCAATATTATGAAAGTCATTCGTTCCTATAACCGCATCAACCTCGGGGATTTCCTTTAAAACCTCATCCTTATAACGCTGTGCCATACACCCTGTCACTATAAGGATTCTGTCAGGATTATCCTTTTTATAGGAAGCGAGTTCAAATATACATTCGATAGACTCCTGCTTTGCCGCTTCTATGAAAGCACAGGTGTTAACAATCATTATGTCGCCGTCTTCCTCGTCAATGATAACCTCATATCCTTCATTTTCGAGAATACCTGTCATTTGCTCTGCGTCAATAAGGTTTTTACTGCATCCCAGGCTGACCAATGATACCTTTTTCAATATTTCTCACTCCAATCAAAATCGTCAAAACAGTTTCTTATTTCCTCATAGCTAAAACCTCTGCGAAGAAGCTGTGCTTTAATCCTTTCAAGGGTTTTTCTGTCCGAAATTTTTTCCTCGCCATAGTGGGCACGGACAAATTCACAAAGGGCATTATAAGATGCTTCGCAGAACTCCTCGCTTACCTCAGAGATAATCCTCTTATCAACGCCTTTTTCCGAAAGTTCTCTTGAAATCCTGTATAAACCTTTATACTTTATGTTTACGCCGTCAGAAATATACATATAGGCATAGTCTTTGTCATTCAAAACACCAGCCTTAACAAATTCCGCAATTACTTCCGCCGCACATTCCTCATAGCCTTTTTCGCAGAGTTTTTTATAAAGCTCCTGCTCGGTATAGTTTTTCTTACCGAGGCAAAACGCTGCGTAATTTTTCGCCTTTATAATCATTTCTTCTTAGGCTTTGGGATTGGTGCAAAACTATTATCGCCCAAGTCCTCCATAACGCCGAGTCCTGTCATTTCACGGACTTTTGCTTCAAGTTCATCGCAAAGGTCAGGATTTTCCGCAAGCATTGCCTTAACCCCTTCTCTGCCCTGACCGAGCTTGTCTCCGTTATATGAGAACCATGAGCCTGATTTCTGAACTATATCAAATTCAACTGCCATATCAAGGATATTTCCCTCTCTTGAGATACCCTGACCGTAGATAATATCAAATTCTGCTTCTTTAAACGGTGGAGCAACCTTATTTTTAACAACCTTAACTTTTGTTCTGTTACCCACCATTTCGCCGTCGCCCTTAATGGTTTCAATTCGACGCACATCCATTCTTACAGATGCGTAATATTTAAGAGCACGACCGCCCGCGGTTGTTTCAGGATTACCAAACATAACGCCAACCTTTTCACGGAGCTGATTGATAAAAATAGCTGTTGTGTTGGATTTACTGATTATACCCGCAAGCTTACGGAGAGCCTGAGACATAAGTCTTGCCTGAAGTCCCACATGGGAATCGCCCATAAGTCCCTCAATTTCCTGTTTTGGAACAAGTGCTGCAACAGAGTCGATAACTATAACATCAATAGCACCGCTTCTTACCAGTTGTTCTGTTATTTCAAGTGCTTGTTCACCTGTATCGGGCTGCGAAACAATCAAGTCGTCAATATTTACGCCGAGAGCCTCTGCATAAACAGGGTCAAGGGCGTGTTCTGCATCAATAAATGCTGCCTCACCGCCGAGTTTTTGAGCCTCTGCCGCAATATGAAGTGCAACTGTTGTTTTACCTGATGATTCAGGACCGTAAATTTCGATAATTCTTCCTCTCGGAACACCGCCTATTCCCAGAGCAACATCCAATGCGATAGAGCCTGTCGGGATAGCCTCGACCTTAACCTCGGGTTTTTCGCCCAGGCGCATGACTGCTCCTGCGCCAAACTGTTTTTCTATTTGTCCGAAAACGCTTTCCAGCGCTTTTTTCTTTTCATCATTCATTTCATTTCCCTGCCTTTCACCAATTATAATATCCTAATTTTCGGGTTGTGTCAACAATTTTTTTGCACTGCTTAAAGCAAGATTTTTCGCAAATTCAACCGACGCACACCGAACTTCGTCACGGGTTCCTTTAAAATTACATTTATGGGCAATGGTTCCGCCCTCAAATGAAACCGCAATATACACCAGTCCCACAGGCTTTTCCTTTGTTCCGCCTGTCGGCCCTGCAATTCCTGTTATACCAATTCCAATATCCGCGTCAAACGATTTTCTGACACCTTTCGCCATTTCAAGAGCAGTATTAAAAGAAACCGCGCCGAAATTTTCAAGGGTTTTGGGATTAACCCCTAAAAGCCGTGTTTTTTGCTCATTTGAATAGGTTACAAAGCTTCCGTCAAAGCACTCCGACGAGCCTGAAACTGAGGTTATTCCTGCCGCAAACAGACCGCCCGTGCAACTTTCCGCCGAGGTTATTTTCAGTTTATTTTCAAGAAGAAATTTAACTAAATTCTCCATAACTATTCTCCAACCTGAATAACTTCTTCGTTATTAACTGCCTCTTCCAGCATTTTCTCAAACTCAGGGAGAAGTTTCTCTGCCTCAACAAGCTCCTCGATTGTCGGCTTTGTTTTAGGATGTTTCGGAACAAAGATAGTGCAACAATCTTCAAACGGAAGAATTGATGTTTCATATGTTCCGATTTCTTTGGAAATTCTGACAATTTCCTCTTTATCCATACCGATAAGTGGTCTGAAAACAGCCTTTGTTACTACGCTGTTTGTTGCATTAAGACTCTCCATAGTCTGGCTTGCAACCTGACCTATACTTTCGCCTGTAATGAGAGCTTGTCCTCTTGTTCTGTCTGCAACCATTTCAGCAATACGCATCATCATTCTTCGCATAATAACTGTCAGCAAAACTTTCGGGCATTTATCTATAATTTCAAGCTGAATATCAGTGAACGGAATAATATGGACTCTCATACTTCCGCAATACTCTGTCATAATTCTCGCAAGGTCTATTACCTTTTCCTTTGCTCTGTCACTTGTGTAAGGGTGGCTATGGAAATGCACAGCTTCAAGTCTTACCCCTCTTTTAGCAATCATATATCCTGCAACGGGGCTGTCAATTCCGCCTGAGAGGAGAATTGTTGCTTTTCCGTTTGTTCCGATTGGCATTCCGCCTGCACCCTTGATTTTCTTCATATATACATAGGCATCTTTTCTTATTTCGACCTGAACAGTTATATCCGGATTATGGACATCAACCTTAAGACGGGGATAATGGGACAATATTCTTCCGCCCATTTCTGCCGCAAGCTGAGGCGAATTAAGAGGGAAGCTTTTATCCTCCCTTTTCGCCTCCACTTTAAAGGTTTTCCCTTCTATATCTTCTTCCGAAAGACATTCAACTGCCGTCTTTTCAATATCATCAAGTGTTTTTGCACATCTGACTGCAGGACAGATATTTGCAATCCCGAACACTTTTTTAAGTGATACAAGTGTTTCTTCCATATCCACTTCGTCCTGCGGTTCAACATAGATGGTGGACTGTGCTGCAAAAACATTGAAGCTACCGATTTTCTTAAGGCGTGCCTTAATATTGTCAAGGAGCTTCTTTTCAAAAATAGGCTTGTTAAGGCCTTTGAGTGCAAGCTCACCGTATTTTAAGAGAAATAAATCCGTTTTCATAAGTTTCTTCCTTTCAGATTATTTTCGCATCAGCATTCTGACTCTGCTTACAACCTTAGTAAGCACTGAGACTGTATAATCAATCTCTTCTTCATTTGTAAATTCCGATAAACTGAATCGGAGAGTTCCGTCTATCAGGTTTCTGTCAAGCCCCATAGCTGTCAGAACATAGCTTGGTCCTTTTTTATGACTGGAGCAGGCTGAGCCTGACGAAACATAAATCCCCTCCGTTTCAAGAGAATGGAGAAGCACTTCCGACTTTGTTCCTTTAAAAGAAACGCTTAAAATGTGCGGAGCACAGTTTGACGGAGTGTTAATCCTCGCATCGGGAATATTCCTTTCAATCCCCGCCTTAAGCCGTTCAAGGAGCATTCTCATTCTCTGTTCCTTATCAGATATATTTTTCTGGCTTATTTCAGACGCAATTCCAAAACCGTAAATTCCGTGAACATTTTCTGTGCCCGGCCTTAGATTATTCTGTTGTCCTCCGCCGAAAACTATTGGCGCAATCTTTGTTCCGCTCTTTATATAAAGAGCACCGACCCCTTTCGGGCCGTGAATTTTATGGGAGCTTAAGGAAATTAAATCCGCCCCCGTTTTTGGTGCCGTGAAAGGTATTTTCCCGTATGCCTGAACGGCGTCAATATGAAATACCCCTCTCGGATTTTTAGCCTTATATATTTTCCCCATTTCGGAAACAGGCATAACTGCTCCTGTTTCGTTATTGACATACATTGTTGTAACCAAAACTGTGTCGTTTCTCACCATTTTAGAAAAGGCGTTAAGGTCAACAATTCCATCCTTTCCCACGGGGATTTTTTCTACTTTATAACCTCTTTCAGCTAAATAGTCAAGGGTAGTCATAACTGCAGGATGTTCAACTGCGGTAGTTAAAATATGGTTTCCTCGATTAGCCTTAACGGTTCCTCTTATGGCAAAATTGTCGGCTTCTGTTCCGCCTGATGTGAAAAATATTTCGTTGGGGCTTACCCTGAGAGTTTCACTTATAGTATCTTTTGCATATTTAACAAGCTTTTCCGCTTCTATTCCTTTTCTGTGAAGAGACGACGGGTTTCCGTACGCTTCACGCATAGCACTGCTCATTTTATCGATGCACTCATCATACATTCTCGTTGTTGCACTGTTATCAAGATATATCTCCACGGGCTTTCGCCTCCTTTCATTCCGCCTCACGGCAGAAAATATCAGTCCACATTCTATATTATGCCGATTTTTTGCATATGTCACCAAAAACAGACACACATTTAAAATATAGCTTCCCCACAAGGAGAAGCTATATATCAGCCAACTTCATTTTTGCGTCTTATAACTTTTATAGGGATTTTAACATCCTTAAAGGGCTCAACCCTTCCGCCCCGCCTCAATTCACCAACTGATTCGGTTGCACTGCTCTCTCTGTAGCCAAGCTTAACCTCAATATCTGAAAGCTCTCTTTCAAAAAGCTGAATCGCATCAAGAGAGTTTCTGCGAAGCTCTGTTACCTCACTTCTTAAATGCTCAATTCGCTTTGTTTCGCTTTCATACATATTACGGAGAGCACGGCGTTTAAGCTCTATTTCACGATTAGCCTCAACCTTTTTATCTTCAATTTCAGATTCGGCTATGCGTTTCATTTCAGCAATATCTCTTATGGCAGTTTCTTTCATATTCCCCGCCTCAGTTTTAGCTTCGGAAACAATTCCGTCTGCCTCGATATGAGCCTTTTCAAGAACGGACACAATTATTTCCCTTTTACTCTGAAGCTCGTCATACTTCTCACAAAGAACAGCGTTCTCCGCAGTAAGCTTAGCAATTTCCGCATCCTTTTCTTTTATTTCCTCAACAAAATCAGCATCGACTGCTCTGATATAATCATAAACATCCGCCTTTTTGTATCCGAAAAGCCTTCTTCTGAATTTCTTTCCCTGCACAACCGTCACCTCCGACAAGTCATAATAAACTTATTATATTTTACAATATTTTTTAAAATTAGTCAATATATAATTGAATTTTTCATAAAATAGTGCTATAATATTTCAAAGAAATTATATAGTCTTTATATGTGAATGATAAAGGAGATTTTGTTATGTCGCTTAATTCATTGATTGAACTTATATTTTCCGCAGGCTCAATCGAGCGGTGGAATGACCATATCCGCCCGTCACGGGGTTTTACCGAACTTGACAAGCAGGCACATAAGATGCTTTATTCCTACATACTTTCAGGTCTTTCCGATGACATTGACCGTGTTAAGCTGGTTGAGGGCGGAATTTTTGAATTGTTACACCGCCTTGTTTTAACAGATATAAAACCGCCTGTTTTTCACAGGCTTATGTCGGAAAAAGGTGAGCAGATTAACAAGTGGGTTATTTCCTCCCTTAAAGAAAATCTTGAGGGAATTCCAAACGGGTTCTTTGAGAAATTCAGGGAATATTACGAAAATCCCGACTATTCCAAAAACGAAAAGCAACTCCTTGACAGTGCTCACTACCTTGCAACAAAATGGGAATTTGATATAATTTACTCCAGTAACTCAACTTATTATGGTATTGACAAAACACGACGGGAGATTGATTTGAAGCTTGACAGTTTCAGCAGTCTTCCATATTTCTCAAAATTCGTGCATAACGAAAATCTGAAAGGGTTTGCAAGTCTTACGGGACAGCTCCGTTTTCAGCAAAGATGGTCAAAAACGCCTCGTCTCCCTGCTACATCGGTTATGGGACATATGCTTATTGTTGCAGTCTTGTCCTATCTTTGCTCATGCTATTTAAATGCTTGCCCAAAGCGACTGACCAACAATTTCTTTGGCGGACTTTTCCACGATGTTCCCGAAGTTTTAACCAGAGACATTGTTTCACCCGTTAAAAATTCCGTCGAGGGACTTGACGAGCTTATCAAGGAAATCGAAGAAATTCAGATGCAGGAAACTATTTACCCTCTCATTCCTAAAGAGTGGCAGAGTGAACTTGACTATTTTACACGGAATGAGTTTTCAAGTAAAATTATAAAAGACGGGGAAATAGTCTTTGCTTCAACCGACGAAATTTCAAGATGTTATAACGAAGAAAAGTTCTCACCTATTGATGGTGAAATCATTCGGCTCTGCGATGTTTTCGGAGCATTTATTGAAACATATTTTTCTCATATAACAGGGGTAACTTCACCTGTTTTGAGAAGTGCCAATGCTGATATTTACAAAGCATACAAAAATTCAAAAATAGGTGGATTTGATTTTGCACCTCTGTTCAAAGAGTTCAGAATTTAACAAAAAGCCCGGTTTCCCGGGCTTTTCTTTTTCTATTAAAATTTTACATTTCACACAAGATGTTCTGTATCATATCTCCCTGATAAATATTATTATCCGCCATATATTTATCTATTCCGCCAAGAACACGGATTTTATCAACACTCCATCTCGGCTCGATAAGATTTTCTTTTGAGCCGTCGCCCGTTATTCTCTCAATAACGCACTCTTTTGGAATATACCTAAGCTGATTACATACTGTTTTCACATACTCCTCGTAAGTCATAGGAGAAACAGTTCCGTTTTCAAGCTCCTTTGCCATAACCGTGCCTTTCATTATATGAAGCAAGTGAATTTTGACCCCGTCAGGATTAAGTTTCCCTACAGCTTTCGCAGTGCTTAGCATATCCTCAAAGCTCTCGTCATACAGTCCGTTTATAATATGTATACAAGTTCTTATCCCAGCTTGTTTGAGCCTTAAGAATCCTTTTTCAAACTCCGAAAAGCTATGTCCTCTGTTGCATTTTTCAGCAATATCGTCCCTGACTGTCTGAAGTCCTAACTCCACTGACACGTCAGTTTTCTCCGATAATTCCTTAAGATATTCAACAACATCTGCACCAAGGCAATCGCCCCGTGTTGCAATACTGATTCCGACAACATCAGGAAATTTCAAAGCCTCATCAAATCTTTCCTTTAATATATGAAGAGGTGCATAAGTATTTGAATGTGCCTGAAAATAGGCAATAAGCGGAACAGGTCCGAACTTTTTGTAAATCCGCTCCCGTTCTTTTTCAAGCTGATTTGTTATGCTTCCTTTCCCCGTAAACTCCGACGCTCCGCTTATACAGTAAGTGCAACCGCCCACTCCGCATTTCCCGTCAATATTCGGGCAGGTGAACCCTGCATCTAAGGACGCTCTCATAACCCGCTTGCCATATTTATTTTTGAGATAATAATTCAGGGTATGATACCTTTTATTATCAGTCGCATAAGGAAACGGGTTATTATACATTTCGATGACTGTCAAGATAGGATTGCAGAATAAACGCCGCCGCAATTTTATCCACGCTATCCTTCCTTTTCTCCCCTCTGACATTGGTTTCGTTCATAAGATTGTGTGCGGAAACCGTTGTCAATCTTTCGTCCCAGAGAATAACAGGAATATCCATAAGACTTTTTATCTCGTTTGCCAGTTTCTTAGATTTTTTTCCTCTGTCTCCCACTGTTCCGTTCATATTTTTCGGATACCCCAAAACAATCTTCTCCGCACCAAGCTCTGTTGCAAGTTCAACTGCTCGAAGAGCAACTTTCTTCATATTCTTTTCCTTAAAAGTTTCAACAGTCGAAGCAATAAGTCCCAGAGCATCGCTTGACGCAAACCCCGTTCTGCTGTCTCCAAAATCAATCCCAAGTATCATTTTTTCTCTCCCCAATCACTTGTTTACAAAATTTTAGCACAATTTCCTGTATTATGCAAGATGTTGATAAAAATATGCACCTATTTGTGGAAAAAGTCATATTTTCACACCATATCAACCCAAAACCTGTGGATAACTTTGTGGATTATGGGTATTGTTACAGTTTTGAAATCATTATGAAACATTAAATCCACAGTTACTCCGTTTTTCCGTCAAGCTCAAAATAGAAAACAATACCTCCGTCTGTGTTGTATGCGCCGTATTTTTGGTTATGTGCTTTCATAATTGCAGAAACAATGGAAAGACCAAGTCCCTGACTTCCGTTATCCCTGGTTCTCGCCGAATCAGCCATATAGAAACTCTTCCACACATTCTCAAGAACGCTGTCATCAACCACATCTCCCGTGTTAAACACATTAACCCGGACAATCCCGTCATTTTTCTCAATACCAACCTTGATTATTCTTTCCCCTGAACAATATTTTATAGCATTGGTCAGGTAGTTTACAAACGCTTCTTCAATGAGAAAATCGTCTGCCCAGACATAAATTTCTTCGTCAGTTTCAAGCTCTGCCGTTACCTCACTTTGCTGGAGCAGAATTGACTTTTGTTCCAGAATTTCGCGGATTTGTTCCGTTATATCAAACCTTGTTATATCAAGTCTTTCCCTGCCTGACTCAAGACGCATTAAGGACATAAGCTTTTTAATCAGCACATTCATTTTCCCTGCCTCGTCTAAAATAACATCGCAGTAGTTCCTCCGCTCCGTTTCGTCAAGCTCCATTTCGTTAAGTCCCTCAGCATAAGCCTCAATTATAGAAATCGGTGTTTTAAGTTCGTGGGACACATTTGACATAAACTCATTTCTCTGTCTGTCAATTTTTTCTTTTTTATCAATATCCTGCAAAAGTGCCGCATTGGCGGTCTTAAGATTAGAAATTGTTTTTTCAAGGTTTTCCGACATAGTGTTCATACTTTCACCCAGAACACCAACCTCATCATACGCCTCGCCCTCGTATTTATGGCTGAAATCCATATCTGCCATTCGTCTTGCGATTTCCGAAAGTCTTCTCAGAGGTTTGACAAGTTTATTACTTAAAAGAGTCACAATCACCGCCGCAATAATCCATACAACAATGCCTACAAAAATCAGGAATCTGTTAGAGAACACAACGCTCTCCGCAATGGGTGCCATTGATGACTGAATAATAACAAAGTAATTCCCCTTAGTTATGGCATAAAGTTCTATTGCCTGTGTTCCGAACGCAGGAATTTTCATCATAGACAACATATAGTTGTTTCCCGTTTCAAGAATTTCACGGCTATCACGGCCGAACTTACTCTCCTTATTCAGTATGGAAACCCTATCTCCGTCAACTATAATTTCAAAGGGAGCCTCTTTTTTGAACCGCAGAGCATTTTCAGGAATTGAGGTATACACCAGATTGCGATCATTATTATAAATCATCGCCTGAATATTCGCATTAACACAAAGCTTTTCAATTTCAAGCCTTAATTCCTGATGACTTAAATCAGCATTGACAAGCTCTTCTATTTTACTCAAACGGTCAAAAACAATTTCTTTTTTCTGTTCTATATAGTATTTTTTAAAAACAAGAGCATTAAATATGACACATATACTGATGACCAAAAATATTGTTATATTGACAAGCGCAAAGAGCCTCATTCTAAGGCTCTTTGAATATTTTTTATTCTTTTTTCTCATTGTCTTCTACCTCAAACTTATACCCTATTCCTCTTACAGTTTTAATATAATCTCCGCATCCCAAAAGCTTACTTCTGAGCTTTTTAACATGGGTATCAACAGTTCTTGCGTCCCCGAAATAGTCATAGTCCCACACATTATTAAGGATTTTATTTCTGGACAAAGCAAGACCTTTATTATCCACAAAATAGTTAAGAAGTTCAAACTCCTTAAAGCTTAGCATAATATCGCTCCCGCACACTTTAACCGTGTGGGCATCCTTATTTATCTCAATATCGCCAACAAGCCTTGTCCCACCTGTTATAATCTGATTACGCTTTAAAAGAGCCTCAACTCTTGCCACAAGAATTTTGGGTGAAAACGGTTTTGTTATATATTCATCTGCACCTAAATCAAAGCCGTGCAGTTCGTCGCTCTCCTCTGATTTTGCAGTGAGCATAATTATAGGAACGGCAGACTCTGTTCTGATTTTCCGACAAACCTCCCAGCCGTCAGCTTTAGGCATCATAACATCAAGAATAACAAGGGCAATCTCTTTGTCCGAAACAAAAATATCTATCGCCTCTTCCCCGTCGGACGCTTCAATAACCTGATAATTTTTAGCCACAAGGAAGTCTTTCACTATTTTTCTTATTCTGCTTTCATCATCCGCTACAAGAACTTTTATCATAATCCGCACCGCCTGTTTACTATCTTAAAACAAGTTTACCATATTTTTATGTTCTTTTTGTGAAATTTAAGTATTTTTATAAAACCTCTCCCGTTTTACCCGGAAAAGTCATTTTAACAATAAAATCAATTCCCTCTTTCGCACCACAGCTTGCAATCATCTCCCTGACTGTGACATATGCCAAATCGGGATTATTATTTTCCTCGCTGAGGTGGCCGAGAAGAAACTTTTTAGTCCCCTCTTTAAAAAGTGACAGAGCAAGCTCCCCTGCTTTTTCATTGCAAAGATGCCCCTTATCGCCCCTGATTCGTCTTTTGAGCATATCCGGATAACTTCCCATTGCGAGAAGATTAAGGTCGTGGTTCGCCTCAATCATAACCTTGTCCGAACCGCAAAGGGCGTCAAACATAGACGGATTCACAAGTCCCGTATCTGTTGCAACAGACACCTTTTCATCTCCCGAAACCATAGTATATCCAACGGGATTGACCGCGTCATGGGATATAGCAAATGCACAAACATTTATATCTCCGATTTTTACCGCCTCTTCCTCGATAATACACACATTTTCCTCCGAAACTCCCGGAAGAAGTTCACGCATACTTGTCCATGTGGCAGAATTGGCATAAACAGGAACATTATATTTTTTAGAGAAGAGGTTTATTCCCCGTATATGGTCATTATGCTCATGAGTAACAAAAATAGCGTCAATCTCCTCCGCCATAATACCTATATCAAAAAGAGCGGAAACCGTCATTTTGCAACTTATTCCGCAATCTATGAGTATTTTCGTTGTGTCGGAGAACACTGCCGTACAGTTCCCCTTACTACTGCTCCGCAGGGAGCATATATTAAGCCCGCTCAATTAAAAAGTCCTCCTATAAAATAAGTCCGATTAAAACCAGAAGAATAACCCCGGGAAATCCCAGAACCCCTGCAACCAAAGCACTTATAGGGTTAATGGGAATAGTCAGACCGATTGATGCCCCCATATAATTGATAATAAGGAGCATAATTCCGCCCAAAAGTCCGTTAAAAACAGTTTTAAGTATCCATTTCACAGGTTTTGTCATAAGGAAAAATATCAAAGCAACGAGAATAATCCCGCCTATGTAAGCAATACTAGAATTTAAATCAATCATAAAATCACCCCAGTAAATTATATGCTTGTTCGCCTCGAAAAAATCACTTACCCTGCCGAAAATGTCACTGACCATATTAACTTTATCCAAAACAAAACCTATATTATTCAATGTATTCCCTCACTCGGTACGAAACACCGCACTCGTTTGCAATTTTTCTGCAATTCTCTATTTCCTCAGGACTTAAAACCTTGTCAACAACCGAGAAAATAACCTCTTTTGCGTATTTCTTTACCTCTTTCGCAAAATCAATCAATCCGTCAAAGGCATCAAGACCAAACCGACTCACGCAAAGAGCATCATATTTCTCCGCCGTGTCTGTGTTAAGGCTTATGGAAACAATATCAAAAAGTCCCTCCATTTCAGGAGCAATGTTTCTGCCAGCTATAAGACTGCCCTGACCGTTTGTGTTCACACGGATTTTCATTCCGTAATTCTCTTTTATCCATTTTGCAATATCTCTGCAATCATCAAATCTCTCAAATGGTTCACCAAAACCGCAGAAAACAATCATATCAAATTTACTCAAATCCCTTTTCGCAATATCCTCTTTGATTTCCTCAACAGTTGGCTCTCTGTCCAGCCATAAATCGTCCTCACCGTTTACATTATCGTGCTTATCTCTGACACAGAACGCACACTGGTTTGAGCATCTGTTGGTCAGGTTTATATAAAGTGAGTTTCCGCAAATATATGTTATTGTCATAAAATCATTCCTTTCTAATCAAGTGGCAGAGTTGCCGTGGCGTTTAAGTCAAGCTCCGCAACCTCACCATTCCGGTAAGCATAATATCCTGCACAGCCTATCATAGCCGCATTATCCGTACATAAAATCGGTGACGGGTAAGAAAGCTCAAACCCGTTTTTCTTCGCCTTCTCCTCAATTCTCTCACGAAGAGGTCTGTTAGACGCAACACCGCCCGCCAATGCAACTTTGCTGACTCCGCATTTCTTGGCGCAGTCCATAAGGTGGCTCGAAAGCACATCAACAACCGCCTCCTGAAAAGACGCCGCAACATCAGATTTGTTGATTTCAATACCTTTCTGCTCAGCATTATGGATATAGTTTATAACCGCAGTCTTAACACCGCTGAAACTAAAATCAAAACCATCCTCACCCATATTGACTCTCGGGAAACGGATTGCCTCAGGATTTCCGCTCTCCGCCGCTTTCTGCACAGCAGGTCCGCCGGGATAACCAAGCCCCAAAACTCTTGAAACCTTATCAAACGCCTCACCTGCCGCATCGTCACAGGTTTTAGCTAACACCTCATAAGTATTATAATCTTTCACATAAACAATATGACTATGCCCACCTGATGCCACAAGACACACAAAAGGAGGCTTAAAATCAGGGTTTTCTATATAGTTGGCACAGATATGCCCCTTTATATGATGAACAGGGATTAAAGGCTTGTTAAGTGCATAGCTAAGTCCCTTTGCCGCCGAAACACCAACCAGAAGTGCCCCGACAAGACCCGGGCCATAGGTTACAGCGATTGCCTCAATATCATCAAAAGTAACTCCTGCTTCGGATAAAGCGGTATCAATAACCTTATTTATATTTTCAATATGCATCCTCGACGCAATCTCAGGCACAACACCGCCATAACGCTTGTGGGTATCAATCTGAGTATTTATAATATTTGACAAAACCGCCGTACCGTTTTCAACAACTGCCGCCGCAGTTTCATCACAAGAACTTTCTATTGCAAGAATTTTCATAATTTCACTTCCATTCCACCCTATATTATACTTTAATAAAATCAATTTTGCAATAGTTTATTATTGCAAATTTCACCAAATTGTGATATAATTAGTCGATACATAAACTTTCAGCTATTTACCCTGACTTAACACAAGGTTATAAGAAAATATGTCGAAAGTTGTCAAATAGTACAAGTAAAATTTTTTTGTTGGAGATTTTAATATGAGAGAGAATATTGAATTAAACGGTAGAGAGGTTATAATTTGTCATCCCGAAAAGCCTAATGGGAAATGGGCACTAAAAACAGAATACTTTGATGCTTTTCCTGAAGTGCAGAACTTTCTTTTGAGTTTGGGCTATTATATAGCTCATATAAAAAACAAAACTCGTTGGCATCACCCTTCGGATACCGATGCAAGAGCAGAACTTGCAAAATATATGAACGAAAAATTTGGCGTGAGTAAAAAGTGCGTAATCATCGGAATGAGTTGTGGAGGAATGCAGGGGATTTATTTTGCATCAAAATATCCGGAACTTGTTTCCTGTATGTATCTTGATGCACCTGTGGTAAATCTTCTATCCTGTCCTGCCGGTTTGGGCAAGGGAGGTTCTATGTTGTTTGAAGAATTTTATTCTCATACGGGAATGGAACTCGCTGATCTTTTGGGGTACAGAAACCATCCACTCGATCACTTGCCAATGCTGGTCAAACATAATATACCCATAATCCTTGTGAGTGGCGACAGCGACACTACGGTGCCCTATGATGAAAATGGCAAATACATTAATGATATTTATATCGAAAATAACTGCACAATAAAAACAATAATCAAAAAAGGCGGGGACCATCATCCCCACAGTCTTTTAGATAATTCGCCTATAATTGATTTTGTTTTAAAATATGATGTGTAATAGCAACTAAATAAAATTTAAAATAAATAATTATGAATTCAATTTATCTTGTTTATAACAATTCGTGGAGATAGCTAATTTATGACAACAGAGTTGTCAATTCATTAAAATTGATTGGCATCCAGATTATACAGTCTTTATAATAAGAGTGTTGGCGGGTGGATTATCAATAATAACATCCCTCAGTCAGCCACGAATACTGCTTTTCTTACGAATATAGCAAATTTCAGGAAGGATATATAAATATGTTACAGGATTTACACTCGCATACTTATTACTCATATTGCGGAAATGATTCCCCTGAGGCTGTCATAAAAAATGCTATTGATAAGGGTTTGGATGTTGTAGGTATTTCCGACCATTATTATGGCATTGTAATGGGTAGACCGGAGACTGAATACGGTAGCGAGGAAAATAAAGTTATTACGCATAATAAGGCATTAAAAAGATATTACGAACATATTAAGCTTCTTTCTGAAAAGTACAAGGATTATATTGATGTGTGGTGTGGGGTGGAACTTACCACTAAGGATTTAGGCTATACATTGCTCCCTGACGGGGTTGATGTGTCTATGTTTAATTTTTGTCTTATTGAAAATTTTCAGCTTAAGGAATCGGCAGTTGAAGATATTTTCGATTTTGCCAAGCGATGTGGTTGCAAAAGAACAGGTTTGGCACACGCGGATTTACCTGCATATATTACGGCAAAAGGTCTTGATATGAATGAATTTTTCAGGAAAATGTCAAAACAAAATATATTCTGGGAAATCAATGTGAATTATGATTCCATTCACAAGTTTCGGGAACATCAATATGCAAAGGATTTTTTTGAAAATACTGCTCTTATTGAGGCAATCAGGAAAAACAATGTTAAGTTAAGCGTTGGTTTTGACGGACACCGTTTAGAGGATTATGATGCCGAAAGAGTGATAACTGCAAATCGCAGGATTGAAGAATTATCTATTGAATTGATAAGTTAAAAATATAACACTAATTACTACTGAAAATCTAATCTTTACTTTGGAGGATTTATTATGGAAGATAAAATTTACGGACGAAATCCTGTTATTGAGGCGCTTTCCTCAAACAGAGAAATAGATAAAATATTTTTTCAGGACGGGCTAACCCACAGTCTCATTTCAAAAATAACGGCTATGGCAAAGGAAAAGCAGATTCCTTACCGCTTTGTTAACCGTAAAAAACTTGACGAGCTTTCCGAGGGCGGAAATCATCAGGGTGTTGTTGCTTTTGCGGCGGCACACAAATACGCAACCGTTGAGGATATTCTCGAATTAGCAAGGAAAAAAGGTGAGCCACCTTTCATTCTTATTGCTGACGGGCTTTCCGACCCACACAATTTAGGAAGCATCATAAGAACGGCAAACGCCGCAGGAATGCACGGTGTTATTATCCCTAAAAACCGCAGTGTCAGCCTTAACGCCACCGTTTCAAAGGTTTCGGCAGGGGCGATTGAATACATTCCCGTTGCAAAGGTTTCAAACATTGCCCAGACCATAGAAAAGCTTAAAAAAGAAGGTGTTTGGGTTGCGGGAACTGACCTTAGTGCAACAGATTTCCACTACAACTCTGACCTTAAGGGAGCTCTTGCTATCGTTATTGGAAACGAGGGTGAGGGAATGAGCCGATTGGTTCGTGAGAAATGTGATTTTCTCGTTAAAATACCTATGATTGGTGAAATTGAGTCATTAAATGCTTCTGTTGCGGCAGGTGTTCTTATATATGAAGCAGTAAGACAAAGGAGTTAGACTATGCTTGCAAAAATAAACAGCTCCGCTCTCAGCGGAATTGACGGTTTTATTGTTGAGGCAGAGGTTGATATTTCCAACGCTCTTCCCTCATTTGAAATTGTCGGGCTTCCCGATGCGGCGGTTAAAGAATCCAAAGAGCGAATCCGCTCCGCTATAAAAAACACGGGACTTTCTATGCCGTCCAAAAAAATTGTTGTTAATCTTGCTCCTGCAAGCGTTAAAAAGGCGGGTGCTTTATATGACCTGCCCATTTCTGTTGCGATTTTGATTGCATCTGACCAGCTTAAGGCGGTTGACAGTAAAGAATATATCCTTTTGGGCGAGCTTGCACTTGACGGAAGTTTGCGACCTGTTCGCGGAATACTGCCTATGGTTATTTCTGCGTATCAAAACGGATTCAAAAAAGTTATTCTCCCCGTTCAGAATGCAAAGGAAGCGGCAATAATTGAGGAAATGGAAGTTTTTGGGGCGGAAAATCTCCGTCGGGTTGTTGAGCACATTTCGGGCGAAAACCCCATAGAGAAAACAAGTCTTTCCAGTCAATCCCTGTTTTCCGAAAGAAAGGAATACCCTTTCGATTTTGCCGATGTCAAGGGCCTTGATTCTATTAAGCGAGCTCTTGAGATTGCAGCGGCGGGTGGTCATAATGTGGGCATATTGTGGTTGACATTCCCAGCTTATGCAAATGCAGTTATATCAAGGGTTTCACAGGTTGATACTGCTGCATAAAATAACCCTATTTTTACATTTTTCAAGTGAAGTTTAGACGGATATTTTTAAAATTACAAACTTTTTTAAATGAAATTTTGAGGTGCTTTCTTTTAGGAAAGCACCTTTTTAAATACAAAAACAAGGACACCTTAATAATTAGGTATCCTTGTTTGGAACTATGGTGTTTATGCAGCAAGTTCTAAAAACTCCTTGTATAAATTATCAACATAACCTTTTATTTGTTGAACAACAGAGATTTTTTCAAAACCCAAGTCTGGTGAAAAGCCCATAACTTTTGTAAAATAGCCACCATCTGTTTCAGATTTCCTCTTGTCCTCTGAAACAAGAATTTTTGCCAGAATTTCATTTGGTTCTTGTAAGTCAGTCATAAAAGGACATTCCACATCTTCATATTTTTCTCTGTATTTGATTTCAGCTTTTAATTCAGCCCTTTTTTCATCAAATAGTTTATCGCTGTCTATTATATCTGTAATGTCTTTTCCAGCCTCTTCTATATGTGCTTCTGGTATATAGTATCCTGACATTAGTGGTATTTCAACATGACATTTATCAAGAACTTCAAGAGAATGTGTCGTCTGTTTAAGATATGGCATTAGTACTGTATTGGGTGATTTGCCACCTGAATTGCAAACAGTTTTACCTGCTACAACAATATAGTCAAGCATATCTAAAACTTCATCTTTTTTATATTTCTTTTTTGCTTTTTCACAAAGTTCAATTTCCTCTTGTATACACTTGAACAAATTTCTAATTCTGTCCTTGACTTCTGAAGGAACAAGAGACAGGTCTTCTAACCTATTACTTTTCTTTTTGATTTCTGACAGTAAAGCATCATATTCTGCTTTGTCTTCCTGCATAATATCATCTTCTTCACTTAATAGGATAAGGTCCTTAAGTTTGTTTTTCTTTTTGTTTAGTACTTCAATTTCTTCTCTTAATTGTTTAACTTCTTCATTATCAAGGGAAGTGGGGTTCTTGAGTAGATACATATATTTTTCAAGGCAGGTAACTAAATGAGAGATTATGTTTTCAAAATCTCTTGTAACCAACCAATGCATATCACCTTTTGCTAAATTATCTATGTATTCATTCAATTTGTACTCATAAACATTGTTACAATCACATACTTTAATTCCTTTGTTTCTCTTAGTGCTGCATCTGAAATGACTATTTTCTCCACTTTTTTTATTCTCTTTGCTGAAAATAAAGTGATTTCCACAGTAGTAGCATTTTAATAAATCCTTATAGGGATGCTGTGGAGAGCAAGTACCCTTGTGGTTTTCATTGTTTTGCCTACTTTGAATATCAATTTGAACTGCATTCCACAGTTCATCAGAGACAAGTCTTGGAATCAAGTCTGTTTCTTTTTCTATATAGTCTTTATTTTCTTTAACAGTAGATAATTTTTCCCAAAGAGAGCCCGTTTCCCAGCGACGAATGGCGTTTAGGCCCTTATATTTTGGGTTTGATAATATGCGTCTTACAGTGCTTGGTGCAAGTGGTTTTTTGGTCTTATCATCAGCATAAATACCATGTTCTTGCGCCAGAATCAGACCTATTCTCTTGCAACCATATCCAGTGTGTGCCAACTCATAGGCTATTTTAACACCTTTGCCTTTGGTTGGATGTTCAGTAAGATAAGCAGGCTCAACAGTATCATCCTTATGAATTACCTTTTTGTGACGTATGTACCCAAATGGGCAACCAATAATTTCGTTGTTTTCAGCCATTTGTTCTTTTGCTATACTCATAGTGACACTTAGTGCTGAAGAATAATTTTCAGCTCTGGTGATTTCATCGATAATGGCCTGTAAGCCCTCCTGGGTTTTACTTGATTGTCTAATGTCAGCTACATACAAATATACACCAGCAAGTTTTAAAGCTCTTATTATTTCAATTGCATTTACGCTACGAGCAAATCTGGATGCGGACTTACAGATGATGCAATTTACTTTTGGTTTTTTCTTTGGGTCAACAGAAACAATGTATTTTCTCTGTTGAATATATCCACCTTCAATTCTGGGATGAGGCACTTTTTCAAATTCAATTTTTGTAACCTTTAATCCACAATACTCTGTTAACATGCTTGTGAAGCCGTCCCTATTAAGAAAGCCTGTTCCAGAAATTCCCCAGTCACATTGCTCACCAACTATTTCATATTTGACATCGGGGTTTTCTTTTTCTAATCTTTGAACAACCTTTTTCAAAAATTCTGGCTGATTTTCCATACTTCCTCTTTGAAGTTTTGACTTAGTGCTGACTCTATAATAAAAACAGATTCTTACAATTTCTTTTACTAATTTTGACATACAATTCCTCCCTAAAACTCATAAATTATAATTTAGTTAACATTTTATCATTAATTTTATTCTTCGCCAAGAGAAGCGTGCTTCTCTTGGCTGTTTTTATGTTTGTGATAATAAAGCCTTGTCCCACAAATTCGGGCGTTGCAAATGAGCTCAATATTCTTTTTTACCCAATCAAAAGCAACTTTTTCTGTCTTAGAAGTTTCTGTATCAAGAGCAAAATAGTAATTATTTCTCTTAACTCCTGTCTTTTCTGTGACAAAAACTATCTTACCACATTCTTTCTTTTCTTTGGTTTTTAAGACATATCTTACCAAGAATATCCCCATCCTTTTCT
>JAZRKP010000016.1:0-2266 GCA_045646365.1 Clostridia bacterium
GTACGGAAGCTTTTCCACATTGGAATCAATTTCGTTCCAATTTGTATTTTCAAAGAATTTATTTAACTTGCTTTTTGCATCGGTTACGCCTTTGCTAACATTTTCAAGCAGTCTCTTATAAGTTAAAAAGATACTTCTTTGTCTTTTGGATTTTCCTAAGTATTCTGATAAATCAGGTTTAATTCCTGTTTTGGCAGAATCAATTTCAAGTCCCGTTAAAATTGCAAGAGTCTCAGCCTCTTCACGGCATTTCTGTCGTTCCTCGCTGGTAGAGTTTTCGTTATATGCAATAACGCTGCGGTCAAATGCTGCATTGGAAATCTGACCTACCCGTGATGAAAATGTATTTTTTACCGTTTCAAATCTTGCTTCCCAATCATTTGCATCACTTATCAAAGGCTCGGCTGACGGAATTTTCAAAAATGGCATGTTGTTTCTATCTTCAAAGGAGCCTTCAAATTCATAGTTTCTTTGTACACATATATTAACAATAGGATCAGCAATAGTTTTTATCATATCACCGTCATAATCCGCACCGCCAAGTCTTTCTGCAGCAAACATTTCTGAATCTACCATAACAACATCGCTGAGATGCCCTAAATAATGCTCTCGCATTTTCTTGATGTCTTTCATAAGTTTAAGAATAATTTCTTCGTTTCGAGCAATATGCGGATTACGAAGAAGTGTACATAATGTATCTGCTTCATACGCCGCCTTTGGAGCATAGAAGGATTGCTCGGAAAAACGGTCGCTCATGAGAGTGGCATAAAACTTCTTTTCGCTTTCTGTAAGTTTGGATTTTCTTGTCATTGGGATTATAGATAACAACCTTAATAAATCTGCAGATAAGTATCTGCTATCTCCGGCAACAAGCAGAGTGCCTAGAGAATAATCCTTTAAAATGCTTTCGGCTCTGTCCTCAAGCTCTTTTGAATATATAGATTCGTTTATGAACAAAGGATTTATTTCTAAAATATCCGCAAGGTAATTTGCCTTTGTTTTCTTCCTCCAGAAACCTCTTTCTTTCTCTTTCAGAAAATATTGTCTTCTGTATTCTTCATTAGCGCAAAGATTATAGTATTCAAGTTCCGTTTGCTTGGTCAGCCAGTTGCGAGTGTCTTCCTCCGGACTATGCTCCCAACTAAGAGGCAAATCATTTGGTCTAAACTCTTCCGCCCTGACAGAAAGTGTATTTAAAAATTGATAGTTCAGCTCTGTAAACTTTTCGGGTTGCAATTTGCTGACATTAGTAATATACAGTGCATGGTTATATTTCCTGAATTTATCCCAATAGTCTTGCCATGTCATTTTGGAATCAGCGAGCCAGCCTTTTCCCTTAAACATACTCTCGGTCAGGATAATATCCACATCGCTTATTGGATGTTTCTCTCCCCAAATATCTATTATGTATTCAAACCCTGCACTGATAAGAAGGTCTTTAAAGTCTACCTTATGAAGCATACCCTTAACATAGGGCATACGAATTTGAAATGATGTATGAGCGGATTTGCCACAGAGTTTTTTGTCAACTACATTGGAATATTCTTTTGAAATTAGTCCCTCGCCGTCATATTCAAGGACAGTAAACTCCTCGTGCCTTTCCACTCTGTGATACTTGCGCATGTTGGAATTACTGCCATCATCTTCAACTGTAATAACATTAGCACTTGCCTGTAATTTATTATTCTCTACAACAATAACTCTGTGAGGTTTGTCAATTTCTATGCCATCAATTCGAGTTCCCGATGAAAGTATTAAACCGTTATATGCATAAAGCTTGGAAAGCTGGCACTCTCCGATATTCATATCAAGCATTATACGGCGGCGAATATCGTCATAAAAATCCTTATGAATGAAAGAAAGACGTGCATTCCTGCTCATACTTTGGGAGCGTTCAAATGCAACATAAGGTATGGGACCTCTGCCAAAGTCTAATGTGATTCCATCGGCTCTAAACATATCTCTTGCTTTTTGCTGTCTCTCAAAATATCTTTTCTGCTCTCCGTTTCGGTCAAAGATACCTGAAAAATCAATGTAAAAAATAACATCCTCAAGGTCGGTTATTAAATTTATATCCGCTGGAATTTCAAAATCATCTCCGTGAAGCTGACACATTATTTGATAAATTAAAGCGTTGCTTTCCTGCTCATGACTTGCTGTCGGCACCTTGCATTTTTCTGTTTCCCGTGCCTGTAAATTAAATTTGTATATGCCGTCAGAATCTTTCTCAGCGTAGCTGATAATGTTTCTTGCAGACATCATATAG
>JAZRKP010000017.1:0-1800 GCA_045646365.1 Clostridia bacterium
CCATGGAGCAATACAGGCCATAGGACTTGCGCTCCTGGTTCTGTTCTTTGTGGTCGGGGTTATGAAAACCTGCGGTTCATTTGCAGAAGTAAAACGCCCGGAAACCGCACTTAAAATATTTATCCGCTTTGCACTTGCAAAAGGTGTCGTAACATACGGACTTGATTTAATGCTTGCACTTTTCAGCATTGTTCAGGGCGTTGTTTCAACCATTATGAACTCTGCGGGACTCGGCGCAATACAGGATACGATTCTTCCAAGCGAGATAGTAACGGCTATTGAAGAATGTACTTTCTTTGAGAGCATTCCCCTATGGGCTGTAACGCTCATAGGAAGTCTTTTTATTACTGTACTCTCTTTCGTTATGATACTCACAGTTTACGGAAGATTCTTCAAGCTATATCTTTACACAGCCATTGCGCCAGTTCCGCTTTCAACATTTGCAGGAGAACCGACGCAGAGCGTTGGTATTGCTTTCATCAAATCCTATGCCGCTGTCTGCCTTGAAGGTGCGATTATTGTACTCGGCTGCATAATCTTCTCTCTCTTTGCGGCAACTCCTCCGGTGGTTCAATCCGGTGCTGCCGCTGTTACTATGGTATGGAGCTATGTCGGAGAACTTGTTTTCAACATGCTGGTTCTCGTTGGTGCAATAAAAATGGCAGACAGAGTTGTAAGAGAAATGATGGGACTTTAAAGGAGGTGTCACATTGGAAATAAAGATAAACAAAGAAATAACCGACTATAAAGAAAAGATTTTCTTTGGCCTTACCATAAGGCAGCTTATCTTTTCTCTGGTGGCTGTCGGTATTGCGGTTCTTCTGTATTTTCTGCTTAAACCGGTTATAGGGGTGGAAGCTGTTTCATGGGTTTGCATTCTCGGTGCGGCGCCTTTTGCCGCTATGGGATTCTTCACGTACCACCAGATGACCGCAGAACAGTTTGTAATAAACTGGATAAAGACAGTAATTATAGAACCAAAATATTATAAATTCGAATCCGAAAGCCTGTTTTACAGGCTTTGGAAAAATGATAAAAAACGAAAACGGAAAGAAGGTTAAATAGGTGCTTAAATCTGTAAAAACATATCTTAAATCCCGAAGAGAAAAATACAAAGTTCCGAAAAGAGTGCAGGATCTGATACCAATAAACTGTATCTGGACGGACGGAATTTTCCGAAGCGGTACGGGATATTCAAAAATGTATAAGTTTAAAGATATAAATTATTCCGTTGCGGCTGATGAAGATAAAAAAACAATGCTTGATAAATATTGCGACGTTATAAAAAGTCTGGACAGTAATGCTTCTGCCCAAATACTTGTGAACAACAGAAAAACAAGCAAAGCGGACGTTATGGATTCTGCTTTTATGAAACATAATGGCGAGGATCGGGATAAATACAGAGAAGAATATAACCAGATGATATCCGGTAATTCCATGCGGGGAACGAACTATATCCAGGACAGATATATCACCATAACCGTTGTAAAAAAGAATATTAAAGAAGCAAGAGGCTTTTTTGATAGATTAAAACCGGAACTTGAAAAACGCTTTTTTGCTTTGGATTCGAAACTTGAAGAAGTAACCATCGAGGAAAGACTCCGTGTCCTTCATAATTTCTATCGTTCCGATGAGAATGAAAGTTTCTTCTTTGACGCAAAGAGCAATATTACGAGAGGTTTTGATTTCAGGGACAGCATTTGCCCGGACAGCATTGAAAAACACTGTGATTATCTTAAAATCGGAAACAAATATTCAAGAGTTTTCTTTCTTAAAGACATGTCTTCATTCCTTACGGAT
>JAZRKP010000018.1:0-58958 GCA_045646365.1 Clostridia bacterium
TGAAAAGCTTACATATGGGCTTTTAATGTCAGGACTTGCAATGCAGATGTTAGGAAATTCGCGTTGTGCTTCGGGTGCAGAACATCACATTTCCCACTTAATAGAAATGCAACCAGATGGCTTGGGTGTAAAATCTGATGCATTACACGGAGAAAAAGTTGGGGTTGGCACGCTGATTACAAGCGAACAATATCACAAAATTAAGTCGGATAAAAATTTTGAATGGACAGATTACCGTGAGGCAGGTGTTGACTACATAAAAGATTTTTTTGGTAAAAAGTTAAGCAATGCCATTATTGAGGAAAACTCAAAGGATTGCGCCACAGGTATAAAAGCGAGGACAATAACTGATAATCGGAATGCTATATGTGATATTATAAATACCATTCCGACATATGATGAACTAATCAAACATTACGAGATACTCGGGGCAAAATCAAAGCTTACAGATATTGGTGTTTCTCAAGAAAAATTTGATACACTAATGGAACATGCTCCTCTTGTACGTAATAGATTGACATTGTTGCGACTGTGCAGGGGCATGAATAGGAAATAAGGTTAATGTGTGTCCGCTACTTTAACAAGCAGGGAATATGTGTACCATATTCCAAACATTTAGGATATCCTAAAACCTTATAGTAAAAGGCAGAAACGAAGTAATCGTTTCTGCCTTTTGAATACTGTCCTTAAGAACACCCACCATAGTGCTCTTTTATTTTTTTGATAATTTTAATATTGAAATAATAGGCATAATCAGAAATCCTGCAAACAAATTTCCAACCCCCTGAACAATGTCCCAGGGAATACCCGCCACAATCCACGCAATCCAGCCTTTAGCGTCAAGTCCGAACATAAGTGCCTGAGCCACAGAATAGAGGGTTCCGAACAGGAAACCGTGTAATGAACATACTGCTATATATACGATTGGTGCAATCTTTTTTGGCATATTCCTGGGCAGGAGCATAACCGCTCCCCAGAGAATTGTCCATATATATGTATAAGGAAACCACCACAATGAAAATCCTGCAAACAAGCCGTTCAGGAACACATAAACATATATGGGGTACAGTGCTTTTCTTCTGTAAACAACGGTGGTTGCAACAACGAATGTGCCAAGCAGATGCACATTCGGAAGAAACTCCATAAGGATTTTTGAGGCATACATAATTGCCCCAAGCATTGAGAAAACCACCATTTCATAAGGTTTTATCTTCATTACTTATTTCCCAATCTCAAATGAATATTTTTCTCCGTCTTTTATCTTTGTTGTGTCAACGCCGTTTGTGGCATATTCACCATTTACATAAAATGCCCAGTATGTTTTTGTCTTATCATAATCAGCCTCAACACCGTTTACAGTTTTAACATACAGACCATAAGGGCCGTCCTCTCCTGAAATAATCTTATTTTCCAAAAGAGCATCCCCGACAGTTTTTTTATCTGTTTTAATCGTGCAGGTCTCACTCTTTCCGTCTTCATACTTAACAGAAAATTCAAAAGCATTTTCGCCCTGACCAACAACATCGCCGTTCTCAAAAATCTTTGCTGTTTCGCTCACGACTTCCGCATTTTCCTTGCAACCGCAAAGAAGCAACACCAACACTGCCATCATCATTAGTAAAATTTTCTTCATTTGTCTCACCCTTTTATCCTTTCAAGTGCTTTTTTATACGCATCATAGCCGTAAACACGGTTTATAATTTCAATCATTCCGTTCGCAGAGAGTCTTGGCGGAAGTGACAAAGCTTTTGTCAGTTTCTTCCTGAGTTCATCGCTCCCGTCTTTTCCCGTCAATCCGTCTTCATAAAGCATTGCTTTTGTCAGAACAATTTCGGGGTTTTCGGGCTTTTCGATTATCTCTGTTGTATCCTCAAGAATTTTCGTGAGCACCTCATTGCTAATCCCCTCAACACCTAAAATACCCTCTTTGCCAGGAGAATCTTTCCGTTTCTCCTTACCTTTGACAGACGGAATATAGGCATTTAAAACCTTGCCGTTTTTCCCGACACATTGCTTGATATAGTTTCTTATACGAAAGCCTGCCCCGTCGGAATCGGTCAGAATTATTATTCCCGTCTCCTTAGCGGCGGCGATTATGGACTTAATTATCCGCTTATCCCGATACAGGTTAAACCCCTCCGTCAGAATAATGGGGGCATCGGTTATTTCTCTGAGCCTGGTCTTATCATATTTTCCCTCAACCACAATGGTTTCCCTGATATGAAGCAAAGCTATTCCCCCTTAAACCTTTTTTCTGCATATTTAATAAGGGCTGATTTTTCATTTTCACACTTTTCCGAAATAACTGCATCTAAAAGTCCGTCAAGTGTTGTGCCGAGGACAGGTGTTTCCGGGAATCCCGCCTCAATCAGGTCCCGTCCGCTTATTTCAAGTTGTGAAAGCGAATAACATTCATCGTTTTTGATGATTTTACGCAGAATCGCCCGTCCCTCTTTTGCCTCAATAAGTCTTGCGGGGAAATTACGGTTTTTCGCCATATTATCCGCAATTTTAACCTCATATAAAAGCTGAACCATAGTTTTTCCGTATTTCTTCAGCCACTTCTTAATCTCCGTTTTATCAGGAGAGAGTGCTGCATCGTGATACTGCACCAAAAAAGGTACTATTTTCATTGTAACGCCGTCATATTTAAGTCTTTTCAGTATTTCCTTTGCCTTTTCCCTGCCTGCACTCTGATGCCCTGAAAAGTGTCCCATTCCCCGATTGTCAAACTTAAGGCACTCAGGTTTTGCAATATCGTGAAAGAGCAAAGCGAGACGGACATATATAAGCTTTGGCGACATCGCAATCGCCGCAACAATATGCCCCCAGACATCATAGATATGATGATAGTTTCTCTGGTCAAAATTAAAAGTCGGTTCAATTTCGGGGATAAAAACAGAAATGACATCCTTGTATTCGTGGAGAATTTTCTCAACATAATCTCCAAGCAAAAGTTTATTAAGCTCAACAACAATCCGCTCAACGGCAATATTTTTAAGAAGTTTTCCGTTTTCGTGGATAGCGATTCTCGTTTTCTCCTCTATCCCCAAAGACAAAACAGAAGCAAAGCGGATTCCGCGCATAATACGGAGCGCGTCCTCTTTAAACCGCTCGTCAGGCTCACCGACGCACCGCAAAATCATATTCTGAATATCCGAAACTCCACCGAACAAGTCAACAATTCCGCACTTTTTATTATATGCGAGTGCGTTCATCGTAAAATCTCTGCGACACAAATCCTCTTTGAGACTTTTCGTAAAACTAACAAAGTCGGGGCGACGGTTATCGCTATATTCACCCTCGGTCCGAAAAGTTGTAACCTCTATATGAAAATGGTCAATTATAACTGTAACTGTACCGTGTTTCACACCTGTCAAAACAGTTTTATATTCTTTGAAAACAGAGCAGATTTCGTCAGGTGTTGCAACAGTTGTTATATCCCAGTCAGAGGGTTTTCTGCCCATAATCGAGTCCCTGACACAGCCACCGACAATATACGCCTCAAAGTCATTTTCATCAAGCATACCAAGAGCCGTCTCCACCTGATATGGCATACAGATTTCCACTATGCAACACCTCCTTTTCTCTATCTATAAATCATACCACAATGCACCTATTTTGTCAAACTCAATCAACAATTTCCGAGCAATTTAATATCGAGCGAAGCCTTATAACTCCTTGGCAGGCTTGACTTAAAATGTTAAAATTTTAGCCAAGACAGATATAATATGAAAGATAACATTAAAACGGCAAGGAAAACCAGATGTTTTCCTTGCCGTTGCTTACTTTTCGCACAATATATCTGTTTTATCTATATTAGCTGGCGTTCTTTATCTGAAGTCTTAACCTGTCGGCAATCATAGCGATAAATTCACTGTTTGTCGGCTTTCCTTTGGTGTTGGCAACTGTATATCCGAAGATTGAGTTCAACACCTCAGTATCCCCTCTGTCCCATGCCACTTCAATTGCGTGGCGGATTGCTCTTTCAACACGGCTTGATGTTGTTCCGAAATCCTTGGCAACGGTGGGGTAAAGCTTTTTAGTTATGGAATTGATAACATCAAGATTATCCACAACAAGCATAATTGCGTGGCGAAGATACTGATAACCCTTTATATGGGCAGGAATCCCGATTTCGTGGATTGTTTCTGTTACCATAGTTTCAATGTCATATGCCTTTCCGCCGTTTCGGCTTATAACCGCTCCTCCGCCCGTGCTTTCCCTGTGGAAAAGCTTTATTGTGTTAATAAGACTGTCGATGCTGAGCGGTTTAATCATATAATACTCCGCCCCAAGCTCAATACAGCTCTGCGCAATGTTCTCTTTCTTGATAGATGAGGATATGATTATCATAGGCGATGTTTTCCCTTGTCTCATTTTTAGTCTTTCCAAAACTCCCATTCCGTCAAGGGACGGCAGAATTAAGTCCATAATGAGCACATCAGGCTTTAAAATTTCCACCTTTTCCAATACCTCAAATCCGTCGCTGGCAAGGGAACACACCGTAAATCTGTAATCCGCCTCAAGTTGCCCTTTTAGTGTTTCTCCATAAGCTCTGTCGTTGTCTGCAATCAATACTTTGATTTTTTTCTCCATTTTTAAATTCTCCTTTTATATTTTTACCAAAATTTACCAATTACAATTAGATTATAAACCAAATTACCAAAATTTGTCAATAGTTTTTTGAAAAAAATTTAAGGAAAATTTTTATATATTGTAATTGGTATCAAAAAAAGGCACAAGATGTTGTGCCTTTTGTAATTTTGTCATTATTTTGTGTCGGATTTCATAATATTTTGAATTATATACTCTCTTGCTGAATTTTCAAGTGTGTCATCAAGGGGAGATAGCCCTTCAAATTCAGGATATTTGTTTAAAAGTGCTGTATTTAAAATTCTGTCGCACAGTTTCGGGTTTTTAGGAAGGAGCGGACCGTGGAGGTTGGTTGCCGTAATATTTTTATAAACAACGCCCTCAAAACCGCTTTCCCCGTCGTTCCCGTTGCCCATTAAGACTTTACCCAATGGGGTGTAATCACCGATATTGGTTCTTGCACCGTGGTTTTCAAAGCCAATTATTTTGCCAAGCTCGTCATTTTCCAAAACCACATCGCTGATAAGCCGTTTCTCACCATTACTAAATTCTGAACTTATATCAAGAATCCCAAGTCCCTCAATCTCAAAGTCAGGGGTTTTATAAATCATTCCCAGAAGTTGGAAGCCACCGCAACAAGCCAGCATAACTCCGCCGTTTTCAGCAAAGTTTTTAAGCTCGTCCCTTTTATTCTCCAATAATTTACTTACTTTTAAAAGCTCACGGTCAGAGCCACCGCCGAGGAAAATTATATCCGCTCCGTCTGTAGTAAAGTCAGGCTCTTTTTCTGTTGCAACCGAAACATTTACCTCTATCCCTCGCCACAAAAGGCGTCTTTTAAGGCTCTCGATATTACCCTTATCACCGTAAAGGTTAAGAAGGTCTGGATATAAATGAAGAATATTTACCGAATAACTCATTATTTTCCGCCCTCCATTTCCTTTTTAATATCAAGCAAAATCTGCTGGGTTTTAAACAGCATTGTGTAGTTCACGAGAACATACAGAACCTCGGCGTCCGTCTTGAGACAGGACAGAATTTCCGCCTTGATATTTTCGCTTATTTCATCAATTTTTATATCTGCATATTTAAAGCGGAGTCCCAAATCAAACATTCTTTTCCCTGACAATTTAAGAGTGCCGAGAGTTTCGTCTGCAAGATTTTCGAACTCAACATCCCAGAGCCAGGAAACATCCATTCCGTCGCTTTCCTCCGCATTGACTGCAATAATTATATCCTTTTTCCGCTTATCCGCAACAACTGTTGAGATTGCCTGATTGAATCCTGCAGGGTTTTTGGCAAGGTTCAGGATAACCGTTTTACCTAAATCAAACTCCTCCATTCTTCCAATCTGCGGTTTATAGTTTTCAAGGAGTGAGTTAAAGTTCTCAGGCATTGCTCCCAATAAACTCATAACCGAATATACTGCAAGAACATTATAGATATTATAAAAACCTCTGTAATTCAGCGAAATTTTAGCACCGTTTACCGTGAAATCAAGACCCTTTGAAATATCAACATTTGTTGCCTCAAAGTCGATTCCGTTTCGCTTATTGTCACAGCTTTCACAGTAATAATCGCCAAGCTGACTATAATGGTAATAATTATATTTAAGCTCCTCACCGCAATAAACACAACGCTGACCTTCCTTGCCCTCTTCCGTCTGAGGCAAGACTTTCTCGCTTATTCCGAAATAAACTGCGTCATATTTTTTACCAAGCTGAGCAGTTATGGGGTCATCTCCGTTTAAAACCAGTTTGATATTTGGTGCTTTTTCTATTGCCGTTTCGATAAGCTTGACCGTTGTTTCAATCTCGCCGTATCTGTCAAGCTGGTCACGGAAAAGATTAGTCACAACCATATAATCCGGGGTCAGGTGGTCAAAAACCTTAACCGTTGAGGCTTCGTCAATTTCCAGGCAGGCATAATCCGCCTTAAGCTTACCGAAGATATTACAACCCATAGCAAAAGTTGTTGCAACTCCGCCAAGCATATTTGCACCTAAATCGTTACACAAAACCTTATATCCGCTCTTTCTGAGTGCCGCATATATAAGGTTATTGGTTGTGGTTTTTCCGTTTGTTCCGCAAGTCACAATAACACCCGAAACATTTTTCTTCAGCCTTTTAATAAGGTCGGGGCAAATCTTCAGGGCAAGAACGCCTGGCGTTGCTGTGGATTTTTTTCCGATTATTTTACCAATAAATGAGGACAGCTTTGCCGCCCAGACTGCAAGTATAAGTCGCATAAAAATGTCCTTTCTCTTATTTCTCAATAAGCTTTATGTCCGTTTCATCAAATATTTCATAGAGGTCGTCAAGAGGCAGATTATTCTCGTCAACCCACATATTCCGTGGTGCGGCAAACGCCTGCTTTGTATCCTCGTAATAAATATTTACGGGGAGAGTCCCTCCTTTAAGTATGTTTTTCAGTTCTTCCAGTTTCTCCGTATCATCCGACCGCATTTTTATATAAAGCTTTTTATATTTTCCTGACGGTAAATCCGAAACGGGAGCAACATTCTCAATTCTCAGTTTCGGTGGCTTGTCCTCAGGCATATCGAGATTTCCTGACAGACACAAAACAGAGTCCTCTTTCAGAAGATTGTAAAATACCCTGACCTGCGACGGGAATACAATCACTTCAATCGCCCCCGTCAAATCCTCGAACGAAAGATAATACATAAGCTCATTTTTCTTAGTGAACTGTTTTCTTATAGCGGTTATGATTCCGCAGATGTTAACCTTATCCCCGCTGTCAAATCTATGGTTTTCGTTTTCATTTATCTCATAAACCGTTGCATTTGACAGTTTTTCAATCTTTTCCGCATAAGTATCAAGAGGATGTCCTGAAATGTAAACGCCAAGATACTCTTTCTCATTTTTCAGGATTTCACCGTGTGAAAATTCCGCTTTATCAGGGAATTCATCAGTATCTTTTCCGAAATCCTCAAAAAAGCTACCGAAATCCATTTGTCCGTCAAGGGTATTCTTCTTTGTGTCAACTGCAGAATCAAAGGTCTGCTCAAACACATCTAAAAGTACTGACCGCTTAAGTCCCATCGAATCAAAAGCACCGCATCTTATCAACGCTTCAAGGCTTCTCTTATTCAGCTTACCTGTCGCCATTCTGTTACAGAAATTAGTGAAAGACGAAAACTGACCGTTTCTTTCTCGCTCCTCTGCGATTTCCTCAATAATTGAAACGCCAACATTTTTCACAGCACCCAGGCTGAAACGGATATTTTCCCCGTCAGGAACAAACGCCGCCGTACTCTTATTTATATCGGGAGGGAGAATTTTTATACCCGTTGCTCTTGCTGAGCTTAAATACTTGGTTATTTTATCGGGGTGGGCAAGACAGCTTGTTAAAAGTGCCGCAAAGAACTCCACGGGATAATGGCATCTTAAATACGCTGTCTGATAGGAAACAAAAGCATATGCCGCCGCATGGGATTTGTTAAAGGCATACTTTGCAAAATCCATCATTTCGTCAAATATATCCGCCGCAGTTTTCTCGTCAATGCCACGCTTGATTGCGCCGTCAACCTCAACCTCGCCCTTGTCGTTCTTTATACCATAGATAAAGTTTTTCCTCTCCTGCTCCATAACATCCGTCTTTTTCTTGGACATTGCACGGCGTACCAAATCCGAACGGCCCAGAGAATATCCGCCCAAATCACGGACAATCTGCATAACCTGTTCCTGATAAACTATACAGCCGTAAGTCACATCAAGAATTTTCTCTAAAAGCGGATGCTTATATGTTATCGCCTGCGGATTTTTCTTATTGGCAACATATCTTGGAATGGAATCCATAGGACCCGGACGATACAAAGAAATTCCCGCAATAATATCTTCTATTGAGGTTGGAGCAAGGTCTTTCATAAAGGACTGCATTCCTCCGCTTTCAAGCTGGAACACCCCGTCCGTATCCCCTTTTGAAATCATTTTATAAACTGCTTCATCCTCAAAGTCAATCTTGCCAATATCAAGGGTTTCGCCCTTTGTTTTCTTTATATTCTCAATCGCATCACGGATAACCGTAAGGGTGCGGAGTCCTAAAAAGTCCATCTTAAGAAGACCGAGATGCTCTACTGTATCTTTCGTGAACTGGGTTGTAACAACCTCATTATTACACTGAACAGGAACATATTCCGTAACCGGTTTTCTTGTTATAACAACGCCTGCCGCGTGAGTTGACGAATGTCTTGGCAAGCCCTCAAGCTCTATGGATGTATCGATTATGGATTTAACCTGTTCATCCGAATCATAAAGAGTTTTAAGCTGAGGGTTAATTTTAAGTGCCTTTTCAATGGTCATATCAAGTGCTGCAGGTATTTCCTTTGCAACTGTATCCGCCACGGAATAGGGAACATCAAGTGCTCTGCCAACATCACGGATTGCAAGCCGCGCCGCCATTGTTCCGAAAGTTATAATCTGCGCAACATGGTCAGAGCCGTATTTTCGGTTTACATAATCAATAACCTCGCCTCTTCGTTCATAACAGAAGTCAATATCAATATCCGGCATGGTTACACGCTCAGGATTTAAAAATCTTTCAAAAATCAAGCCGTATTTAACAGGGTTAATATCGGTTATTTTAAGGCAATATGAAACTATACTCCCCGCCGCACTGCCTCGGCCGGGACCAACCATAATTCCGTTCTCTTTGGCATAGTTTATGAAATCCCAGACAATCAGGAAATATTCAACATATCCCATAGATTTTATAGTTTCAAGTTCATAGACAAGCCTTTCCCTGATTTCGCCCTCATCTTCAGGAAACCGCTCACGGAACCCTTTTTCACAAAGTTCTTTCAAATATTCATACGCCGTATAACCGTCGGGAAGCTGAAATTCAGGGAGATGCAATTTTCCGAACTCAATCTCAACATTACACATATCCGCAATTTTCTGCGTATTCTCAATGGCTTCAGGAACATAAGAGAAAAGGTCAAGCATTTCCTCCTCAGACTTCACATAAAGCTGAGAGGATTCCATTTTCATTCTGTCAGGGTCATTAACCGTTTTCCCCGTCTGGATACACATTAAAATATCCTGATACTCCGCGTCCTTTTCACGGACATAGTGAATATCGTTAGTCGCAACAAGACCAAGCCCCAGCTCTTTTGCAAGGGCAACAAGCTGACTGTTGAGTTTTTTCTGGTCATAAAGACCGTGGTCCTGAATTTCTATATAAAAGTTGTCTTTTCCAAAAATTTCTATAAATGTTTCAGCCGCTTTTCTCGCCTCGTCGGGATTACTTTCCATAAACCGTCTTGAAACAACGCCGAACATACAACCGCTCAGAGCGATAAGTCCCTCGCTATGCTCTCTTAATACATCAATATCAATTCTCGGTTTATAGTAAAAACCTTCAACCCAACCCATTGACACAATCTTCATCAGGTTTTTATAACCCTCTTCGTTTTTGGCAAGGAGGATTAAATGATAGTTAGTTGAGTCAAGCTCATGCACCTTATCAAAACGGCTTCTTCTCGCCACATAGACCTCACAGCCAAGCACGGGCTTGATGCCGATTTTCTTTGCATATTCATAAAAATCAATAACACCATACATATTTCCGTGGTCAGTTATCGCCATTGCGGTCTGCCCCAGTTCCTTAGCACGGTCAAGAATTTTCGGGATTGTTCCCTCACCGTCAAGCAGACTGTAAATCGTGTGTGTATGAAGATGCGCAAATGCCATTGACTTTTCCTCCTTTAAAGATTTTCTGCCATTTTAAGCAGTCTTTTCAATCTATGGTTCACCCCTGACTTTGAAAGGGGTGGTTCAAGTAATTTCCCAAGCTTATCAAGGCTCAAATCCCTGTTCTCAAGGCGTAGTCTTGCAATCTGGGCAAGCTCTTCAGGTATTTCATTAAGTCCAATTTTCTCGTCAATCAAAGTTATGGCTTTAATATGCTCAGCTGAAGCCGTAAACACCTTGTCCATATTTGCAGTTTCACTATTTGAAATTCTGACAAAATCGTTTCTAACCTCTCTGACAATTTTTATGTCCATAAACTCCATATAAGCCGCCGTTGCACCCAGATACGACAAAACATCGCAGATAGTTTCACTGTTTTTCACATACACAACCCAAGAGCCTTTACGCAAAACTTTTTTAAACGGAAAGCCAAGCTCTCCTAAAAACTTTATAAAATCGTCGGTCAGAAGTTCGTATCGGGAAAGAAATTCCATATTATAATTTTTATTAGGGTCAATAACTGTTCCTCCGCCTAAAAAAGCACCTCTTAAAAACGCTTTTTTACAGCAGTCCTTTTCAATAACTTCAGGGGTTATACGAAATTTTATATTATTTTCGCAGAGTCTTAAAGAATAAAGACACTTTGCAACAACGCCCATTTCACCGCAAAAGACACTGTAATATTTCCCGTCCTTTTTCACCTCGCCCGAATAGTCAAAGAGTCTTTTTAAAAGACTGCAGAACTTCTCCGCCGCAAGGGCACTTTCACTCACAAGCTTTAAAGATGTCCCCGTTATATTTCCCGCAAATAAGAGCATCCCGAAAAGCTCCGCTCTGTCACAACAGGGCGAAGCATTTTTAATTGCTATAAGGGGTTCTTTTGTCTTTTGTGAAAATGATTTCATAATCCTATCCTATTTTCTCCACAAGGTCCTGAATCGCCTTCGCCAGAGCCTTACTGTTATGGCGGATAAGTCCGTCATCGTTTATGTCAAGCAAGTCGGTTTCAATAACCTCTATTCCTTTTTCTTTTATCTTCTCAATATCTCTTTCAACCATTTCCGCTCCGTCAGCTTCATATTTACCGAGGATTTCTCCGTCTGCAACTCCGCAATTTACGATACAATAATCAACAAAACCTTCGCAGGAATGTTTTAAGATTGCCTCAATATGGTCGTATGCCGTATATCCGTCAGTTTCTCCAGGCTGAGTCATAATATTATTGATATAAACAGTTTTTGCCTTTGCATTTTTAACCGCATCAACAATTTTCGGCACTAACAAATTGGGAATAACGCTTGTGTAAAGGCTTCCCGGCCCCAACACAATCAAGTCCGCATTTTCAATGGCTTCAAGCACCTCAGGAAGAGGTGAAATTTCCTCACCCTCATTTGTTGCTGTCAGATATACTTTTGAAATTTTATGTTTATATTCGTGGGTTGCGTGGCCGATATTTGACTCTCCGCAAACCGTTGTTCCATTCTTTAAAAGTGCGTTCAGGCAAACATCCTTTTCCGTTACGGGAAGGACTTTCCCCTTAACACGAAGAACATCGCTGACTCTTTTAACCGCATCAACAAAGTTTCCGCCTGAAATTTCGTTCATTGCCGCAAGGAACAAGTTCCCAAAGCTTTGCCCTTTCAAACTCCCCTCATTAAAGCGATACATCAAAAGTTCTTTCATAAACGGTTCTGTTTCTGAAAGTGCAATTATACATTGTCTTATATCTCCCGGCGGAAGCATTTTCAGGTCGTTTCTTAAAACTCCGCTTCCTCCTCCGTCGTCCGCAACTGTAACAACCGCCGTTATATCGGGAAAAACATTCTTAAGTCTGCGCAACATAACAGACAGTCCCGTTCCTCCGCCTATACAGACGAGTTTTAGTCCTGTTACCTCCATATTAAATTTCCTCCTCATTTAAACTCCTCAGGGCTTCTATACACCCTTTTGAATATCCCTGTGTGTTGACAGAGCATTATGCTTATTCTCTTTAAGCCTTTTATAAAGTGCCTCCGCTATGGTAACGCTTCTGTGGTGACCTCCCGTACAGCCTATCCCGATAACCAGCCTTGTTTTGCCCTCCTCAATATAATGAGGGATAAGATACTCCACCATATCCGAAAGCCTTTCCAAAAACTCACGGCTCTGCTCAAAACTCATAACATAGTCCGAAACACAGCTTTCAAGTCCCGTATGGTTTTTAAGTTCAGGTATATAAAACGGGTTGGGTAAAAATCTCACATCGAACACTAAATCCGAGTCAAGGGGGATTCCGTTTTTAAACCCGAAAGACATAACATTTATTATGATTCCGTCAAAATAATTCTCACCTTTATAAATTTCCGAAATCTGTTCTGATAGCTGACTGCTGCTTAAAAGGGAAGTGTCAAGGATATGTGTCGCCTTTTTCCTGACATCCGATAGAATATCCCTTTCCTTTTCTATGCCGTCAATAATTCTGCCATCACCCGACAAAGGGTGGACACGGCGTGTTTCCTTATATCTTTTTATAAGAGTTTCGTCACTGGCTTCAAGGAACAAAACATCATAGTTATGCCCTGCCGCCTTAAGTTCCTCAAGACTCCTCGAAAGCTCCGAAAACATACTTCCGCTTCTTATATCGCAGACTATCGCAATCCCTTTTTTCGTTTCACCACTGCGGTAAAGCTCAACAAACTTCAAAAGAAGCTGAGGCGGCATATTATCAATACAGAAATAGCCTATATCCTCAAGGCATTGAATTGCTCTGGACTTTCCCGCTCCTGACAGGCCTGTAACAATTATCAGTTTCATTTGTTCACCACTCTCTTTTTCCGCAGATTAAAATTCGCCTAAAAATCTCACTTCAGGCTCAAGGTCAACCCCGAATTTTTCCTTTACAACCTTTTGGGCGTGGGTTATGACATCCATAACATCCTTCGCGGTTGCATTTCCCGTATTAACAACAAACCCTGCGTGCTTTTCAGAAATTTCCGCTCCGCCGATTCTGAAACCTTTGAGATTCGACTGTTCAATAAGTGCTCCTGCAAAGTAGCCTTCGGGGCGTTTGAATGTACTCCCTGCGCTTGGCTTATCAAGAGGCTGTTTTGACACTCTCCGCTCACGAAGGTCATCAGTTTTTGCCTTTATTTCCGCCTTATCACCTTTCTCAAGACAAAGAGTACAACCCGTTACAATTCCACCCTTTTCTTCAAAAACACTGTGGCGATAGCCAAAATCACACTGGCAAACAGGTATTGTTTTTATTTTCTTATTCTCGTCAATAAATGTAACATCTTCAATAACGGCAGAAAGCTCTTCACCATACGCTCCTGCGTTCATATAAATTGCTCCGCCCAACGAGCCGGGGATTCCCGAGGCGAACTCAAAGCCTTTCAAAGAATTGTCGTATATAACATTGGCAAGGCGGGATAAAAGCACTCCTGCCCCTGCTTTAACTCTATTTCCGTCAACTTCAACACGGCTCATATTTTTCGAGATTATAACAACAATCCCTCTTATCCCTTTATCTCCCACCAGAACATTTGAACCGTTTCCAATGATTGTCAAAGGTATATTTTCTTCTTCAGCAAGGGACAAAACCGCCGAAAGCTGTTCCTCATTTTCAGGGAACACAGCAAAGTCTGCATTTCCGCCGATTTTGAAGGTTGTGTGCTTTCGCATAGGCTCGTCAGCAAGGACATTCGCCTCACCAAGAACAGAAATCAGTTTTTCTTTTATCATAAACTACTCCTATTAAAAATTAAAATCAATAAATTCCTTTTTAGCCTTAAGATGTGCAATCAGACTTTCCGCTGTTCGGTTTACAATTAACTCCTCAGGAAAATCCAGTTCAGAAAGAAAACCAATCACATCTTCAAAATCGCCGATTGTGTCCCAGAAATGACTGTCTGACGAAACTGTTATCTTTGCCCCATGCTTTTTACAACAAAGAGCGATTTCCCTGCACACCTGTCGGAAGTCTGCATTTTTAATAGTAAGGCGGTTTACCTCTATGCAGACATTTTTCTCAATAGCCTTTTTAACAACCGCATCATAATCAAATTTAAAGTTACCTCTGCCCGTGTGCCCCAAAATATCCACATACGGATTTTCCATAACATTAAGCCAGGTTTCCGTATGGTCATTGTCATCTCTGCCCGAATACAAAGGTGTGTGGATAGACGCTATGGCAATATCAAGCTTTGAAAGATGGTTTTCATCCATATCCACCTCTCCCGCCTTACTTAAAACATTAAGTTCTGCACCTCTTAAAACCTTTACACCGTTTATAATTCTTGGAATTGCTTTCATATTTTCAAAGTGCCATATATGGGGTGCTTCGGGCATATTCGAGCAATGGTTTGTCATTGCAATAAGCTCAAGCCCCTTTGCTTTTGCCTCATTGACATTTTCCGTAAGGGTTGAATAAGCGTGGGCACTTGCCATTGTATGCGTGTGAATATCCGTAAGTATTCTCATTTTTCCACCTTCTGTCTAAAAATTCATCTGCTCCATTATTCGTTTATTAAGTTCTTCCGCCGCATTATACCCCATTCTTCTCTGACGATTGTTCATCGCCGCAACCTCAAAGATAATGGCAAGGTTTCTGCCAGGTCTTACGGGAATTGTCAGAGACGGAATATCAAGGCCCAGTATATTTGTATATTCATCAACCAAGCCAAGTCTGTCATACTGCTTGCCCTTCTGCCATGTTTCAAGGTGGATAACAAGGTCAACCTTTTCCGTATCCTTAACAGCACCCATACCGAAGATTTTCTTGACATCCACAATCCCGATACCGCGGATTTCAATGAAATGACGGATAATTTCAGGTGAAGAACCGACAAGAGATTTTGACGAAACCTTTTTAATCTCAACCGCGTCGTCTGCAACGAGCCGATGTCCTCTTTTCATAAGCTCAACAGCAGCCTCACTTTTACCAACACCGCTTTCGCCCAGGATAAGAATACCCTCACCGTAAACCTCAACCAGAACGCCGTGTCTTGTTATTCTCGGGGCAAGTTCAACATTTAAGAATGCGATAAGAGCACTCATAAACGCCGAGGTTGATATTGCAGTTCTTAAAACAGGGGTATCGTATTTTTTAGCAAGTTCAAGCATTTCTGGAGAAATCGGGATATTTCTTGAAATGATAACTACCGGAACTTTTTTCTCAAAGAATTTATTTAAATGAGCATATCTTTCTTCCGAAGTCATATCCTCAAGATAGGAATTTTCAACTCTTCCCAATATTTGAATACGGGTTGCGTCAAAATAGTCATAAAACCCGACCATCTGAAGTCCGGGACGATTAACATCCGCCGAATCAATAAGAACTTCCCTGTCAGGAAGGTATATGGATTCAAGTTTAAACTCCTTTATTATTTTATTAAGACTTACAGTAAAATTCTCTGCCATAACCGACTCTCCTTATGTAAACGCATAATAATATAATTATATTATACTATAATTTTCTGATTTTGCAACGAAAATTCGCAATTTCCGCACAAAAATTTAAAAAAATTTTAAAAAGTACTTGCATTTTTTTAAATAATCTGTTATAATAGTGCAAGTTGATATGGAATAATGCTAATCAGGAGGTGTTTATATATGGCTAAGTGCGAAGTTTGCGGCAAGGGTGTTACTTTCGGAATTAAGGTATCTCACTCACACCGTCGTTCCAACAAAATGTGGAAGCCAAATATCAGAAGAGTAAAGGCGGTTGTTGACGGTACACCTACAAGAGTGTATGTTTGTTCAAGATGCTTAAGATCCGGAAAAGTTCAGAGGGCTGTTTAATCTGAATTAAGACAGAAATTTAAAGCACGCATAGAATTTCTATGCGTGCTTTTTGCGTGCTTTTTTAGTTTACTGTCGGCTTTATTCTGAAAATACTTTTCAGAATCCCTCTGAAAAATCTTGGAGGCTTAACAACGACAATCTTCATAGTGTCATCATCCTTTCATTTTTAATGCTTCAAAAGACACAGTATGCCGAAAATCATAATTCCAAGTCCCAGAAGAAAAATTAAAAGATAATAAGGAATTATGTTGGCAATAAATATTCCCAAACCAAGCGTTATAAGCATACAACCGATAAGTCTTGGAATACAGACAGGCTTTCTTCTTGACCTCATTTGCTTCAACCACCTTTGCCTTTTACTCCATAATATTCAACCCTTTGCAATTCGGTGAAAAATATGTTATTATTTTTTTGCTCTTTTGTGGAGAAAATTTGAATAAAATATTGTTTTTTATTTATTATTGTGATATAATATAGTTTCAGATTATATGATATTTTTCAAAGAAAGGATGCAATGTCAGGAAATGAACGGAAAACAACTTAAAAACCGTATTAAATTATCCGAAAAAATCCGTGAATTTTTCAGCGGGAATCAGCTATGGTTCTTCTTTTTTGCCGTGCTTGCCCTGCTTATTCCAGACCTGGTTTTAAAATCCAAGGTTATTTTCGTGGATTTTCGTGTTGACGACAGTGCTTTATACCGTTTCTTCCTTTGCCACCTTGTGTCGATACTGTTTACGGTGTGCTGGATTTGCATTTTCCTTTTCCTTTGTATCTATATTATGCCTAAAAAGTCGGGCAGGATAACATTTATTGTTATTTCCTCTCTGGCAAACATATTTATGATTTCCGAGTTTATTTATTACACTATGTTCGGCAGATTCTTTATGCTCAGCAGTATCTTTCTGGCAACAGAGGGTGCGGCGTATATCCCTATTTTGTATCAGTACATTTCGCCATGGCTGATTTTATACACGATTTTGTCAATCGGGTCCACGGTTTTAGCTTGTATATACTGGCAAAAACAAACTGTTCCCCGTAAATTCTGGGCAATAGCTCTTGTTTTTCCTGTTATCATCGGAATACTTTCGGCGTTTATGACCGTTAGTGCTGCGGAGAAGAGTAATTCAAAAATCTGGTCTGTCTGGAAACGCCCCAGGTATGTTTATTCCGATATGGCGGACCCCGACAGATGTATAAGAGTTATGGGTATTTATCAGTTCCTTGTCAGAAGTGCTACTCATCCGCTCTTTGACAACACAGGCTTTACCGACGAGGATTTCCAGAAAGTTGATGATTATATTCAACATAACGAGAACGCCCTTTCTTCCCAAAAGAAAGAAAACGAAATGACAGGCTATTTTAAGGATAAAAATGTTGTCGTTCTTATGCTTGAAAGTATGGACGACTGGCTGATTAGTCCTGAAACCACCCCGACGATTTACCGTCTTATGAACGAGGGGATAAACTTTAAAAATCATATAGCCTCCCCGTTTGGCGGTGGATATACTTTCAATTCAGAGTTTGCGCTCAACACGGGATATTATACGCCTAAGTCAACCTCCAGTGCATCAATCTACGGATACAATGAATTTCCGTATACTATGCCGAAGTTGTTTAAGGCAAAGGGATATTCCGCTAATCAGTTCCACTATAACAAAATGGAGTTCTATAACAGAGCAACTATGCACAAAGCATTCGGCTATGAGGACTATATTTCGTTTATGGATTATATGACAGAAGCCGAGGCAGAGCTTGACAGTAACTCAATGCTTCTTCCAAACGATGAGATTTACAAGAAAATGACAGAAAACGAAAAGTTTTTTGATTTCATAATAACTTATTCGGCGCATCTTCCATATAACGAGGATGATAAAATTGATGCGGCGAAACTGAAATATCCGCATCTTGTGGAGATGGTCAGCACTGAAACATTTAAGGCAAGACTTCTTGAAGCCGACGCAATATGCGAGGAAATTGACTTTGCTGAAATTACAGACGAGAAATGGCAGTCATATACCACAGAATATAATAACGCAAGGCTTCTTGCGAGGGATACAGACGAATTTGTTCGGCTCCTCATTGAAAAGCTTGAACGGGATAACCTTATAGATGATACGGTTTTTGTTGTCTTTACCGACCACTATACCTACGGTTTCTCCAACGAAGACATCGTTAAGGGAATGTCAATTTCCGAGGGTGAGCGATTTATCGAGGAGACTCCCTTCTTCATCTATCACAAGGGGTCTCCGAAAATGGAAGTCACAAAGGTTTCAAGTACGAAAGATATTCTGCCGACAGTTATAAATCTTTTCGGACTTGACCAATTCTCCGGATGTATCGGCGAAGATATATTCGACCCTGACAACACGGGATTTGCTTATTTCAGCGATATGACCTGGTATGACGGCGAAATATACAGAGATGATACTTTTGAAATAACAGATGAAAACCGTCAATACATTGAAGAAACAGATAAAAAAATGATGGATTGCGTTAACATTAACGATATAATTGTTGCCGGCGACTATTTCTCAAGGCAAAAGTAGCGTAGACAGAAAGGAAGATAAAATTGAAAGAACAGTTAAATCAAATCAGATTAAATACCGAAGCACAGCTCGGCGAAATTACTTCTCTTGACAAAATCGAGGAGTTCCGTGTAAAATTCTTAGGAAAAAAAGGTGAGCTTACCGCCGTTATGAAAGGTATGGGCGGACTTTCCGCTGAAGAGCGTCCGGTTATCGGTCAGCTTGCAAACGAGGTCAGAACTTTCATAGAGAGTGCTATCGAAGAGAAAAAGGAGAGCATTGAAAAATCTGCTCTTGCCGACAAAATCAAGGCAGAAACTCTTGATGTTACAATGCCGGGCAAAAAGGCAAAGCACGGTACACTTCATCCGCTCACAAAGGTTTTAAACGACCTTGAAGACATATTTATCGGTATGGGCTTTACTATTGCAGAAGGTCCTGAGGTTGAGCTTGACTACTATAACTTTGAAGCCCTTAACATACCGAAAGACCACCCTGCCCGTGATACGCAGGATACATTCTATATTAACGACGATGTTGTTTTAAGAAGCCAGACCTCACCGGTTCAGGTTCGTGTTATGGAAAAGCAGGCTCCGCCTATCAGAATTATTTCTCCGGGCAGAGTTTACAGAAGTGATGCTGTTGACGCAACTCATTCACCTGTTTTCCATCAGGTTGAAGGTCTTGTTATTGACAAAGGCATAAAGATGTCTGACCTTAAGGGAACTTTAGAGGTTTTTGTTAAAAAGCTTTATGGCGACGATACAAAGCTTCGTTTCCGTCCGCACCATTTCCCATTTACAGAACCAAGTGCCGAGGTTGATATTTCCTGCTTTAACTGTGGCGGAAAGGGTTGCCGTTTCTGTAAAGGCGAGGGCTGGATTGAAATTTTAGGTTGCGGAATGGTTCATCCTAAAGTTCTTAAAAACTGCGGAATTGACACAGATGTTTATTCCGGTTTCGCATTCGGAATTGGTCTTGAGCGTGTTGCATTGTTCAGATATGACATTGATGACATAAGACTTTTATACGAAAACGATACAAGATTCTTGGAGCAGTTTTAAGAGTTAGAACAGATTGAAAGGATGGAATAGAAAATGAATTTACCAATGTCATGGCTTCGTGACTATATGAATATAGGCGAAATTGATACAAAAGAATATGAACATAAAATGACAATGTCCGGCTCAAAAGTTGAGGGAACCGAAAGACTCGGCGGTGAGGCGGAGAACATAAGAACAGGAAAGGTTTTAAAAGTTGACAAACACCCTGATGCTGACAAGCTTGTTGTGTGTCAGGTTGAAGTTGGCGAGAGCCAGCCAATCCAGATTGTTACTGCAGCAACAAATGTGTTTGAAGGCGCAATCGTTCCTGTCGCAATGCACAAATCCACCGTTTACGGCGGTCAGAAAATTACGAGAGGTAAGCTCCGTGGTGTTGTCAGCGACGGTATGTTCTGCTCAACAGACGAGCTTGGAACTTCAAAAGAGAGAGCAACAGGAATCTGGATTCTCCCTGATGACACTCCAATCGGGGTTGATGTTTGTGAATATTTGGGACTTGACGAGAAAATTGTTGAGTTTGAAATTACATCAAACCGCCCTGACTGTATGAGTATCATCGGTCTTGCAAGAGAAACCGCCGCAACATTCGGCTATGATTTCTCAATCCCGGACCCAACAGAATACGAAAAAATCTCCGAAAAGGCAGAAGATAACGCAACAGTTGAGGTTCTTGATTTTGACCTCTGTCCGAGATTTTTGGGTAAGGTTGTCAAAAATGTTAAAATAGGCCCGTCACCTGAATGGATGCAGAGACGCCTCGCCGCTTGCGGTATCAGAGCAATCAATAATATCGTTGATATAACAAACTATGTTATGCTCGAATACGGTCAGCCAATGCACGCTTATGACCTTGACTGTGTTGCAGGTAAGAAAATCGTTGTAAGACGAGCAAAGGACGGGGAAATCCTTGAAACTCTCGACGACCAGGAAAGAATACTCAACTCATCAATGATTTGTATTTCCGACGCTGAAAAGGCAATCGGTGTTGCAGGTGTTATGGGCGGTGCTAATTCCGAGGTTAAGGACACAACAACAACTGTTCTTTTCGAGGCGGCAACATTTAACGGAACTTCTGTTCGCCGCGCCGCAAAAGCGCTCGGTATGAGAACTGACGCTTCTGCTCTCTTTGAAAAGGGCCTTGATGTTTATAACCTTGACGGTGCAATAGAGCGAGCTTGCCAGCTTATCTCCCAGATGGGCGCAGGCGATGTTTTAGAGGGTACTATCGAGGTTAAGGGCGACCTTAAAGAAACAATTATTCTCCCGTTTGAGCCTGAAAAAATGAACGCGTTTTTGGGAATGGACATTTCAAGAAACGAAATGATTGACATTCTCGCATCTCTCGAATTTAAAGTTGAAGGTGATAAGGTTATCGTTCCGACTTTCCGTGGCGATATTGAGTCAATGGCTGATATTGCTGAAGAGGTTGCAAGAATTTACGGATATGACAGAATCCCGACAACACTTATGGACACAGCAGTTACTTGCGGAGGAAGAACTCCTGAGCAGAAAGCTGAGGCTAAGATTAAGGATATTCTCGTTGCCGACGGTTATGACGAAATTATAACATATTCTTTCACAGACCCGAAAGAAAACGAACTCCTTGCAATTCCTGAGGGGGATTCAAAATATAACTTCGTTAAGATTTTAAATCCGCTCGGTGAAGAGAATAGTGTTATGAGAACATCTGTACTGCCGTCAATGTGCGAAGTTCTTAAAACAAACTACAATAAGCGTATTCCTTCCGCTTCTCTCTTTGAGCTTGGAAGCATATATATTAACATAGGCGAGCAACTTCCTGACGAAAGAAAGACAGTTGCAATCGGTATGTATGGAAACGGAGATTTCTATGACCTAAAGGGTGCAATCGAAAACATTTTTGACGAAATGGGCGTTAAGAAGGTTAAATATGTTGCAGTTTCCGATAACACAACTTTCCACCCCGGTCAGTGCGCTGAAATCTACTGTGGTGATAAGAAAATTGGTATTATGGGACAGGCGCATCCATTCGTTGCGGCAAACTATAAGATAAACAGCGAGATTTATCTTGCAGAACTTGATTTCGCAACCATATTTGAATGTGCTGACAGCAAAAAGACCTATAAAGCACTCCCGAAATTCCCTGCAACAACCCGTGACATCGCTATGGTGGTTGAAGAAGCGGTTAATGTTGGAGATATTGCGGAAATCTTCGAGGCTGAAATGGGCGGAATTTTGGAAAGCTATACCCTCTTCGATATTTACAGAGGTGCTCAGCTTGGCGAAAACAAAAAGAGCGTTGCATATTCTTTGGTGTTCCGTGCAAATGACAGAACATTAACCGATGATGAGGTTAATGCAGTTATGGATAAAATCCTTGCAGGACTTAAGAATACATTAAATGCTGAATTGAGATAATAAAAAATAGGGAGGTTGACAAATATGAATATCGATAATAATGCTACAATTAAATTTCAGGTTGACAAAAAGCCAATGGCGGTTAGTGAAATCATTCTGACAGTCCATAACGCACTTTCTGAAAAGGGTTACAACCCCATAAGCCAGATTGTCGGATATATTATGTCAGGCGACCCGTCATATATAACGGCTCATAACGGGGCAAGAAGCCTTATTCAAAAGGTTGAACCCGACGAGATTTTAGAAGAGCTTGTTAAATATTATGTGAACAGATAAAAAAAGAAGGCGCAACGCCTTCTTTTTTTATGTTTAGCGACAATGTGCGCAAGTGCATTTAACTAAAAAAGACGCAGAAAATCTGCGTCCGAAAAACGCACTTGAAAGTCGCTAAACAAAATTTAATCACGATAATCCCAAAAGAGTACATGAAAAAATAGTGCGTTTTTACCAATGTAAAAGCCCTTTTGGTACCATCTTAAATTTTGTTTAGCATATTCATTATAGCATATTTTTCCCAAAATGTAAAGTAATTATTTAACTAAATCGGCAATAAGCAGTTGCAATGCGATTTCCTTGTCCATAAGACCTGTTTTGATTTTCAAATCATAGTCAAGGCATTTTTTAACCATTCTTCTCAGATATTTCTCACCGAATTTTTTACTCTGTGTAACCGTCTTTTTAATCAGCCAGTCCTGAGGCAGACATTCCAGATATTTACCCATTTCCGAAACGGGAACGCCCTCCGAGGACAGAATTTTTGCCGCAAGCAGGTCGGAAAGCTTTGAAGAAATGGCACTTATTATGCTTATAGGTTCGTTCTTATGCTCCAGAAGTTCCTTATACGCTTCCATAGCTTTTGCAGGACGGTTCTCGATGATATGGTCAACCAAATCAAAAATTGCAACATCAAGTGATTTCAAAACAACATTTTCTATATCCTCTGCCGTAACCTTTGTCCTGTCGCCCATATAGCTCATCAGTTTAAGAAATTCCTGATATATATTCATAAGACTGCCGCCGCAACGCTTAACCATAGCGGTCAGTTCTTTCGGATAGATACTTTTCTCGTTCTTCTCAAACAGTTTTTCAAGCCATCTTTCGACCTGAACCTGAGGCATAAAGTCATAGCGGATAATTCCACCCTTTTCCTCGATAAATCTTATGGTTGTTTCTTTCTTTTTATCAAATCCGTCCTCAACGATAATCATACACAGATAATCAGGAATATCCGTTACAAATTCACGGATTTCCTTAAACTCTCTTGACTTTTGATTGCTCAAAAATCCTGTATTCTTCAGGATTATAAGTTTTCTGTCTGCCATAACAGGAAACGCCGTTGCATTCGTCAGAACATCTTCTATGGTATTATCCTTACCGTTATAAAGTGCAAAATTAAAGTCGGCAAAAGACGGGTCAACAAGCTTTTTCTTAATGGCTTTAACCTTTGTTTCAATCAGAAACTGCTCATCACCGTAGAGGAAATATATATTTTTAAGGTCATTTGAAGAAATCTGTTTCTCAAAGTCCTTAACTTCCATAAAATCACCAACCTTTTTAAAAAAAGCGGTCTTGAGACCGCTTTTTTCTTAATAGAATATTCTTCTGCAAATTTTTCCGCGTGCCCCATAGTTGCCTGAAACAACGCTTTCATATTTAACAACATCACCTGTCTGCGGTGAATGAATCATCATTCCGTTACCTGCATAAATTCCAACATGGCCTATGTAACCTGATGAACTATAAAAACCAATTATATCGCCCACCTGAATCTGAGAGAAATCAACCCAGATTCCGTTATTCATCTGGTCCGCCGCAACACGGTTTAATTCAACCCCAAACTGGCTATACACATATTTAACAAAGCCACTGCAGTCAAATCCCGTTGACGGGGAATTGCCACCGTATCTATATGGAATACCGAGATATTTCTTAGCAACCTCTAAAACTGCCTGACCTTTTGAAACAGTTTCGTTTCTTGCAGGAAGTTCGCCCTGAACAATAGTAATATAGTCAAGGGAAACATATCCCGTCTTTCCCTCATAGGTTGTTACATTCGCCCAACCTGGCTGTGTCCAGTTGACTGAAACATGTGTTCCGTATGGGAGCTGTGTCAAAACCGCTGACGCCGTATTATTCTCTGCTCTTAAATTAAGAAGAGTGGCTGTAACTGTGCCGTAAAATCCTGTGGCAGAAACCATGTTCGTGCTCAAAGACAGGACAAGCACCAATATAATAAACAAACTTAATAATCTTTTAAACATTTTAACCTCCGTAAATCGCTGACCCTATTGCCGCAACTTCATCTCCTTCATCTGAATTTTATACCTTGTATATTATACAACATTTTCGTCGTCTTGTCAAATTTTTTTGGCGTTTTTGCCCCGTTCTCCGTCGTTTGTAATCACAAAAACCCCCGTTCCCACAAGGGATACGGGGGTTGAAAATTTTTTATAAAATTTTTTCAAAATCATCTGCTCCGTGCTTACATAAGGGGCATATAAAATCCTCTGGGAGAGGGTCTCCCTCATAAACATATCCACAAATTTTGCAGACATAGCCCTTCTTTTCCTGTTTCTGTGGCTTTGGTTTTATATTGGCAAAGTAATAATCATAGGTTACGGGGTTTTCATCATTCAGTATTTTTGCCTCTGTCACCTCTGCGATAAACAGTGAATGAGTTCCTGAGTCAACAATATTTTCCACCTTACCCGAAATAACCGCATTTGAAACTCCGCCCACATAGGCAACTCCGTTTTCTGTCCGAAGCGGTTCACCAAAAAACTTTTCGGTATCTCTTCCGCTTTGGAAACCGTAATGCTTAAACACCTCAAAGGGCGTGCTTTCTGTCAGGACAGAAATATTGAAAACACCCGTTTTAACAATCATATCGTGGGTGAAATTCACCTTATTCACCGTAACACAGATACGGTTCGGCGAGTTTGTTATCTGCTGAGCCGTGTTTATTATACAGCCGTTGTCCTTAGTTTCGTCCTTTGCCGTTAAAACATAAAGTCCATAGGAAAGTTTAAAAAGTGCATTATTGTCAACCATTGTTACTCCTCCTTATAAATTTACAACATTCGTTGGATTTCCGTTAATATAGTTCCTTAAATTATCGCTTGCCACTTTAACAACCCTGTTTCTTGTTTCAATGGGTGCCCAGGCTATATGGGGGGTTATCATAACATTTTTCGCTTCGGGAAGTTTTGAATTTACATTCATTGGCTCTTCCTCCAAAACATCAATCCCCGCTCCGCCGATTATGTCATTGTTAAGAGCATCAATCAAGTCCTGTTCATTTATAACTCCGCCTCTTGCGGTGTTTATAAACAAAGCGTCTTTTTTGAATTTAGCAAACACATCTTTTGTAAACATTTTCTCCGACTGAGAATTAAGCGGACAATGAACTGTCACGATGTCGCTTGTTGAAACAAGTTCGTCAAAGCTGACAAAGTCAACTCCCTCTGCCTCTTTTTTCGTTCTTGTATGAACTTTGACATTCATAGAAAAGGCTTTTGCAATCTTCGCAACTTCCTGACCGATTTTACCAAATCCGATTATTCCGATTGTTTTATCTTTTAGCTCGGAAAGAGAAAAAACAAAGGGTGAAAATGTTTCGCTGGTTTTCCATCCGCCATCTTTGACAAAATCCGTGTATTTCTGAATTTTGTTGAAATAGTTCAGTATAAACGCAAATGTATGCTGAGCCACCGCCTCTGTTGAATATGAGCCTGCATTACACACGGTTATTCCGTTTTCCTTGCAGTATTCCGTGTCTATATTATTATATCCCGTTGCAAAGAGTCCTATATATTTAACATTAGTATTTTTCAGATTAGTTTCATCAAGCACTGTTTTATTGCAGATAACCGCGTCCGCGTCCTTAATCCGTTCGTGGATTTTATCTTGTGGCGTTAGGTTATAGATAACAACCTCACCTAAGGCATCAAAAGCTGACAAATCCAAATCACCTTTGGTTATCGTCTGGCAATCTGTCATAACAATCTTCATTCTATCACTTCCTTTTAAAATACGCTCCGCCACAGGGCAGAGCGCATAGTCTTAGACTCTTACATATTTCGTAAAAGTTATATATATTCCTTTTTCCGTTTTAACCATTTCCTCGTTTGCAATCCGCCAGTCAGGGAACGCATTAAAATCAGGAATGAATCGGTCAGCGTCATACACCTTGTCTATAACTGTTATATACGCCGTATCAATATATTTTATACATTGATTATAGATACTTGCTCCGCCAATGAAGAAAATATCTTCCGATTTATAGTTGGCTTTTGCATACTCCACCGCTTCGTCAAGGTCTGTAAAACAGATTGCGTCGGGGTGTGTCACGCTTCCGTCATCGGATAAGATAATATTAGTTCTGTTTTTCAGAGGCTTTTGCCCGGGCAGAGACAAAAATGTCACACCGCCCATAATAACAACCTTCCCCGTTGTCATTTCACGGAAAAATTTCATATCTTCGGGGATATTATCAAGCAAATCGCCGTTTTTTCCAATTCCCCATTCTTTGTCTGCCGCAACAATCATATTCATAGCATTTTCCTCCAATATAAATTTATGCACCATCCCGATAAATGCAAAAGACAAATCAGAACGGACAAATCAAATCCGAAGCCGTACAAAGGTACTGCGAGAGGTGAAGATTTGTTCGTAGCACATTTTATGTGCGTTCGGGTTGTTCTTTTGCTTTTATCGCTATATAGCAACGGGTATATTTTTTATCTGTTCATTCTTCTGATAATTCTCCAGAACGAAATCGTCGGGAGTAAAATCATAAAAGTTCTTTATGTCGGGATTAACGATAAGCTTTGGTGCAGGATAGCTTGGTCTTTGAATCATTTCCTTTATGACAGGGATATGTCTGTCATAGATATGTGCATCCGCAATAACATGAACAAGTTCCCCCACTTCAAATCCGCTTACCTGTGCAAACATAATGAGGAGTGCCGCATACTGGCAGACATTCCAGTTATTTGCAGCCAGAATATCCTGCGACCGTTGATTTAAAATACCGTTAAGCTTATTCCCTGTCACGCTGAATGTCATACTGTATGCACAAGGGTAAAGATTCATTTCGGATAAGTCGGCGTGAACATAGATATTTGTCATAATTCTTCTGCTGTATGGATTATGCTTAAGGTCATAGAGGACTCTGTCAACCTGGTCAAACTCACCCTCTTTATACTTATGCTTAATCCCCATCTGATAGCCATAAGCCTTACCGATTGAGCCGTCTTCGTCAGCCCAGCTGTCCCAGATATGGCTGTTTAAATCGTTGACATTATTGGATTTTTTCTGCCAAATCCAGAGGATTTCGTCAATAGCACTTTTAAGGTAAGTCGGTCTTAAAGTCAGGATTGGAAACTCCTCGCTCAAGTCATAGCGATTAACCACACCGAATTTCTTAATGGTGTGTGCAGGAGTTCCGTCTTCCCAACGGGGGCGTACATCCTGCCCCTCGTCGGAAAAACCGTTTTCTATTATATCAAGGCACATCGCCTTGAAAATTTCATCAGCCTTACTCATTGTTCCACCGCCTATTCTTCGGTTGTTTCGGTTGTTTCGGTTGTTTCAGTAGCTTCCGTTGTTTCGCCGTTTTCAGAGTTTTCAGCATTTTCAGCATTTTCCTCCTCAGGAGCGTCCTGCTCTTTTGCGATTTCGGAGCCTGATACAATCTTAACGCCTTCGCCGAGACGCATAAGTCTTACGCCCTTTGTTACTCTGCCGAATGTGCTGATTTCTTCACAACCCATACGGATAATAACACCCTCGGAGGTGATTAAGATAATATCGTCGTCCTCAGTTACAACGCTGAAGCCTGACACATTACCTGTCTGCTCACTAATCTTATAGGTTGTTGTACCCTTACCGCCACGGGACTGAAGCTTATATTCGTCCATTTCGGTTCTCTTACCGAATCCGTTTTCGGAGATGACAAGGACTTTTCCGCCCTCACGGTTAATGCTCATACCAACAACATAGTCGCCGTCTTCAAGCTTAATTCCACGAACACCACGGGATACACGACCCATAGGTCTTGCATCTTCTTCGCTGAATCTTATCATTTTACCCTGATAAGTTCCAAGGAATATATCTGCATTTCCGTCTGTCATTTCAACCTTGATTAAGACATCGCCTTCATCAAGACGGATTGCAATTTTACCTGCTTTTGGAGCATTTTCATATTCCATAAGGTCGGTTTTCTTGATAACGCCCTGTTTTGTTGCCATAATGAGGTATTTACCCTCAGAATATTCACGAACAGGAACTGTTGCGGAAATCTTTTCGTCAGATTCCAGCGGAATAAGGTTAACAATCGGTGTTCCCTTTGCAGTTCTTCCACATTCAGGGATTTCGTATGCCTTAATTCTATACATTCTTCCCTTATCGGTAAAGAAAAGGATATGGGCATGGGTTGAGGCAACAAACATTTTTTCAACGAAGTCCTCTTCCTTGGTCTGCATACCGATTATACCTCTTCCGCCTCTTCTCTGATTCTTATAAGTATCCGCCGCAAGACGCTTGATATAACCCTCGTGAGTCATTGTTATAACATTATCTTCTTCCTCGATAAGGTCCTCAATATCAATATCATCAAGAGCCGCCTCAATAGAAGTTTTTCTTTCGTCACCGAATTTATCACGGATTTCAGCAATCTCAGTTTTGATAATTTCATAAACTCTGTATTCATTTGCAAGAATATCTGTAAGGTCTTTGATTAAAGCGATAAGCTCATTATATTCGTTATCAATCTTCTCTCTTTCCAAGCCCTGTAATCTTGCAAGACGCATATCAAGAATTGCCTGAGACTGAATTTCGCTTAAATCAAAGCGTTCCATAAGCTTTTCCTGAGCATCGTTATAACTGCTTCTGATTATAGCGATAATTTCGTCGATATTATCAAGAGCAATACGGAGACCTTCTAAAATGTGGGCTCTTGCTTCTGCCTTCTGTTTATCAAACTTTGTTCTGCGAACGATAACCTCTTTCTGGAATGAGATATATTCGTCCAAAATCTGACGAAGATTTAAAATCTTCGGCTCGATTTTATTAACAAGAGCAAGCATAATAACACCAAAAGTTGATTCCATTTCAGTGTATTTATAAAGCTGATTAAGCACAATTGTAGCATTGCCTGAAGATTTAATCTCGACAACAATGCGGAGACCGTCACGGTCGGATTCGTCACGGAGGTCGGAAATACCCTCAATTCGCTTTTCGTGAACAAGCTCAGAAATTCTCTGAATAAGGCGAGCCTTGTTTACCATATACGGAATTTCGGTTACAACAATTCGCTCCTGACCGTTTTTCATTGTTTCAATTTCAGCTCTTGCACGAACTTTAAGCTTGGAACGGCCTGTCCTGTATGCTTCACGGACAGAATTAACACCCATAATCATTCCGCCTGTCGGGAAGTCAGGGCCTTTTATATGCTCCATAAGTTCGTCTATGGTTATTTCAGGATTGTCGATAATCGCAATGATTCCGTTAATAACCTCAGTTAAGTTATGAGGCGGAATATTCGTTGCCATACCAACTGCGATACCGTTTGAGCCGTTTACCAGAAGGTTCGGGAAACGGGACGGAAGAACCTCAGGCTCTTTCAGTCTTTCATCAAAGTTTGGTGTGAAATCAACAGTATCCTTCTCGATATTTGCCAGAAGGTGCATCGCAATCTTTGACATTCTCGCTTCTGTGTATCTGTAAGCAGCTGCAGGGTCGCCGTCAATACTACCAAAGTTACCCTGACCGTCAATGGTCGGGTATCTCATAGAAAAGCTCTGTGCCATACGAACCATAGCATCATAAACAGATGCGTCACCGTGCGGATGGTATCTACCAAGCACATTACCGACGGTCGTCGCACTCTTTCTGTATTCTCTGTTATGGTAAAGTCCGTCTTCGTGCATCGCGTATAAAATACGGCGGTGAACAGGCTTTAAACCGTCACGGACATCAGGAAGAGCACGGCCGGCAATAACCGACATAGAATAGTCGATATACGCCGTTCTCATTTCCTTTTCAAGGTCAACGGGGACAATGTTCAGTTTGGACAAGTCAAATAACTCTTTTTCTTTTTCGTCCATAAAAACCTCTCCTTATCTATGTATATTCTTAATTATTAGCTTTTTCGGTCCATTTTCGCCTTAAACCCCTGATTTTTTGCATTTTTAAGGTATTGGGGCGTCAAAAAAAGGACTTCCTCTTTTATATACTTCGACATAAAAGCGAAAAATCCTCTTTTTTCGGCATATTATTTTTGAAAAGCAGCCGTCAATTTATTCCGTTTCCTTTTCTTCAAGTTCTGTCATTTTATATGACAGTCTCATAAGGCTGTCGCTTAAATGGATATGCTCAACTGCAACATCGTCATCCGCCGCAAACTCTGTGTAGGAAAAGTTAAGAAATCCCTTTATTCCCATTGCCTTAAGTTCGTTAGCAACCTTATTAACTGCACTTCGGCTTACGGTTATAATCGCCATTTGAGGCTTATGTTCCTTGACAAATTCCTCAATATTTTTATAGTCCATAACTTCATAACCGTCAACTGCAGTTCCGACTTTTTCAGTATCGGAATCAAAAATTCCAATAAGGGAGAAGCCTCTCTTTTCAAAGTTGGTATTTAAGATAAAAGCCGTACCCATTTTACCGACACCGACCAATATAGCCGTTTTCTTATTGTCAATACCGAGAATTTTCCCGATTTCCTCATAGAGGTTATTGACATTATAGCCATATCCCTGCTGACCAAAACCGCCGAAGCAGTTTAAATCCTGTCTTATCTGCGATGCAGTTATATTCATTTTCTCGCTGAGTGCCTTTGAGGAAATTCTCATACACCCTGACGAAATCAGTTCGCCTAAATATCTGTAATATCTTGGCAAACGGTTAATAACCGATGCCGAAACTTTTCTTTTCATACTTTCTCCGTTCCGCCGCTCTTCCGCGACACTCCATAGCAAAATCAGCAGTTTTCAAGCGCCTGCTTAATATCATCTAAAATATCATCGATATGCTCGATACCGATTGACATTCTGATAAGGTCAGGTGTAACACCTGCTTCAACAAGCTGTTCATCTGTCAACTGACGGTGGGTTGTTGACGCAGGGTGAAGAACACTTGTTCTTGCATCTGCGACATGGACAACAATCGCCGCCATTTTAAGACTGTCCATAAACTTAACAGCCGCCTCTTTTCCACCCTTTATTCCAAAGGAAACGACACCGCTTGCCCCGTTTGGCAGATACTTATCCGTAAGAGATTTATATTTATTACTGTCAAGGCCCGGATAGTTAACCCATGAAATCTTATCGTTATTTTCAAGGAATTTGGCAACAGCCAAAGCATTCTGGCTATGGCGCTCAATACGGAGAGCCAGAGTTTCCAGACCGAGGTTTAAGATAAATGCTGAATTTGCGGACATAATGCTTCCCAAATCACGCATAAGCTGAACTCTCGCCTTTGTTATATACGCCGCATTTCCAAAATCTCTTGTATAAACAACGCCGTGGTAACTGTCGTCAGGCTCTGTGAAGCTTGGGAACTTACCGTTTGTCCAGTCAAATTTTCCGCCGTCAACAATAACACCGCCAACAACTGTTGCGTGTCCGTCCATATATTTTGTTGTGGAATGAATAACTATATCCGCTCCGAACTCAAAAGGACGGCAAAGCACGGGTGTTGCAAATGTATTATCAATAATAAGCGGAACACCGTTTTTATGGGCAATATTTGCAAACTTCTCAATATCCAGAACTGTCAAAGCTGGATTTGCGATAGTTTCCCCAAACATAGCTTTTGTTTTAGGAGTAAACGCTTTCTGAATTTCTTCCTCTGAAGCATCTGCATCAACGAATGTAAAATCAACGCCAAATCTCTTAAGTGTTACTGCGAAGAGATTGAAAGTTCCGCCGTAAATAGATGCGGAGCTGACAACATGGTCGCCTGCCTGACATATATTAAGAATAGAGATAAGAGATGCCGCCTGACCCGCAGAGGTAAGCATTGCACCAACACCGCCTTCAAGAGCTGCAATCTTATTTTCAACACACTCAAGGGTTGGGTTACTTATTCTCGAATACATATGTCCCGGAGCTTCAAGGTCAAAAAGCTTTCCGAGATGTTCACTTGAATCATATTTATATGTTGTACTCTGATAAATCGGAAGAACACGGGGTTCTCCATTTTCCGGTTTATAGCCTTCCTGAATACATTTTGTTTCCGGTCTCATCAAATCATCCTTTTCATTTTATAGTCTACCATATAAATATACTATTTTTTTAAAAAAATGTCAAGCAAACTATGGATTTTTGTCGAATTATGTGATATACTTAATTGAATATGAATTTTTAATTGCTTAAAAGAGGCGTTATGAGATTAGATAAGTTTTTATGTGATGCGGGAATCGGCAGTCGTAAGGATATTAAAAAGCTGATAAAATCAGGTGAAGTCCGTGTATCAGGACGGCAAAGTGTTAAGCCTGAGGACCATATTAACCCTGAAACTGACGAAGTTTATTTTGGTGGCAGAAAAGTCGTGTATAAGGAGTTTATTTACCTTATGATGAATAAGCCACAGGGGTATATCAGTGCCACTTTCGACAAGAAACTGCCGACGGTTATAGATATTGTCCCCGAAGAGTTTCTTCACTACGACCTGTTCCCTGCAGGCAGACTTGACATTGACACAGAGGGCCTTTTGCTCCTTACCAACGACGGTCAGCTTGCCCACAACATCCTCTCTCCGAAAAAGCACATTCCAAAAACCTATTATGCAAAGATTTCGGGGAAAGTTACTGTTGAGGATATTACTGCGTTTGAAAATGGTGTTATAATTGACGGTGACATAAAAACCAAGCCTGCAACATTGGAAATCCTTGTTTCCGACGAAATCTCGGAGATAAACCTTACCATAACCGAGGGGAAATTCCATCAGGTTAAGCGTATGTTTGAGGCGGTTGGGAAATCCGTTATTTACCTTAGGCGAATTAAAATGAATCGGCTCCCTCTTGACGAAAATCTTGCTTTGGGCGAGACAAGGGAGCTTACTGAAACAGAAATAAATCTTATCAAGGAGGGGATTTGATTGAATATCATCCCTCGGGTTGCGGCAATAAACGATATTTCGGGCTACGGCAGAGTTTCCCTGACCGAAGCAATCCCCGTTATGTCCGCTATGGGAATTGAGGTTTGCCCTCTTCCTACTGCCGTTTTGTCAACCCACACCTATAAATTTGAAAACTATACTTTTTGTGATATGACCGAAGAAATGCCCAAAATCATTGACCACTGGGAAAATCTCGGTCTTAAATTCGATGCCATATACAGTGGCTATTTAGGCTCAAAAGAGCAGATTGACATTGTCTGCAATTTCATTAACCGTTTCGGCAAGTCCGCTTTAATCGTTATTGACCCTGTTCTGGGGGATAATGAGCTTTATGACAGTGACGAGCTTTATTCCGAGCATATGGTTGGGATTGCGGAGGAAATGAAATATCTTGTCCACCACGCAGATGTTATAACGCCTAATCTGACGGAGGCTTGTCTCCTTTTAGGTGAGGAATATATAAGCCATCCGCTCTCTGACTCAGAGCTTTGCGGTATTTTAAAAAGACTCAGCGATTTGGGTGTTGATAAGGTCGCAATAACAAGCGTTATGACGGGCAAGAACGAAATGTCTGTGGGGATTTACGATAAGGCTGAGGATAAATATTATAAAATCGACTGTGGCTTTGTCAATCGTCCTTTCCACGGTACAGGTGATATTTTCACCAGTGCATTGACAGGAGCACTTTTAAAGGGTTACAGTTTCATTGATGCGGCAAATCTCGCCGTTGGATTTATTCGTCAGGCAATCGCCCTGACTCTCAAATACCCTGATATGAAAATTGAAAACGGTGTTATTTTCGAGCCGATTTTAGCACCATATTTCGCAAAAACCACTTATGAAAAATTTTATACTGAAATTGGGGAACAGTTATGAAAAGATATAAAATAACAGGAATTATCTCGGCAACGGCTTTGCTGATTGCCGTTATCGTCTGCATTTTTATGTGGAACGATATTGCAGAGGCTTTTGGCGACACCGTGGTTTTCCACGGCACAGAAACCTTTGCAACCGTCAATGGTGAAAAGGTCAATCTTGACGGGGAAATAATTGATATTGACGGATGCACTTATGTTGCATCGGATAAACTTCTCCCTGCTCTCGGTTTCAGTATGGGCTGGAAAGATGATATTAAATCCGTTGTGGCAGTGAAGAATAACATAACTTCATACATCGTCACTAACTCAACCGTTTTATGGAAAGGTGAGGAAAAATACTCCTCCGATAATAAAACTTTAATTTACAAAGGTGTTTTTTATATTCCTATGGATATGTTCACCCACCTCACCGAAGCATCTGTTAAGATTGATGGCGAAGTTACACAGGTAAAGTACAACCAGCGGGATTTGCTGGAGGATACTGTTATTGATAACAAATTCCGTTTCTCTGAAAATGCAACTCCGTACGGCGTAGCTTATGTTGTTGACAACTTTGCTATGGAGAAGGTTTATATTGATGAGGATTATGCAAAATACTATGCCGGGATTGTGAATATGTTTGGAGAGGCTCTTCCCGATTCGGTGAACATATACAGCATTTTAGTTCCTACCTCTGCCGAGTTTTACGGTCCGTCAAATGTTTACACAAATCAGCTTGCGGGAATAAAAACTGTTTACCAGAACCTTTCCCAAAGGATTATCCCCATTAACGCAGTTAAACCTCTTTACGAGCACGCAAACGAAAATATTTATTTCAGAACAGACCACCACTGGACTCAAAGAGGTGCGTATTACGCCTATAAAGCACTTATGGATGTAAAAGGTGAGGCAGTTAAACCCCTTTCCGAATTCTCCGTCAAAACAGGCTCATACACAGGCTCTTTCGCAAGCTTTGCCAAAGGTACGCCGGGAGAGAAAATTATAAAATCCCACCCCGACACTATTGAAAAATTTCTTATTCCTGCCTTTGTTGCAGGCGGTTCATATAATGATATGTACTTAAAATCCTATAACAAGAGCGTTGCCGCAGTTTACGGCGGTACAAATTCCTATTATGCGTATCTTGGCGGAGATAACCCGCTTACTGTTCTGACAAGTTCCGTCGGAAACGGGAAAAAGGCAGTTCTTTTCAAGGAGTCTTTCGGAAACGCTTTTGCTCCGTGGCTTCTTAATAATTACAGTGAAGTTTATGTGGTTGATATAAGAAAATTCAACACAGCAGGACAACGGTTTAAAATCAAGGAATTTTACGATTTTATTAAGTTTGATGACCTTATTATCCTTAACTATCCCGTTGCAGTTGCCTCAACAGGAATAAGAACTCACCTGCTTAATTTTATTTAAACCGCTTAATATGACAAAATTTCCTTGCAATTTTTAGCAAGATGTGGTATTCTATTACTATGTAATTTGTATAAATTCCGTTTTTGCGGAAAATAAATATGAGATATAACGAAAGGAGAATTACTATGGCTCCCAAAAAAGATGATGTTTTAACCTATAACGGAAAAATGCTTCTCCGTAAGGGAAATGAAATTTACTATGGCTCACCGGACGGAAAATATATGGTTATTTTCAAAGTGCTGGAGAGTGAAAAACTTGAGGATTTGGATGTTGCCACAAAGGTTTCCATCGAACTTCGCACCAACGAAGCGGAAAATTCCCAGATTATGCGTCAGGCAGAACGCGACAGTCTTTATAAGGCATTCGATATTGGTTTTTACTGGCTTGAAGACGCTTTAGCAAATTACTAAAAAATAAGGGACTGCGACTTAGCTCGAGTCCCTTTGAATATGCGCCTGTAGCTCAGCGGATAGAGCACCGGCCTCCGACGCCGGGTTTGCGCTGGTTCAATTCCAGTCAGGCGTACCAGAAATCCTGTCTTTGTGGACAGGATTTAATTTTTTGATATTATGAAATAAATACTAAAAGAAAAAACACTCTCATATATTGTTACTATATAACAAATATGGGAGTGATTTTATGCTAAGGTCAATCGAAGACCGAACGATAGCACTTGCAAATTACATTATAGAAAATAAATCTACAGTCCGTACCGCCGCCAAACAATTTGGTATTTCCAAATCGACCGTACATAAAGATATAACTGAAAGATTGCCGGGGATAAGACGAAATTTGTATTTGCAGGTCAGAAATATTCTTGACGAAAATCGTCAGGAACGGCATATTCGGGGTGGTCTTGCTACAAAAGAAAAATATCTTAAACGACATTTAGAGATAAAATAGGTTTTTTTATCCAGATTTTTTACTTTTAAAAAAAATTTTTTCAGGCTTTTTATGATGAAAAATCAAAGATATTGTGGTTTGAAAATTCAAAAAAGCTTATATTTTGTAGGTTGTAAAAAATGTAGAAAAAAAGACCAAGTTTTTGGTCTTTTTTGTTGTTGAAATTATTTCGGAAATCTGCTATTATATAGTATGTTAAAAAATAAAAATATAAAATGGGGATGTTATCCCCCTTAAAACGAAAGGAGCTTAAAAGAACAATGGAGCTTGAGCAAATTTGGGGAAATGTTGTTGCTATGCTTGCCGAAGAAATTTCCGAAGTATCGTTTAATTCCTGGATTAAACCTGTCAAAGCGGTCAGCATAACAGATTCTGAAATTGTTCTTTGTGTTCCGTATGGTGTTAACCGAAATATGATTATGACGAAATATTTTTCGCTTATCGAAAGCTGTCTTGAAGCAGTTACATCAAAAAAACGGAGCATAGAGGTTATTGTCAGCGAAGATGTTGAAGAAAGACCTGTAAACAACGAATCTTCTCTTAACCCCAGATACACATTTGATAATTTTATTAAAGGAAAAAGCAACGAGCTGGCTTATGTTGCAGCTCTTGCGGTTGCTGAATCCGACAGCCCTGCAAAGGCTTATAACCCCCTCTTCCTCTATGGCGGAAGCGGACTTGGGAAAACACATATGCTTCACGCAATCGGGAACTACTATCTTGAAAACTATCCTGACCGCAAGGTTTTATATACAACAAGTGAAAAGTTTACATATGAACTTGTCAGTGCAATCCGTGAAAAGACGAATCAGGCTTTTCGTGATAAATACCGTAAAGTTGACTTGCTTTTGATTGACGATGTTCAGTTTTTTGCAGGCAGAGAATTGGCTCAGGAGGAGCTTTTCCACACATTTAACGCTCTTTACGAGAAGGACAAGCAGATAGTTTTAACAAGTGACCGTTTGCCATCGGAAATTCCGCAGATTGAAGAAAGAATCAGGACGAGATTTTCGAGCGGTCTTCCCGCAGATGTTCAACCGCCTGAATACGAGACCCGTATGGCGATTTTAAAGAGTAAGCTTCAGAGTGAATATCTTGAGGTGGGCAACGAAATTGTTGCATTTATTGCGGAAAATGTTAAGTCCAATGTCCGTGAGCTTGAAGGTGCGGTTAAGCGAATCGTCCTTTATGCAGGCCTTAAACGGACAAATCGTATTACCTTAGAGCTTGCAACAGAGGCAATCGCCGACCTTATGAAAACTCAGCCGAAGCGCCGTATTACTCCGCAGGTTATTATTTCCGAGGTGGAGAAATACTATATGCTCCCAGGCGGTTCTTTGGTTTCCAAAAAGCGTTCAAATGATGTTGTTCTTCCCCGTCAGGTTGCTATGTATATCTGTCGTGAAATTCTGGACAACCCGTCATTCCCTAAAATCGGAGAAAGCTTTAAACGCGACCACTCAACGGCTATGCACGGTGTTGACCGAATCAGAAAGGAACTTGGGGATAACCCTGATCTTCGTACTGCCATTGACGAAATTATTACAAATATTAAACGAGACTAATTTAAGGATATTATGAAATTTTTTGATACCATTGCGGCAATCGCAACCCCACCCGGAAACGGTGGAATTGCTATTATAAGAATAAGCGGTGAGGACGCAGTTTCCATCGCCGAGAAAATCGCCTTTCCCATTTCGGGGAAGGCTCTTTCTGCTGTTTTAAGCCATATGATGACGCTATGCCGTATTAAAGGCAAAAACGGGCAGACAATCGACGAAGCTTTAGTTGTTAAAATGCTTGCCCCTAAATCCTATACCGGTGAAGATGTCGTGGAAATCCACTGTCACGGCGGTGCTATGGCAGCAAGACTTATTATGGACGAGCTTTCGGATATGCAAATCCGTCAGGCAGAACCGGGCGAGTTTACCCGTCGTGCATTTATCAACGGAAAAACAGACCTTACGGGTGCTGAAGCCGTTATGGATATGATTGACGCAAAATCCCGTCTCGGGGTTTACGATGCGGCTTCCTCCCTGACAGGCAGACTTGGTGCAAAAATTTCCTCTCTCCGCAATCAGGTTTTAGCACTTGCGGCAAGACTCTCCGCAACCGCTGATTTTCCCGACGAAATTGACGAGATTGAGGACGAGGAATTTTTAAGTGAAATTGACAGTATTACAAGCGAAACAAATACTCTTATTGAGAGCTTTGAAAAGGGCAGATTCGTCCGCGAAGGGGTTTTGACCGCTATTGTCGGACGCCCCAATGTTGGAAAATCATCCCTTCTTAATGCCCTTTTAAAGGAAGAGCGTGCAATCGTTACGGATATTCCGGGGACAACCCGTGATACCCTTTCCGAATATATAAACATCGGCGGACTTGCTCTCATTCTCCGTGATACTGCGGGGATTCGTGAAAGCTCAGATGTTGTTGAGCAAATCGGGATTGAGCGAGCTAAGGAAAGCATCAAAGAGGCTGACCTTGTTCTTTTTGTCCTTGACTCATCGGAGGAATTTTCCGAAGAGGACAGCGAAATTGCTGAAAATTTGAAAGACAAAAATGTTATCATCGTTTTAAACAAGCAGGATAAAGCCACAGTTTTATCAAGCGAAGAAATTATGGAGAAAACAGGAGTTGCTTTAGAAGACCTTATCCCCCTCGCTCTGCCGAAAGACGGTGAGCAGGCGGGAATTTCAACTCTTGAAAAAAGAATTGCGGATAAATTTGTTACTGCTTCTTCCTCCTGCGACGAAATCAGAATATCCAACCGCCGACACAGAGACTGTCTTGTTTCTGCAAAGACGGCCCTTGAAAATCTTAAAAACGGACTTAATATGGGTATGCCGAAAGACCTCCTTTATATCGACCTTGAAGATGCGGCATCAGGTCTGGGCGAAATTACGGGCGAAACCGTTCAGGAAGAAATCGTTAATCAGGTGTTTGAAAAATTCTGCGTTGGTAAATAGGAGGTGAAACTATGTCCTGCGGATTTGAACTCAGCTTTGAATTTGTTGAAAAATGGGGTAGATTTGCAAAACCCGAATATTTGAAAATCTACATTTATATATTAAGTAAATATAAGAAGGATAAGACCATCTATTCTCCTCAGGAGCTCTCCGAGGTTTTGGATGTTAAAATAGCAAAAATCCGTGCCGCCCTTGACTACTGGGCATTGGAGGGGCTTATTGCTCTTTCCGAAAACGGATATATTTTCACGGAAACCGCTCCGCAGAAAGCGGAAAACAAGGTTCGTGCCGTTGTTTCTTCAAGACCGTCATACACTCATACGGAAATCGACGGTGCAACCGCAAAAAATCAGGAAATATCCTACCTTTTCAAGCAGGCAGAGGAAATTCTCGGCAAGCTGCTTAGCAGTAACGATATGGAAGTCCTCTATTCCTTTGTTGACTGGCTCAATCTCCCTGTTGAGGTTATTATAATGATTATAACCTACGCCGCAGGGAAAAATAAGCATTCTATGCGATATATCGAAAAAATTGCAATCGACTGGGCTGACAGAGAGATAAATACTTACGAAAAGGCAGAAGCGTATATAAAAGAACTTGAGGATGCTTATTCCAAAGAACGGAAAATCTGCACCATTCTCGGTATAAACGACCGTGCCCTCAGCACAACCGAGAGAAAATATATAAATATCTGGGCATACGAGAAGGATATTCCGCTTGATTTAATCCCTATCGCTTATGACAAAACAATGATGAAAACAGGCGGAAAAATGGGCTGGGCGTATATGAACAAAATTCTTTGTTCGTGGTTTGACCAGGGGATTAAGACTCAGGAAGAACTTGAGCTGGCTCAGGAGCATTACAGAATTAAACAGGAAGAGGAAAAAACAAAAGCTCCTCAAAAAGGTGCTAACAAATTCAGTAATTATAAAGACACTAACGAGATTGATTATAATAAATATGCCGAGCAGATTCTTTCGGATATGCTTGACGAATAGGGGTGAAAATTATGGAATCAGCTTATGTTCTTGCCTTAAAAGAGCTTGAGGAATTGAGAAACGAAAACCGACAGATTTTGGAATACAGAAAACGGGAAGTTACAGAAATTGCACCAAGAATTGCAGAAATTGATATTGAACTTATGCAGTCAGGAACTGCCCTTTTAAAAACCGTTTTGAATAAGGGTGCAAAATTTGACGAGGTTAAGGAAAAAATCCAGTCCCTTCAGGCAGAAAAAGTTGCTTTGCTTGAGAAAAACGGATTTCCGTCCGATTATCTCGAAGATATTGTCTCTTGCAGTAAATGTTCCGACACAGGTTTTGTTATGGGGCATCGTTGCGATTGCCTTAAGTCCCTCATCGCAAAGCATATCGGAGCAAATGCAAACCTTTCCGAATATATGAAGAACCAGACATTTGAGAATTTTGACTTTTCTCTTTTTGAAGATGTTCAAAAAGACGGAAAAGTTATCCCCGTTGTTAAGATTATGCAAAAGGCCGCGCAGATTTGTATGGATTTTGCTGACAATTTCAAACAAGATAAGGGAAATATAATTTTAAGCGGAAACGCAGGAACGGGAAAGACCTATCTTTCAAGCTGCGTGGCAAATCGTGCTCTGGAAAACGGGAACACGGTTTATTACACAAGTGCATACAAGCTTTTTGACACCCTCGAATCCCTTAAATTCGGCAAGGATTCAAGCGATGATGCACAAAGTATCTCAAAATATATATACGATGTCGATTTGCTTATCATTGACGATTTGGGTACAGAATTTACAACCCAATTCACCAGTGCCGCATTCTTTGATATTTTGAATTCAAGACTGGTCAGCGGAAAAAGTACTCTTATTTCCACCAACCTTGATTTGGAAGGAATCAACAACCTTTACAGCCAGCGTGTTACATCAAGAATAATGGGCGACTATAAAGCAATCACTCTATACGGAAACGATGTCCGCCCAAAGCTTAAGAACAAATGAGGAATATTTGAAAATTTTCTCAAAAATGCTTGACTTTTGGGTGCATTCCGTGATATAATATATGAGTTGTGAAACCATAACACTACTTTGGAGAGGTGGTCGAGATGGTTTAAGGCGCAGCATTGGAAATGCTGTGTACGTTAATAGCGTACCGTGGGTTCGAATCCCATCCTCTCCTCCAAAAGCCGTATGCCGCAAGGCATAACGGCTTTTTTATTGTATAACGAAAATGTGCACCCAAATTCTGCGGGTGCACATTTTATTCGTTTTTAATTCTATACTTAGTCTGTCCAGTCAAATCTGTCCTGATTTCTTTCAACGAAAAGCTCATAGGCTTTATCTAAAATATCGTCGTTTTCCTCAGGAAGAAGGAGTGAACCGTCAGGATTTTCAGGGTCTTCAACCATTTTAAGGATAACAACCTCCTCAATCTCGTCAGTTTCCTCTTCAAGATAAGGCACGCAGATAACATAGTTATCCTCGCCAACCTTAACTGTGTCAAGATGCTCAAACATCTCTTTTTCTCCGTCGTCGTTTATAAGTTCAACCAAGTAGTTTTCATTATCTTCTAAATGACTCATTATAATTCTCCTTTATAAATTTGTGTTAATTTTATCTCTTTTTATTTTGTTTGTTGTTGTTTTCTGGAATGCATCATCAACAACGATTATCTTGCTGACTCTTTTGTAAACCGGAAGAATCTTAAGAGTTGCATCAATGTCTGCTTTAATCTGCTCTTTTCCGTTTTCAATACCGAGTTCCTTAAGCTTTTCATCCGCAAGGAAAACCTGACACGCAAGACCGGTTTCCATTCCGTTTTCATCTTTGATACTGTAAACAACAGTTTCAGCAACATAGGGAATACCCATAATATAGTTTTCGATTTCTTCAGGGAAAATATTCTTTCCATTATCAAGAATAATAATATTTTTCTTTCTGCCTGTAATCAAAAGCTGTCCGAGTTCATTGATTGTTCCAAAATCCCCCGTTTTGAACCAGCCATCTTCGCTTAAAACCTCTGCTGTCAATTCAGGTTGTTTATAATATCCCATCATAACGGTGTCACCCTTAACACAGATTTCACCAATACCCTCCGCATCAGGCTCGTCAATCTTGAGTTCAACGCAAGGGAGAGGAATACCAACAGTTGCACAGTCGTTAAAATCATTCTGGTTAACGCTTACGAGCGGTGAACACTCAGTAATTCCGTAACCGTTTAAAAGATTTATGCCGATTGCATCAAAGAAGTCACCCAGTTCTTTACGAAGCGGTGCACCTCCGCACACAATTTCGATAAGGTTTCCGCCGAATGCCTCGTGAACAGACTTGAATAATTTTCTTCTCAAGTCAATTCCGACTTTTCTTAAGCCGTTGCTGACTTTTACAAGAATTTTTAAAATTGTTTCTTTTCCGCCTGCTTTAGCATTTGACCAGATTCTCTTATAAAAGACCTCAACAAATGCAGGAACAAGATAAATATTAGTCGGTTTATAGAACTGAAGATTCTTAAGAACCGTCTTAAGATTTTCGTTTATAGCAAGGGCACAGTGGAGATGAATTGCAACCAAAATCCCCGCAACAGCTTCATATGTATGGTTATACGGAAGCACGGAAAGTCCGTCACCGTAAAGAGTTGCTACATGCAAACCGTAATAAACACAGCTGACTAAATTATGTTCTGTGAGCATAACGCCTTTTGCAACGCCTGTTGTTCCAGATGTGTAAACGAGCATACGCATTTCCTGTGTGGTCTTTTCGATACTCTCAAAGCTATGGTCACCGCTTATGTAAAGCTCTCTTCCCTTTTCGATAAGCTTTTTGAAAGAATAAACCTCTTCTGTATCTTCCTCATTATCTATTGCCACAAACTTAGTAATTTTCGGGAAGTTCTGTTTATTTTCCTCAACAAACTTTTCATAGGTCTTTGTGTAGAACAATACCTCCGCATCACTTTCATTTAAAACAAAACTCATTGGCTCCGGGGCAAGTTCCTTATCAACTGGAACATAAACACCGTCACTCTGGAGCATTGTCAGATAAACACATATCCAGTTATAGCTATTCTCACCGAGCATAGCAACATGTTTATCAGAAAGCCCCATACTCTTCAGTGCCGTTCCAAGATAAATCGTTGTGTCACGAAATTCCTTAAAACTAACTTCTCTGACTTCGCCGTTTTCACGGAATTTGTATGCGGTTTTGTCTCCCACATCCGCAACAGCCATTTCCATCATTTCACGAATAGTTGAAAACTTTTTAACAGAGTTATATTTAACTTTTGGTTTAGCCATAAATACCACCTTTTCTTTTTTCATACACAATTATCATACCATAACAAATGGAAATTTACAAGCTTTTTTGCAAATTTTGTCATTTTATGGCGTTTTATAATATGCCACTAAATGCCCATTGTAATTTTATTCCGTTAAGTATAGAATTATGAGTATCCAAAAAAGATACAAAAGGAGGAATAAAATGACAAATGTCGAGGAATTAGTTGAAAAAATAAAAAGTGGGAAAGAAAGCAAGGAGGTGCTCTATAACGCCATAAAGCCGTTTCTTGATTATCAGGAGAAAAAATATAAAGGATATGTTTACGGAGGCAGTTTTGAGTACAATGAGATAAAAAGTATTATATGGCTTGGGGTTGAGCGTGCCATTGAAACATATCACAGCGATAAAAACTGCAAGTTTCTCACGTGGGCATCTTCCTGCATAAAATACATATTTATAAACGGACATAATAAAACAAAGGGTCGCGAAACACCCATAAATATTATAGCGGACAGTGGCGAAGAGCTTTCTCTTGAGGAGATAGTGGAAGATGAAAGTGCTCTTGATTCTTTTGATGATGCTGAGACAAAAATTGACGCTAAAAAGGCAATAAAGGCTCTTAAATCACTACCCGAAGAGGAACGAAAGATTATAATTCTGACATACATAAAAAACATTCCTCCGACAAAGATTGCCGAAGGAATGGGAATAAGCAAAGGCAGAGCCAGAACACTAAGGCTTTCCGCTCTTAAAAAGCTCAAAAAAGCTATTTCGAGTTAAACAGTTGCTTTCTGCCTGCATAGAGGGCAACAAGGGCGATAATACAGATAATAAGTTCGGGGAGCATATATGTCGCATTATAAATCAGAGAATAAATCCACGGATTTTGTCCCTCAGGTGCATAATCCGCAAAGAGGATTGCCCCTGATAAAAGGGAACATATGTAGCGGAGGGAAACTCCTGAGGTTGTCCCCAGGACTATCCCCCAATAATTCTTTTTAAAAAATCCCGAAACACCCAAAACGCCATAGGCTAAAGTATAATCAAGTAAAATTGACATTGGATGGTAAATAACGCCGTCAAAGATAATCGAAATTGCCCCGTATATAATTCCGCCGACTATTCCTGCAGTTGCGCCTCTTCTGATAGCCAGAACAAAAAGCGGAAGCATAGTCAACGATACCGTTCCGCCCTGAGGCATACTCCAGATTTTCACAAAACTTAAAATAACTGCAAGGGCAATCATAATTGCCGACTCGACCATTGTTAATAATTTTTTATTCATAATATTCTCCATTTCCGCACAGGCATAAAACATTGGCTCAATAAAGCATATTCGGGCCCGAAAAAAATCGGTGCACCCGAAGATACACCGATAAAATACGCTTACCAGACTCCCTCCGTTGGCATTATCCAAATCAGGTTAAAGGGTCGAAGCCATCGCTTCCTCTCAGCCCATATTGAGCTCCCCTGTGCAATATTAAATTTTCATCGGCTTTCACCGACAAAATTATTATACATCAAAATCTACTGTTTGTCAAGATAAACTATCAAAACCGCAATATCCGCAGGTGAAACACCGGAAATTCTTGATGCCTGACCGATAGACAGAGGTCTTATTTTGTTAAGCTTCTGCCTTGCCTCAAGACGCAGACCTGAAATCTCCTCATAGTTTATATTGTCAGGAAGTTTCCTGTTTTCAAGTCGTCTGAACTGCTTCGCCTGACTCATCTGACGGCTGATATACCCCTCATATTTAAGGGAAATCTCAACCTGTTCCGCAACCACATCGGAAATATCCTCAGGTCTTGTTTTGTCAATAACTCCCATTGATTCATAATCAACCTCAGGGCGTTTGAGCATATCCGACGCCTTAACACCTGTGGAAATCGGCGTGCTTCCCCTTGATATGAGATAATCATTGACCTCTTTTGAAGGTGGGAAGGTCAGGCAGGAAAGTCTTTCAGTTTCCGCCTCAATCTGTGCCTTTTTCAAGAGGAATTTATCGTATCTCTCCTGAGAAATCAAGCCAACCTCATAGCCTTTTTCAAGGAGTCTTAAATCCGCATTATCTTGTCTGAGCAAAAGACGATACTCCGAACGGGAGGTCATCATTCTGTATGGCTCGTTAGTGCCTTTTGTAACCAAATCGTCAATGAGTGTTCCGATATAAGCTTCGCTTCTGTCAAGAACAAATTCAGACTGACCATTGATTCCGCGAACAGCGTTTATACCTGCGATAAGGCCCTGTGCCGCCGCCTCTTCATAGCCTGATGTACCGTTAAACTGTCCCGCTCCGAAAAGACCGCCTATTTCCTTAAACTCAAGGCTTGGTTTAAGCTGAAGCGGATTTGCACAATCATATTCGATTGCATAGGCATTTCGCATAACCTGAGCATTCTTAAATCCCGGAAGAGTCCTGAGCATTTTAAGCTGAACATCCTCAGGCAGACTGCTTGAAAAGCCCTGAAGATACATTTCGTCAGTGTTAAGGCCCATTGGCTCAACAAAAAGCTGATGCCTTTCCTTATCACGGAAACGGACAATTTTATCCTCAATCGACGGGCAGTATCTCGGGCCTATTCCCTTGATATCACCGCCGTATAGAGGTGAACGGTGGATATTATCCATAATAACCTGATGAGTTTCCTCATTGGTATAGGTTATGTGGCAAACTGTCTGATTTTCAAGCTCACCCTCTGTTTCAAAGGAGAATGGCGTAATCTTCTCGTCGCCGTACTGAACTTCAAGCTCGGAAAAATCAATGGAGTTTTTGGAGATTCTTTGCGGTGTTCCCGTTTTGAACCTGACCAGTTCAACACCAATATCGAGGAGACTTTTTGAAAGCTCTGTTGCAGGGAAAACCCCGTCAGGTCCGCTTTCCTGAGAAAAATCACCGATTATAATACGGGATTTTAAATATGTTCCCGTGCAGACAATAGCCGCCTTACATGGAAAACAAGCACCCGTTCTTGTGTAGACCGCTTTAACACGGTTATTTTCGTCAAGCTCAACACGGACAATCTCACCCTGACGAAGATGCAGATTTTCCTGCATTTCGATAGTGTGTTTCATAACCTCTTTATATTTATTTCGGTCAATCTGGGCACGGAGAGAATAAACCGCAGGGCCTTTGCCTCGGTTCAAAATTCTCGACTGGATAAAGGTTTTGTCTGCCGCCTTGCCCATTTCTCCGCCTAATGCGTCAATTTCACGGACAAGATGCCCCTTTGCCGTGCCACCGATACTTGGGTTACAGGGCATATTGGCAACGCCGTCAAGACTTATGGAGAAAAGACAGGTCTTTGCCCCAAGCCTTGCCGCAGCTAACGCTGCTTCCGCACCTGCGTGTCCCGCTCCGATAACGGCAACATCATATTCTTCAACAATAAACAAAGGAATTCCTCCTTTTAAAATTAAAACAAAATATTCAAACTCCACCCCAAGCTTAAAGGGTGGAGTTTGGGCAAAGCATAATCTATATTTGTGCTATTTTGACTTAGCCTGGTGGCCACTGCAAATATCTGCCTGCTAAAAGATGGAAGTGGATATGCCCAACGGTTTGTCCGCCGTCCATACCGCAGTTATTAACTATGCGGTAACCGTTGTCCGCAAAGCCTTCAATTCTCGCAATCGCCGCAGCCGCCGCATAAACATCACCTATAAGAGCGGAGTTTTCTTCGTTAATTTCATTAGTTGAAGAAATATGCTCTTTCGGGATTATAATAATATGCTGTGGTGCCTGAGGCTCTATATCACGGAAAGCATAAACGGTTTCCGTTTCATAAACCTTAGTTGATGGTATATCGCCTTTTACAATTTTACAGAAAAGGCAGTTTTCGTCTGAATAGTATGTCATTTTCTACACCGTCCTTTTTTAGATTAAGGTCTTAACAATACTGAGTGCCTCGTCAATCTTTGACGCGTCCTTTCCGCCTGCCTGAGCGCTGTCCGGCTTACCGCCACCGCCACCGCCTGTCACTTTCGCAACCTCACGGATAATATTTCCGGCGTGTGCACCCTTTTCTATTGCTTCTTTTGTTGCCATTGCAACGATATTAACCTTTCCGTCTGCATTTGATGCAAGAACGATAACGGAGCAAGGAGCTTTCTGTTTAAGGCTGTCGCCTGCATTTCGGAGAGCATTCATATCAAGACCGTCGTCCATTTTCTTGGTGATAACCTTAATACCGTTAACCTCTTCTGCCTCATTTATAACATCTCCGATGCTTCCCTGAGCCATTTTGCTCTTAAGGCTTTCAACTTCACGCTTAGCCTCTTTAAGTTCTTCTGTAAGAGAAACCGCCTTTGAGGCAACCTCTGTAACATTTGATTTAAGAGCCTTTGCAGTTTCTATAACTGTGTTTTCTGTCTTAGCCAAAAGCTCTAAAACGCCAAAGCCTGTAACCGCTTCAATTCGTCTTACGCCTGCCGCAACACCGCTTTCGGAAACAATCTTGAAAAGACCGAGATTTCCTGTGTTTTTAGCGTGTGTACCGCCACAGAATTCAATGCTGTAATCATCTATTTTAACAATTCTTACTGTATCGCCATATTTCTCGCCAAAGAGAGCAGTTGCACCGAGCTTTTTAGCCTCTTCGATAGGCGCTTCAAAGTTTTCAACAGGGATACAATTAAGGATTGCCATATTAACCTCTGCTTCAACCTTTCTGATTTCCTCGTCTGTCATAGCACTGAAATGAGAGAAGTCAAATCTCATTCTGTCCTCAGAAACATAAGAACCAGCCTGAGCAACATGGTTACCGAGAGCATTTTTGAGTGCCGCCTGGAGAAGGTGAGCTGCAGTGTGGTTTCTTCTGATTGCATTTCTTCTGCAAGTCGCAATCTTTGTTGTTGCATCGTCCCCTACCTTAACAGTTCCGCTTTTAACAACTGCCTTATGGAGGAACTTACCGTTCTGTTTCTTAACATCGGAAACTTCCAAAACAAAGCCGTTTCCTTCGATGATACCGCTGTCGCCAACCTGACCGCCGCTTTCAGCATAGAAAGCAGTTTTGTCAAGAACAACAGTAACTTCGTCGCCCTCTGTTGCATCGTCGCTTAACACATTCCCCTTTGCGATTGCAAGGATTTTTCCCTCTGCTTCGTCAGCTGTGTAGCCTTCAAAAACAGTAGCATCTTTGATGAATTTAAAGATGTCCTCCTCCCAGGCGGCATCTTCCATATCACCTCTTGCATTGCGGGCACGCTCTTTCTGCTCATTCATAAGAGCAGTAAAGCCGTCTTCGTCAACGATAATTTCTTTCTCTTCTGCGATTTCTCTTGTTAAGTCGATTGGGAAACCATAAGTGTCATAAAGCTTAAACGCTTTATCACCGCCGAGAGTTTTCTCGCCTGCGGCCTTGATTTCCTTTATATAGTCTTCAAGGATAACAAGTCCCTGGTCGATTGTTTCAGCAAAACGCTCTTCCTCGTTCTTGATAACCTTTTCGATATATTCAAACTTTTCTTCAAGTTCAGGATAAGCACCCTTTGATTCTTCCATAACGGTTTTTGCAATTTTGTAAAGGAATGAACCGCCTATTCCCAAAAGTCTTCCGTGTCTTGCCGCACGACGGAGAAGTCTGCGGAGAACATAGCCTCTGCCTTCGTTTGAAGGAAGAACACCGTCGGATACTAAAAATACGGTACTTCTTATATGGTCGGTTATAACACGGAGAGAAACATCAGTTGCGTCGTCCTTTCCGTAGTCTTTACCTGAAATCGCAATCGCGTGGTCTAAAACCTTGCGGATTGTGTCAACCTCGAAAATAGAGGTAACCCCCTGCATAATGCAGGCAATTCTCTCAAGTCCCATACCTGTGTCGATGTTTGGATTTTTGAGGCGATTATAAACGCCCTTATCATCCTTATCGAACTGTGTGAAAACAAGGTTCCAGAACTCAACAAAGCGGTCACATTCACAGCCAACCGCACAATCAGGACTTCCGCAACCGAAATCCTCACCACGGTCAAAGTAAATTTCCGAACATGGACCGCAAGGACCAGTTCCGATTTCCCAGAAATTGTCCTCTTTGCCAAGATAAACAATTCTGTCAGGGCTAACGCCGACTTCCTTTGTCCAGATTTCAACAGCCTCGCTGTCTTCCTCGTAAACACTGACCCAAAGACGGTCAACAGGGATTTCCAAAACCTTTGTTATAAATTCCCACGCCCAGGCAGTTGCCTCGTGCTTAAAGTAATCCCCGAAAGAGAAGTTACCAAGCATTTCAAAGAATGTACCGTGTCTTGCGGTTTTACCAACTCTCTCAATGTCGGGAGTTCTGATACATTTCTGGCAAGTCGTAACCCTTTTTCTCGGAGGGGTTTCCTTTCCTGTAAAGTATGGCTTAAGAGGCGCCATACCTGCGTTAATTAAAAGCAAGCTTGCATCATTTTGCGGAACAAGCGGGAAAGACGGGAGTCTTAAATGTTCCTTTGTTTCAAAAAATGCAAGGTATTTTTCACGAATTTCGTTTAATCCTAATTTCTGCATAATTACACCTTCATTTCAAATTTATTAAAAAGTTAAGCTTTTACATAATATATCAAATTACATTATATCAATAAACCCCTTTCAAGTCAAGAAATTCGGCATATTTTTTCTTTACATTTTTATAACAAAATCGTATTTTAGTCAAAAATTTTAAAAAACTCTTGACTTTTCCTGACCTTCGTGTTACAATTCAATTAAGGTCAAAGAAAGTCAAAGTCAAAAAAGGTGATGATTATGAAGTTAAGTAATTTAATTGAAGAATTTATAAAAGAAATGATTGAGGCAGAGAACGGGGCCATTGAGCTTCAGCGAAACGAACTTGCAGGGCGGTTTAATTGTGTGCCGTCGCAAATCAACTATGTTATTTCGACAAGGTTTTCGCCCGAAAGAGGGTATATTGTAGAGAGCAGACGAGGCGGTGGCGGTTATATTAAAATTACCCGTGCTGTCTGCGACGGAGCGGAAAGCTATATGAAAAAGGTACTTTCCCTTATCGGGGAATATATTTCCCAGACAGATGCCAATGCAATAATTCAGAATTTATATGAACTTGACATTATATCGCAGAGAGAGGGCAAAATAATTGTTGCTGCGGTAAGGGATAACGCAATCCCCGTTAATCCGCCTCAGAGAGATTTCATCAGGGCAAAACTGCTCAAAAACATACTTGTTAATATTTTATAAGGAGGAATTCATTATGAAATGTCAGAAATGTAATCAACGGGAAGCGAATACACATATTCAGAAAATCGTGAACGGGAAAAAGACCGAGTATCATCTTTGCAGTAAATGTGCCGCAGAGACAGGGGAGTTAAAATTCAGCATTAACGGTGATTTTGATGACTTTTTCGGGGGATTTTTCGGAAAGGGCGCAAATCTTTTCTCCGCTCCGTCGGATAAGGTTTGCGGAGTGTGTCATATGAAACTTTCGGAGTTTTTAAAACACGGAAAACTGGGGTGCAGTAATTGTTACACAGAATTTTCGTCCTCCCTTTCAAAACCTTTAAAGCAAATCCACGGTCAGTCCACTCACACAGGTAAAATCCCGAAACGGTGCGAAACCGAGATAAGCCGTGAAGCTAAAATAAGACGGCTTCAGTCAGAGCTTGAGGCGGCGGTTTTAAATCAGGAATTTGAAATGGCGGCAAAGCTCCGTGACGAAATCAACGCCTTAAAAGAAGGAGGGGAAAAATAATGTGGTACACCAAATTCGGCAATATGGGTGATGTTGTTTTATCAACACGGGTAAGGCTTGCCAGAAATTTAAAGAATAAGCCGTTCCCGAATATGGCGGATAAATCTCAGCAGGAAGAAATCATAAATATTCTCAAAACTGCATCAGAAAAAATCGAGAATACCAGATTTTTTGACCTTTCAGCTATGCCTGACAGAGAGAAAAAAGCCCTGGCAGAGAAGCACATTATTAGTCCGCTTTTGACAGACGGCAAAATTAAGCGTGGCTTGGTTTTATCCGACGACCAGAGAATAAGCATAATGCTTATGGAAGAGGACCATTTAAGAATTCAGGCTATGCACGAGGGATTTGCCATTGACGAATGTCTGACCTCTGCAATGAAAGTCGACGATATTTTAGAGGAAAGCTTAGATTATGCGTTTTCCGAAAAACTTGGCTACCTGACTTGTTGCCCGACCAATGTGGGAACAGGACTTCGTATTTCCGTTATGGCGAGTCTTCCGGGGCTTACTATGGCAGGAAGAATCGACGCCCTTTCCCGCTCCCTCTCCAAAATGGGAATTACGGTCAGGGGAATTTTCGGTGAGGGAAGTCAGAGTCTTGGAAACATTTATCAGATTTCCAATCAGGTTACCCTCGGTATAACCGAAGAAGAAACTGCACAAAAATTATCGGAAATCGTCAGCGAAATTATCTCTCAGGAACGGTCGCTCCAACAGAAAATTTATCTTTCGGATAAGTTCAGAATCGAAGATAAAGTTATGCGGTCACTGGGAATTTTAAAATACAGCAGAATTATGGGGTCGAGTGAGGCATTAAATTGTATTTCCGATGTACGGCTTGGCATAAATCTGGGTATAATCAAGGAGACAGACCTTGAAAAACTCAGCGATATTCTATATTCAATCCTGCCTGCAACCCTGTCGGCAAACTTCAATATTGAAACACCTGCTGACAGAGATGTCAAACGGGCAGAGGTTATTCGTGAAAAATTAGGCTGATTTTAAATCAGCGGAAAGGATGGTAAACGCTTATGTTTGAACAGAAATTAACAGAACGGGCAAGAGAAGCTATTATGCTGTCGGAAGACTGCGCAAAAGAAATGGGACATAACTATATAGGAACAGAACACCTTTTATGGGGACTGATTTCCGAGGGTGAGGGAGTTGCGGCAAAGGCACTTGAGGCAAACGGCCTTACCGCAGATAAAGTTGAAAAGAAAATAGATGTGTTTGTCGGAACAGGCACACCCCTTGAAAAAATCACAACAGGATTCACCCCAAGAACAAAGTCCGTTTTAGAGAGAAGCTATGCAGAGGCAATGCGTCTCGGCCATGGCTATATCGGAACAGAACACATTCTTATCTCCCTGCTTCGTGAGGGAGAAAGTCTTGCAGTAAGAATTTTAAATGACAGCGGAATAAATATACAAAAGCTTTATCGTGATATAATCAAGGCGGTCAACGAAGAGGGTGAGGAGGAAACTCCCGATACTCCAAAAGAAACTCAGCCACAACCAAAACCGAGAGGAAAATCCAAAACCCCAACCCTTGAAAAGTTTGGCAGAAACCTGACGGATATGGCGAGAGACCTTAAGCTTGACCCCGTCATTGGCAGAGACTCGGTCATTGAAAGAGTTGTCCAGATTCTCTCAAGACGAACAAAAAACAACCCCTGTTTAATCGGTGAGCCGGGCGTTGGTAAAACCGCTGTCGCTGAGGGTTTAGCACAGAAGATTGTAAACGGCGAGGTTCCTGAAATACTGCGGGATAAAAAGGTTATAACCCTTGATTTATCATCAATGGTTGCAGGAGCAAAATACCGTGGGGAGTTTGAAGAAAGACTCAAAGCAGCAATGGACGAAATCCGAAAAGCAGGAGATATCGTTCTCTTCATCGACGAAATCCATACCCTCGTCGGTGCAGGAGCGGCAGAGGGTGCAATAGATGCGGCAAATATATTAAAACCTGCCCTTTCCCGTGGCGAAATTCAGGTTATTGGCGCAACAACAATAACTGAATACAGAAAATATATCGAAAAAGATGCAGCTTTGGAACGCCGTTTCCAGCCGATTCAGCTTGATGAACCAACACAGGAAGAATGTGTGGAAATTCTGAAAGGCATAAGGGATAAATACGAAGCCCACCACAAAGTAACCATAACCGACGGGGCGATAAATGCGGCGGTTAAGCTTTCTGTCCGCTATATTCCTGACAGATTCCTACCCGACAAGGCAATAGACTTAATTGATGAAGCGGCATCAAAAATCAGAATGAAAACTCTGACTGCTCCACCCGATTTAAAAGAGCTTGAAGAGGAAATAGAAACTGTTAAAAAAGAAAAAGAGGCGGCAATAACAACTCAGGAATACGAAAAAGCCGCAAAACTTCGTGATAAAGAAAGAGAACTTTCCGAAAAACTTAAATCCACAAAGGAAAACTGGAAAAGCGAGAGTAATGCCGAAACCAAAAAAGTAACTCCTGAGGAAATCGCCGAGGTTGTTTCCACATGGACAGGTGTCCCTGTAAAGTCAATTTCAGGCGGTGAGGGTGAGAGGCTTTTAAAGCTTGAAGAAACCCTTCATAACCGTGTTATCGGGCAGAACGAGGCAGTTATTTCAATAGCAAAGGCAATAAGACGAGGCAGAGTCGGACTTAAAGACCCGAAACGCCCAATCGGCTCATTCATCTTCTTAGGCCCGACAGGTGTCGGAAAAACAGAACTTTCAAAGGCTCTTGCTGAGGCAATGTTTGGCGACGAGGACGCTCTTATCCGCTTTGATATGTCGGAATATATGGAAAAACACACCGTTTCAAGGCTCGTCGGCTCTCCCCCAGGATATGTGGGCCACGAAGAGGGTGGTCAGCTTACTGAAAAGGTGAGGAGAAAACCATACAGTGTAGTCCTTTTTGACGAAATCGAAAAAGCACACCCCGATATTTTCAATATTCTTCTCCAGATTTTAGACGACGGAATTTTAACGGATTCTCAGGGCAGAAAAGTGGATTTCCGCAATACGGTTATAATAATGACATCAAATCTTGGTGCGAGAATGATAACCGAAAATAAAAGCCTCGGCTTCTCCGCCGGCGACAGCCAGAAAAACGAGCGGGATTATGAGCGGATTAAGTCCGATGTTATGAGCGAAGTTAAGAGAGCATTCCGCCCGGAATTTTTGAACAGGGTTGATGATATAATCGTGTTCCATCAGCTCACAGACGAGGATATTAAGCAAATTGCAGTTAAGATGCTTGAAAACCTTTCAAAGCGACTCCTCCAGAACGGAATTGACGCTAAATTCACGGAAAAAGCCGTGAGCGCAATCGGCGGAAAAGGCTTTGACGCAATTTACGGAGCAAGACCGCTAAGACGGGCAATCCAGTCAGACATCGAGGACCTGATTGCGGAGGAAATCCTTGAAGAAAAGGTGAAAAACGGCGACAAAATAACCGTTGACTATGTCAAGGACAAATTCACCGTCAAACACCGTAAAGGCACAATAAAAACTGAAGAATAACACAACCAACGGCAAGAGAAACTCAATGTTTCCCTTGCCGTTGCTTATTACTTGTGGTTTTAGGCATCGCCTTGACTTTTACATCAGCGTATGATATAATGAATGAAAATTTTAAGGAGTGATTTATATGAATTATGAAAATCTTACAAATTGCTTAAATAATTTTCATCAAAAATATAATGTTCCCGGATTGGACTGTATTGTTTGCAGAAATCACGAGATTATTTTCAGACACACATCTGGGTATAACGATATTGAAACCGAGAAAAAGCTGAAAGGCGACGAACTTTACCTGATTTTTTCAATGACGAAAATGCTGACCTGCACGGCAGCTCTTCAGCTTTACGAAAAAGGAAAATTCAATCTTAACGACCCGGTTTCGATGTATCTTCCTGAGTTTGAAAAAATGAAAATCACTGCAGACGAGTTAAATTCGTCCAACACCGATAAAATTACAAGTGGAAAATCTGTCGGCGAAACCGTAAACAACCAGTCCGATGGATACGCAAAAAATCCGATTACAATCAGACACCTCTTCACAATGACCGCAGGACTGAACTACGATCTGAAAGCTCCTGGAATAAAAAAAGCGCTTGACGACGGCAAAACCTCAACAAGAGACCTCGTCGGAGCACTGGCTGAAACAGTTCTCAGTTTCGAGCCCGGAACCCGTTACAGATATAGCCTGTGTCACGATGTTTTGGGCGCACTCATTGAAATCTGGTCAGGCAAAAAGCTTGGCGAATATATGCAGGAAAACATTTTCGCGCCGCTTGGAATGAAAAACACATTCTTTGATGCACCAAAAGACGAAGAACAGATTGCGAAAATGGCATCAAGATACTCGTTGATTGATGGCAAGTTAGTAAAACAACCCCTCGAGTGCGTTTTTAACCTTTCCCCCGACTACGAAAGTGGCGGTGCAGGCTTAACCTCATGCACAGAGGACTATGCCCTCTTCCTTGACGCAATGGCTTGCGGTGGGATTGGGAAAAGCGGTAACAGAATCTTATCCTCAAGAACTGTTGAGCTTATGCGAACAAACCACCTGAGCGGACAACCTCTCGAAGATTTTAACAATGCCCGCAATGGCTACGGCTATGGCTTAGGCGTTCGCACCCACATCGACAAAGCAAGAAGCGGTTCACTCAGTCCAATCGGCGAGTTTGGCTGGGACGGTGCGGCAGGCTGTTTCGCAATGGTGGATTGTGAAAACAAAATTTCAATGACATACTTTCAGCATAGCCATCGATGGGATATCAGAATGCAGACAGAGATGCGAAACGCCCTCTATTCTTGCCTTGATAATGAATAATGAACACAAAAAAGCGACGGATTTTCCGCCGCTTTTATATTTTTTAGGAGATAACTGACATTTCTGTTTCTTTGTCAAAAATGTGAATCTTGTTGCCGTCGAATACGATATCAATGTTATCGTCAGTCTTAGCAGTAGTTCTCGGATTAACACGAGCAACAACCTGAGCACCGCAAGTATCGAGGAAGAGGTAAGTTTCAGCACCCATCATTTCTGTGTGAGTAACTAAAGCATTAACTTTACATTCAGCAAATGTAGAAATATGCGCCTCATCATCATAGATGTTTTCAGGTCTGATACCCATAATAACTTCCTTGCCGAAATATTCAGCGAGTTCAGGACGGTTAGCCTTTCCTTCAGGAAGCTTAACCTTCATATTTTCAGCAACGAGGTAAACCCCGCCTTCTTCTTTAACTAATGTCGCATTGATGAAGTTCATCTGCGGGCTTCCGATAAATCCGGCAACAAAAACATTGCAAGGCTCGTTGTAGATTTCAACAGGGCTAGCAACCTGCTGAACAACACCGTCTTTCATAACAACGATTTTAGAACCCATTGTCATAGCTTCTGTCTGGTCGTGTGTTACATAAATAAATGTTGTCTGGAGCTTCTTGTGGAGCTTGCTGATTTCGCTACGCATCTGAACACGGAGCTTAGCATCAAGGTTAGAAAGCGGTTCGTCCAAAAGGAATACCTTAGGGTTACGAACGATAGCACGACCGAGAGCAACACGCTGTCTCTGTCCGCCGGAGAGAGCCTTTGGCTTTCTCTCTAAGAGATGTTCAATATCAAGAATCTTAGCAGCTTCCTGCACCTTTTCTCTGATTTCAGCCTTTGGAACTTTTCTGAGCTTAAGACCAAATGCCATATTTTCAAAAACTGTCATATGCGGATAGAGAGCATAGTTCTGGAAAACCATAGCAATATCTCTGTCCTTCGGAGCGATAGAGTTAACAAGCTTATCGCCAATGTATAACTCACCCTTTGTTATCTCTTCAAGACCTGCAATCATACGGAGAGTTGTTGACTTACCGCAACCAGATGGTCCAACGAGAACGATAAACTCCTTATCTTCGATTTCAAGGTTACAGTCTTTAACCGCTGTAACATTACCTTCATATATTTTGTAAATGTTTCTTAAACTTAAACTTGCCATTATGCATTTACCTCCATTTATACATCTTCTCACTTACCCATATATTTTAACATACTTTTCAATATTTTCATAGAGACTTATTGCACAAATCTAAAAAGTTTCTTTTGTGTATTTTGTCCAATACAAATATTTATAACCCCGAAAAAGCCCGTGGTTGAGCGGTTTTTTGGGATTTTTGAAACTTTGAAAAACGGGTATCATTATTGCACAAATAATAGGATTGCAATATGACCTTTTTCGATAAAATTGACAAATTAGCTATTAAATGCTCTGAACAGAATTTGCGGAACAGATTTAAGACTGTGAGTTAATTGCAAACAAAAAAGCGATGGAGAAATGATATGCACCCCAAAAGTTAGACACTTTTGGAGGTGCATATTTTTATGAGTAAAACAGGAAAGAAATATCAAAAGTATAGCGCAGAATTCAAATTATGTGTTATAATGGATATGCGTGAACACCATCTAGGGTTATTAGAAACTGTAATGAAATATTGGGATGTCCCGTATAAACAAGCACATTGCTATGTTGGAAACTTACATAGATGGGAACGCATATTCTTAGAAGAAGGAGCCGAAGGTCTTATGAAAGAACGAAGAGGCAAATCAGCTTCCAGCGCAAGAAGAGGTCGACCATTAAAGCTTGATAAAAAAGTTGAAGAAGATTTGATTGCAGAAAATCAGCACCTGAGACAACAACTACAATATGTTCAAATGGAGAATGACTACTTAAAAAAACTAAGTGCCTTAGTTCTTGCGGAAGAGCGAAAGAACGGGAAAAGGCGTTAATTATCGCTGAACTAAGGTCTATTTATCCGCTTAAAGAGTTGCTTAAGTTGTCAGGTATTGCTAGAAGTACCTTTTATTATCATATCAAACGAAAAGATGTTGATAAATATCAAAGTGAAAAAGCAGAAATCACAGAGATATTTAATGAAAACAAAGGCAGATATGGTTATCGTAGAATTACCGCATTGTTAAAAGCAAAAGGTCATCACATAAACCACAAAACCGTTTTAAAATTAATGAGAACTCTTGATTTAAAGGGTAAGCAGCAAAAGAATGGAAAATATCATTCTTATAGGGGTGAGGTTGGCAAAGTAGCTGACAATTTACTTAATAGAGAATTTCACGCTAAAAAACCATTCGAGAAACTTACAACAGATGTAACAGAATTTAAGGTGTGTGACAATAAAGTATATCTTTCACCAGTTATGGATTTGTATAACAGAGAAATTATATCATATTCAATTTCGACAAGTCCTAATCTTTGGCAAATACGAGAAATGTTAGATGGTTTATTCAAAAAGATGCCTTCTGATGCAAGACCTATATTCCATTCGGACCAAGGATGGCAATATCAACATGCAGAATACCAACGATTACTTAAAGAGCATAACATAACTCAAAGTATGTCGCGAAAAGGTAATTGTATGGATAATGGTGCTATGGAAAACTTTTTTGGAAGACTAAAGGTTGAAATGTTCTATGGTGAAAAATTTGAAAGCGTTAACGCTTTCATTGAAGAATTAAAGAGATATATTAATTATTACAACAACGATAGAATTTCATTAAAACTAAAAGGAATGAGTCCTGTACAATACAGAACTCACTCCTTAGCAAGTTAATATTAAAATTCGTCTAAACTTTGGGGTTCACTTCAA
>JAZRKP010000019.1:0-39456 GCA_045646365.1 Clostridia bacterium
AAATCTTGCGGAGTTATGCTTAGCACAGCAGACGAACAACCAATAAGAAATCGATACAATTGGACAGATGAACCCCTAATGTCTATAGAAGAATACATAAAGCGATACGATGAACTCACAAAAAAATATTGTGGATAGGAGCTGATATATATGAGAACAAGAGACAGACCATCATTCATAAGTAAGTTTAAAGCCGCACACCATTAAGGTGAAAATACATAAAACCCTTGCAAATGTGCTATTGCGGTACGCACCTGCAAGGTAGACAAGGAAATAAAACAATGGATAATTTTAATATTGAAAAGGAACTGGTTAAAGCAAGATTGATGGAGTTCATTTTTGATGATGAATATGAACGTATAGAAGACAAAGATGCTTTTTATAATGAAGTAGCAGTAGAATTTAGGAAGTATCTCAATGAGAATTACAGTTTGGAAGATGCTTTGGGTGCTGCAATATTTTCAAAACTATTTAAGTATATAGAGAATAAGGAATACCCTGAAAACTACCATGATGCAGTGCATAAACATATATGCTACGAATTTACATTGCTTGAAGATGATGCTGAATGGATTGTTTTTGTTGTACAACGAAAAAGAACATGTTTGGAATTCACATTGTGCAATGCAAACTCAAATGCAAGATACTGGGTTGCAACAAGTGATATATTTGAGATTCCAAATGAGAAAATACTTTCAGACTTCATTAAAGCAAATATGCCTAAATGGATTAATATGTGGAAAACTCGTTGTGTCGGGGAGGTGGTTGCTTATGATTGCTGATACTTAACATTGAAACAAGACATAAATCTATAATACCACTCACCGTAATGGTGAAAACATTATACAAAACCCTTGTAACAAGCTATGGTGGTGTGCACTTGCAAGGTAGAATGGAGAAAAATCTTATGAAAAAAATTATTGATGGTATTGTTTATGATACAGAAGTATCAAAAGAATTAGGTAGTTGTTATGATGAATTTTATAAGGAAACTGTCACATTGTTTGTAGATGAGGAAGAAAATTATTTTCTTTCCTATGAAAATGGTAATATAGAACCTCTGGATGATGAATCCAAATTAAAACTTTGGGTAGCAAAAAATCTTGATGCCGAAGCTTCTGAAAGGATTCTTGATGTAACCTACACAGTAGTTATTGAATTTCATGAAGATGGTGAAGAATATGAGGATGAGTTCGATCCAGAATCTCAATCATGGGATGATATTGAGAAATGCTTTGCAGAAGCATGTAGCATAGTTGAAGATGAATTCCCAACTTATGAATATCAGGGTAGTTGGGAAGTAAATGATTTTCAACCAGCCTGTATGTATGAAGATAATAAAGGTAACACAGCTGAAGTATACGTGCGTTGTTGTGGCTAATAAGTCATATAGCCTAAACTTTGTCCGTTATGAATAATTAACGGTCAACCACCTTTTTACATATTAAATATTATACAAATCCTTGTAACATGCTATGGTGGTGTGCTTGTTGCAAGGTAGATTGGAGAATAAACTATGAGTAAGAAAAAAAGTAATAAACACAATAAAAAGAAAAATATTAAGAAGCAGAATCATTCAAAGTTTTTGCATGATGGAATTATAATTGATGTACCTTATGATGAAGTTATACGTAAAGATATTTCAATTATTAAAGAAGCTGTTGATAGACTGCCACAAAACAATTCAAACAAACCAACAATTTTCATTGAGTTTTTTGATATTCCGTCAGATGCAGTTAAATGCAACCCAGGGGCAATAGTGCTAAAACTATATGAGTATCTTTATGTAGCAATTTCAAAGTATCCTCAGATTTTATATCATATGGTACACTCTCAGAAATTTGATCCTAAAGATATTTCCAATGCAGCAACTATAGTTGATTTTTACAGTGATTACTACTGTACTGTTCCGGGTTGCAGGGATTTTGATGATGTAATAAAAGATTTATGCGTTTATATAAATGGTAAAGGTAAATCTTACAATGAAATTTTTACATATCTTATGGATAATATTACTTATCCCATAAGCACACCTAAACCCATAAAGCAATTTGTCTTCAATGATATTCCTGACATTGATGCTTTAACGTACGGTGTAACTTCTGCTTTTGACTTTGGCAGGGATTATATGCACTCGTGTACTGAAACAAAATTTGAATGTGATAATTACAAGTTTTTTGTTTCATATAATTCTGACAGTTGTACAGTTGAGATTATATGTGAAAAATTAGAATAATTAATGAGAATTGTGGTAGGACAATCTACTGCAATTCTTTTTTTGTCGTATAATTGTCGTATTGATTATTTGAAAGAAAAAAATAAGTGTCCATAGGTGTCGATTTTAGACTTCTATAGCTCATTCAATACCTATACATTTGTCGTAAAAATTGTCGTAAATCGCAAAAAAAGAAGAGGTTAATAAAATTAAAATCCTTGAAAACTCCAGTGTTTTCAAGGATTTTCTTTGGGTGCAGGGGCCGGATTTGAACCGACGACCTCCGGGTTATGAGCCCGACGAGCTACCAAGCTGCTCTACCCTGCGATATATAATTTTTCTGATATTTGCGAACCCATAACCTTAATTTTATGAGCCCGACGAGCTACCAAGCTGCTCTACCCTGCGATATTTATTGCTATTACTATTATATTCACCTTTATGAATTTTATACATATAAGGTGGTGCCGGAGACCGGAATCGAACCGGTACGGGAAAAAATCCCACAGGATTTTAAGTCCTGGGCGTCTGCCAGTTCCGCCACTCCGGCAAGTTCTAACCTCATAGCCTGATTATAATACCATAAATATTTGGTTTTGTCAAGTGTTTTATTGAAAAAAATAGATATTTTTTTATAATATTTTAAATTTGTACTATATTTAAATATCTTTTATGGATTCAAGGCATTCTCTGCAGATTTTTTTATCAAAAAATGTTACTAAATCCTTTGCAGTTTTGCAGAAAATGCAAGACGGTTCATATTTACGGAGAATAATACTTTCGCCATCAATAAATATCTCGATAGGGCTATTATCTTCTAAATTAAGCACCTTACGAATTTCTTTTGGAATAACAACACGCCCCACCTTATCAATATCTCTAACCATTCCTGTTGACTTCATTGTCTTCACTCCTTGTAAAATTTTGGGTTTTATAGGTAAATAATAACATATTTGGCAAAATTTGTCAACAGGGTTTTTAAAAAATATTTTTTGTAAGAAAAAAGAGGAAAGATGCGATAGATATTGCGGATACTGATGCAATGAAAAGTGCACCTTTTTTGTTTTTTCTATTATGAAGAGCCATTGTATATGAAATAGTGTAAACGATTTCCCATAAAGTCAGGAATGATAATAAAAAAGTAAGCATAGAATCACCTCTTATATAGGACCTGAGTCGGTTTTGGTAAGATTAACTGTTATTTCGGGGAGAAAATAAACCGAACGGAAATTCTCGTTCCAGTTCAGGTTTTCCCATTCCGGAATAGTTTTACATTTTGTTTTAAGATTGTTACCGATAAATAAAATGTCACAGTTACACTTTTTCAGTTGATTGAAGAGGGAGAGTATTTCCGTTTCGATGTGATTTTCGATTATATCTTGAGTGATTGAGGGGGATGAAGAATTAAGTTCCGCATCGGTTTTTAATATGCAGGAAACAGTGGTTGAGGCGTCTGAGTTGCGGAGTCTGAATTTACCTTTCCCGTTTGAGAAAATTTTGACAGAGTGTGGCTCTTCGCCGTCGATAATACTGAATTCAGTTTCATTGATTGCACCTGAAATAATCCCGAAAAACTTACTTTGTTCATCTGTAAGAGCTCCTGCAAGTCGATAATCCTTTATAAGGTATAGTCCTGAAAATTCTGACTTGGAGGTGGATAATCGTTGTGGTGAATTATTTTCTGAAAATTCGACACTTTCGGAAACGGAAGAAATAACACCTTTAGGGAGTGCTGAAGAAAAAGTTTCCTGTTCGTTTACAAATTCCCAAAGTGTTTTTGGAGGAGCGAACGCTCCGCCGTTTTCAAAAACCAAGTCATAATATTCGGCAGTATTTGCTTCAAGAGCAGGATTTATACCCTTTATAAAGTTTTCGGCAGTTGAGTCGGAAACGGCAAGACGGGTGTTTGGTCTTACTTCCCTTTCGCGGAGAAGAAAGGGGAGATGCGGTTTTAGTCCTGTTCTGGCTATATCTTCTGAGAATACAATAATTTTTAAATGTGAGAGATTGATTTTCTTGCTTAGAAAGTTGTTAAGATATGTTCTTGCATCACTGAGACTTTTTGCTCCGATTACAATATTTTCGACACGAGTATTTTTTTCGCTGTCTCCCGTGCTGGCGACTTCACCGCCACCACCCATTGCTAAAGGTGATGAAATCTGAAAAGTGTAATTATAATCATTGTTGCCATGGTCAATCCCAAGAGCAATCACATAGGCGGATTTATCTATTTCCTGAGCATCGTAGCATCCGCAGAGCGATGTGGTTAACAATACAAGAATTATTAGAAAAATCATCTTTTTCATTGTTTTTTCCTCCTCAGTGTATTAGTAATAAGTATTATGCCGATAGCGAAAATACTGATTGCTAAAATTATGCCAAGTCCCGACTCAATTATATTAAAGGCTGATTCACGATTTGAAATCAGCAGAGCGGAAAATAGGCATATTAACCCTAAAGGATAGGCGACAGGCCTTGTTTTAGGCAGATTGAAGAGTTGTCCTGCGGAATAGGATAATGAGAAAAAGATAAGGGAGAGGGAAAGAATCCCACAACCTGAAACCGCATACATGAAATATCCGTCAACTCTCTGGAAGAACCGCCCTGCGGAAAACAGTTTTACAAGTTGAAGAACAGGGTGTAAAACCGTTTGAGAAACGGAATATGGTGTAAGTATAGTAAAAACAGTTATAACGGAAGTGTTAAATAATACCCCCGTTGCAAGGGCGAGAAGTGCGGTTTTTTTATAATGGCTGTCTTTTTTGCAAAAAGGCATAATGAGAAAGAGAATGATAATGTCGCTATACAGTCCTGTTGAGTTTAACGCTCCTTTAAAAGTTTGACTAAATCCGTAGCCTGAATATGGAAACAGATTAGCGATTGTTCCGTTGGGAATAGCACACAACAGAACAGGCAGAGTGAGAACAAACAGAATAGGGATTATGATTGAATGAAGGCGTGCTATGGCATCAAAACCTTGAGCACAGCATATAACAACACAGGATATAATAATAAGTCCTATGAAAGAAAGGGGGGCAGTTGGGAATGACACTGATTTAATAAGCTCGCCTGTCAGCCTTAGGGATGATATTGCGGAAAAAATAAGAGACAACGCCAGAATTATAAAAAGTGGGATGCGAATTGGCTTTGGCGCAATATCAATAATCGTGTCAGCGTTTTTTTGATTATAAATGGAAAGGAGCACCCAAATAATCAGCCAGACTAGACCTCCTGAAAGAAGTGCGGAAAGGGGAGCGGACGACCCGCAGGTTTTCGGCAGAACAGAGGCGTAACCTGTAAAAATTTTGTAGGTAGAAATATTAAGAATAATGAAGAAAAGTTCAAAAGGTCTTATAAAATACTTTGAATTCAATTAGTTTTCCTCGCTTTCGGATGTCCATTTTCGGCTTATTTTGGGTTGCTTGTCAGGGGATTTTGTTTTCAGGTTTTGGGGTCTGTGTTCCCGTTTCCAGATTGGTGCTATAAATACAGATTTGAATAATCCACGATGCCCGCGCGGGGTTATGGGAGAAAGATAAGGCACACCAAAAGAGGTCCTTGATGCAAGAGCGGAGAGGCTTATACAGAGTCCTGCTGATAGCCCTAAAAAACCTGCAAGTCCGCCTAAAATTATGAATATAAACCGCATAGCAGAAATTGCCCGTGATAAAGAAACTGTTGGGGTGGCAAATGAACCAAGTCCTGCAACAGATACAACAATAATTAAAATGGGACTGACAAGGTTAGCAGAAACCGCCGCCTGACCTAAAATGAGTCCTCCGACTATCCCAATCGTTGAGCCTATGGGATTTGGTATCCTGACGGATGCCTCTTTTATAAGCTCAAAAGAAAGCTCCATCAAAAGAAGCTCGGTTATAATAGGGAAGGGGACAACTTCTCTCGTTGCCTCAATGGCAAATAAAAGGTCTGTTGGAATAGACTCGTGGTGGTAAAGAGAAATGGCAACAAATGTACCGGGAAGAAGCAGAGAAATTAAAATCCCCAAAATACGGATAATACGCATAAAATTTGCCTCTTCAATACGAACATAGTTATCTTCTGATGCTTCAATAAGGTCAGCGGCAGTGGCAGGCAAGACGAGAGCGAATGGACTGCCCTGCACCATAATAACAACCTTTCCGTCAGCTAAAAATGATGCAGCACGGTCAGGTCGTTCTGTTTTAATGATTTGAGGAAGAGGAAAAAGCGTGCTCTCCTCTATAAACATTTCAATGTCAGTTGAGGAAAAAATATAGTCTGTTTTTATATTTGAAAGACGGCGTCTCGCTTCCTCAACTAAAGAGGAATTAGTTAAGCCGTTAATATACATAAGTGAACAAGGAGTATTACTTTTTTCGCCAATATTGATTTTTTCGCAAATAAGATTGGAGTCCTTAAGAATTTTTCTGACAAGACCAATGTTTGTCATAAGCTTTTCGTTAAATGCCTCTTGCGGACCTGATAACACCGCCTCAGTAACGGGAGTACCAATACCTCTTCCGCTAAATCCCTTAACATCCGCAACAAAAGCACAAGAACATCCGTCAACAAATACAGCACAGTTACCAAACCCAACCATATCAATAACAAGTGAAATGTCGGTTATTTTACTAAGTGGAGCCTGAGTGATTAAGCTTGAAAATATCGTGTCCTCGGAAAGTGCATCAGGCTTCATTTCAAAATGTCGCCCCAATAAACCGCCGAGAATATCACGGTTAATATAGTCCGTGTTGGAAAGTCCGTCGTAAAATATGAGAAATCCGTTTTTGTTTCCACCATTACAAATAATAGAAAACTCACGAATAACAAAATCAAAGTTTTTGTCCTTGCAGAAAGCGTCTTTTATAAATTGAAGGTTTTCGGAAAGAACAGAACTTATTTTTCCATTGTTGTATAAAACGGTGGAATGGTCTGTTATGTCGGTTTTTATGAAATTATTAACTCCGTTTTGATAAGCTTTATGCTGAGGCGGAGCAATGTTAAAATCATTGTCAGACTGCTTATCTCTGTATATAAATAAATCTCTAAGCCACATTTTTAACTCCTTAAAATGGTTTTTTTTATTATTTCTCTTGTTGGGTAAAATATGCAAAAAAACAAATGTAAAATATATGTAAAGTTTATGTAAAATTTCTCTTGACATTGAATATATATAGTAGTATAATAAGTTGGTATGAAAGAAGGTGAAACTATGGGTATAGATTATTTAAAGGAAATAGAATTTCTGCTTCGGATATTGCTTTCTGCAGTATGTGGCGGAGTTGTCGGATATGAAAGAAAGAACCGGGGAAAAGGGGCAGGAATAAGAACACATATAATAGTTGCGGTTGCCTCTTGTCTTATGATGATTGTTTCTCTGTATGGATTTACAGACTTCTTTGATTATGTGAAAACACAGGAATTTGATATTCGTCTTGACCCCAGCCGTGTAGCTTCGCAGATTGTTTCGGGAGTTGGCTTTTTGGGTGCAGGAATGATATTTGTCCAGAAGAAAATGGTAACGGGACTGACAACTGCGGCAGGTGTCTGGGCAATTTCGGGCATAGGAATGGCGATAGGCGGAGGAATGTATATTCTCGGTGTGTCCTGTTCGGTTATAATTGTAATAATCCAGGTCATTTTGCATAAGGACTTAAAATTTTTAAAATTAACGAGTGAGGAATCAATGACAATAATACTTAGCGAAGAAGATAACGCTATTGAAAAAATTACTGAGGCGTTCAAGGAATATGATATAAGCTTTTCGGTTACAGGCTTTACAAGGCGTGAAGACCGATTTGAAATGAACATAACGGTAACTCACCGCCACGGAGCGGATATGACACCGCTGTTTGCGAAGCTTCAGAGCGACGAAACGGTTTTAAGTGTAAAAGCATAAAATAAGATTAAAACGGCAAGGGAAACCTCGAGTTTTCCTTGCCGTTGCTCTTTTTATTCTTCCAATTTTTCACGCATTTTAGAAAGAATTTTCTTTTCAAGTCTGGACACCTGAACTTGTGAAATACCCAACAGGTCAGCTATCTGGGATTGAGTTTTCTGCCTGAAATAGCGTAGAATTATGATTTTTTGTTCCCTTTGCGGAAACTCCTTTAAAAGGCTCGTTATAAGTAGCTTGTCTACGGTGATTTTCTCAAGACTGTGCGGACTTTCAAGACGGTCAATCAAAGCCTGTCCGTCTTTATCACCATCTCCTGATTTTGTATAAAGTGACTCAGGTCTGGCGGTTGCCTCAAATGCTGCCGCAACCTCTTCAGGACTGACCCCGATTTGTTTTGCGATTTCCGAAACAGTCGGTTCTTCACCGTTTTCCCTGATAAGTGCTTCACGAACGGAGGAGGCCTTAATTGAAAGCTCTTTAAGACTCCTGCTGACCTTTATAATTCCATCGTCCCGTATATATCGTTTTATTTCACCCATTATCATAGGTACGGCGTATGTCGAAAATTGAACATCAAAGCTTAAGTCGAAGCGTCTTATTGCCTTGATTAAGCCGATTGCTCCAATCTGAAACAAATCCTCTGTTTCAAAACCCCTGCCATTAAACCTGCGAAGAACACTTTTTATAAGTCCTGTATTTTGCTCAACCAGCAAAGCAGTGGCTGATTCGTCACCGTCTTTAGCAAGCCTTAAAAGGGTTATTTTGTCCTGAATTTCACTCATTTCTTTTTATCTGCTTTCGCATAGTAAGTTTAGTCCCCTCTCCAAAAGAGGATTCTATAATGAGAGTGTCCATAAATGTTTCCATAACAGTAAATCCCATTCCGCTTCGCTCCTCGTCAGGCTTTGAAGTGTAAAGAGGTTCTCTTGCTTTTTCAATATCCGTGATGCCGACACCGAAATCCTTTATGATTATCTCAATAATGTTATCCTCAATACGGCAAATAATGTTTATTACCCCACCCATACTCTCATAGCCGTGAATAATAGCGTTTGTAACACCCTCGGATACGGCGGTCTTAATGTCGGAAAGCTCCTCAATCGTAGGGTCAATCTGCCCTGCGAAAGCACCAACCGTCGCTCTGACAAAGGCCTCGTTTGTACTTTTTGCAGGAATTTCAAGCTTCATATAGTTGTTCATTTCTTTGTCACCTCCCGTTTGCAGGAAAGAAGCTTTTTTATACCTGAAAGCTCCAGAATTTTATCAACCTGCTCCGATGTTCGGATTATCATCATCTTTCCCCCAAGAGCATCAATTTTTTTGTATCGCCCAACAATAACACCAATCCCTGAACTATCCATAAAGGAAACCTCGTCAAAATCAAGAATCAGGTTTTTAATATTCTTTTCCATAAGCTCACGGTCAAGAATTTCCCTAAGCCTGTTGGATGTGTGATGGTCAATCTCGCCGTCAATTTTTGCAATAAGCGTGCCGGAGGCATACTCAAGCCGTACATTCATTTTTTTCATCCTTTCATATTTTATTTACCAAATATTCCCAATTAAACTTTCTGCAATTCCTTTAAGTTTCCTTTATAAATCGTATGCCATAAACAGACAAAATCCGCCTTGACTTATTGATATATTTTTAGTATAATATAATATGTTATTTTGTGCGAAAATGAATGATAAAAGATTGAGTCTGAGTGTTTGATAATACGAATGAGAACTTAAAGGAGGAGACGGAAAAATGATAAAAAAGCTTTTCGGGGCAATAGGTCAATTTAAATTGCCTACAATACTTACCCTTGTTTTTATGATTGGGGAAGCTGTGATAGAAACACTTATTCCGTTTATAACGGCGGATTTGGTGAATAAAGTAAAGGATGGGGTGCAAACTGTCGAAATTCTCAAAACAGGCGGATTTTTGGCTATTGCGGCGTGTGTTTCTCTTGCTTTTGGCGGAATGGCGGCGTTTACTGCGGCAAAAGCTTCAGCAGGGTTTGCTAAAAATTTGAGAAGTATGATGTTTAAGAAGGTACAGGAGTATAGCTTCCATAACATTGACAAATTTTCTTCATCATCATTGGTTACAAGAATGACAACAGATGTTGCAAATGTCCAGATGTCATTTATGATGATTATAAGAACGGCGGTCAGGAGTCCGCTTATGCTGACTTTTTCGGTCATAATGGCGTATGTTATGGGCGGAGCGTTGGCAACCGCTTTCGTTGTTGTAATCCCCGTTCTTGGCGTGGGACTTTATATGGTGAGCAGAAAGGCAATGCCTGCATTCCGAAGAGTTTTCAAAAAGTATGATAAGCTTAATGAGTCCATTGAAGAAAATGTTCAGGCAATGCGTGTTGTTAAAGGTTTTTCGAGAGAAGAATATGAGAACGAAAAGTTTGAAAAAGCGGCAGAGGATATTCGGTCAGACTTTACAAAGGCGGAAAGAATTGTTGCTCTTAACACGCCTTTGATGCAGTTTTGTATGAACTTTAACTGGATAGTTATCCTTTTAATCGGGTCAAAAATGGCAATTAAGCATATAGGCGGAGTTGATGTTGGACAGATTTCTGCAATGCTTACATATGGAATGCAGATTCTTATGTCACTTATGATGCTTTCTATGATTTATGTTATGATAACAATGTCAGCAGAATCTGCAAAGCGTATATTTGAAGTTCTTGAGGAAGTTCCGTCATTAAAAGAACCGGAAAAACCTGTTTTTGAGGTTAAAGACGGAAGTATAGAGTTTAGCGGTGTGAATTTTAAGTATTCAAAAGAGGCAAAGAAAAATTCACTGGAAAATGTAAATTTGAAAATTGAATCGGGAATGACAGTTGGTGTTATCGGCGGAACAGGTTCAGGAAAATCTTCATTGGTTCAGCTTATCCCAAGACTCTATGATGTTACAGAGGGAATCCTTAAGGTCGGCGGTGTTGATGTAAAAGAATATGATATAAAAACTCTCAGAGACTCTGTTTCAATGGTGCTCCAGAAAAATCTTCTGTTCTCAGGAACAATAAAGGAAAATCTTTTGTGGGGCAACGAGAATGCAACAGACGAAGAGATTGAAAAGGCGTGCAGACTTGCTCAGGCAGAGGAGTTTGTAAATAAATTTCCGGCTGGCTATGATACAAAGATTGAGCAGGGCGGAACAAATGTTTCGGGTGGACAGAAGCAAAGACTTTGTATCGCAAGAGCACTTTTAAAATCACCGAAAATACTCATTCTTGATGACTCAACAAGTGCGGTTGATACAAAAACAGATTCGTGTATCCGTGACGGCTTCAAGGAATTTATCCCTGAAACGACAAAAATTATTATAGCACAAAGAGTTGCCTCGGTTATGGATGCTGATTTGATAATCGTTATGGAAAACGGTAAAATTGCACAGACGGGTACTCATAAGGAACTTTTAGAGACAAGCGAGATTTATCGTGAAGTATACGAAGAACAGACGCAAGGAGGGGAAGAAGATGAGACCTCAAGGTAAAAGACCTGAGTTCAGAAAGGCGAAAAAAGGTACATTTAAACGAGTTATAGCAACTCTGTTTAAATATTATCCCGTTTTAGTCCCCGTTGCAGCGTTGAGTATACTGTTTTCAGCAGTTGCGGCAGTTATCCCTGATTTTGTAATACAGAAAGTAATCGCAGTAATCGAGCAGCACAGCATAACAGGTGACTGGGCGGGCGCATCCCCGAAAATTATAGAATATATAATATTTATTGCAGTTTTATATGCCGTTGCGTTGGCGGTAACAGTCCTTCATTCACAGCTTATGGCGTATATAACACAAGGGTTTTTATCAAAGCTCAGAATTAAAATGTTTAAGGGAATGCAGAGCCTCCCAATAAGGTATTTCGATACACATAAGCACGGGGATATAATGAGTCATTACACAAATGATATAGACACTCTCCGCCAGCTTGTATCCCAGTCAATGCCATCGCTTATAAGAGCAGGCTCGGTTGTAATCGGCGTTCTTTTTGCAATGCTTTATTATAGTGTGTGGATGACAATTATTGTTCTTTTGGGCGTTCTGCTTATGATGTATGTATCCAAAAAGGCAGGCGGAGGCTCAGCTAAGTATTTTATCCGTCAGCAGAAATCAATGGGTGTTGCCGAGGGTTATATCCAGGAAATGATGAACGGACAGAAAGTTATTAAAGTTTTCAGTCACGAAAAGGAATGCATTGAAAACTTTGAAAAAATAAATGATGAACTGTGTGAGGATAGCAGAAGAGCACATTCCTATGCCAATGTTTTAGGCCCGATTATCGGCAATATCGGAAACATTCTTTATGTCATTATGGCAGTTGCAGGTGGCTTGTTTATCACCACAGATGCGAGAAATTTAAGTATTTCAGGGCTTGCATTCAGCATAAGTATTGTCGTTCCTTTTCTTAATATGACAAAGCAGTTTACGGGTAATGTCAATCAGCTATCCCAACAGATAAACTCAATAGTTATGGGTTGTGCCGGTGCTGACAGAATCTTCACTCTTATGGACGAAAAAGCGGAAGAGGATGAAGGTTATGTAACCCTTGTGAACGCCGAAATTGACGGGAATGGCAATGTTGAAGAGTCTGAAAAACATACAGGAAAATGGGCGTGGAAACATCCCCATAGTGACGGAACGGTTACTTATACTCTGCTTGAGGGCAATGTTGAAATTGAGGATGTAACCTTTGGCTATGTAGATGATAAAACTGTTCTTTATGATGTTTCGGTCTACGCAAATTCAGGGCAGAAGGTTGCATTTGTCGGTGCAACTGGTGCAGGAAAAACAACGATAACCAACCTTATAAACAGATTCTACGATGTTAAAAACGGAAAAATCCGTTATGACGGTATAAATGTGCAGAAAATCAGGAAATCTGATTTAAGACGAAGCCTCGGAATTGTTCTTCAGGACACCAATCTGTTCTCAGGAACAGTTATGGAAAATATAAGGTATGGTAACCTTGACGCAACAGATGAAGAGTGTATAAATGCGGCAATTCTTGCAGGTGCGGACGACTTTATAACAAGACTCCCACAAGGCTATGAAACAGAGCTTTCAAACAACGGCTCAAACCTTTCCCAAGGACAAAGACAGCTCATCTCTATTGCAAGAGCTGCAGTTGCAGACCCACCGGTTATGATTCTCGACGAAGCAACATCCTCGATTGATACAAGAACAGAAGCCATTGTCCAGAGAGGAATGGACAGACTGATGAAAGGTAGAACAGTGTTTGTTATTGCCCACCGTCTTTCAACCGTTAAAAATTCTGATGTTATAATGGTTATGGAAAACGGCAGAATTATTGAGCGTGGAAACCACGAGTCTTTAATTGCTGAAAAAGGTAAATATTATCAGCTTTATACAGGTGCATTTGAGTTACAGTAAAGGTGAAATAATTTGTAAAAAGCAAGCAACGGGAAGGAAAACTCGATGTTTTCCTTCCCGTTTTAATGTTATTTTATGCAAACAGACGAAATCGCCTGTCCCTACAAATTTTCTTTTATGGCCTACATAAGTCATTTGTGAATGAAAAATCAATATATTTATCTGTTTTCCTATTCGATTTCAATTCCGTCTATTTTCAGTTCTCTGTAACCTTTTTCGTCTTCAAGGCATTTTCCGCAACTGTCGCATATTTTATCGGGATTTAAGTCGCATCTGTCACACTCCATACACCCCGTGCAATTTCTGTCATACAAAATACATCTTTTAGCAGGCATTATTCGTCCTCCTTTATAACTCTTGCAACCGCTTCCATAATGCCAAGCTTTGATGCTTCATAAACAATTCCGCCCTGCATATACACATTATACGGTTCACAAATCGGAGCATCTGCACTAAGTTCAATAGATGCACCCTGAACAAAAGCTCCTGCCGCCATAATAACCTCGTCCTCATATCCCGGCATTGCCCACGGAACAGGACTTACATGGCTGTCAACAGGAGAACCGCTCTGAATTCCCTGGCAGAATTTTATAACCTTTTCGGGAGAGCCAAGTCTTACCGCCTGAATAATATCTGTTCTTATTTCTTTTGAAGGAGGGCAGACATCATATCCCAAATCCTCAAAAGCACAGGCACAGAGAATTGCAGTTTTTATACTTTGGCAGACAATGTGCGGTGCCATAAACAATCCCTGATACAGACTCTTATTAAAGCCAAGACTTGCCCCAACATGTTTCCCAAGTCCCGGGGCTGTGAATCTGTATCCCACAAGGTCGACATATTTTTCCTTACCTGCGACATATCCACCGCTTTGTGCAAGACTTCCGCCTGCATTTTTTATAAGTGAGCCTACAACGAGGTCAGCACCCACATCTGTTGGCTCTCTCTTCTCGACAAATTCACCATAACAGTTATCAACCACACAAATTGTTTCGGGGCTTATATCCTTAACTGTTTTTATTATTTTTCCTATTTCCTCAACATCAAGGGATTTTCTCCAGTCATAACCCTTTGAACGCTGAATAAGTACTGCCTTGATTTTCTTGTTTTTAAGTAAAGCGGAAATTCCGTTATAATCCACAGTTCCGTCAGGGAGCAGATTGACTTGCTCATAATTTACACCAAAATCCTTAAGAGAGCCTGTCCCCTCATCGCCTCTTATACCAATAACCTCTTCCATAGTGTCATAAGGGCTTCCGACGAGGGATGCCAGAGTATCACCCGGTCTTAAAACCGCATAAAGACAAAGGGCAATCGCTTGTGTGCCTGAAACTATATTATGGCGTACCATTGCACTTTCAGCGTGGAAAATATCAGCAAAAACCTCATCAAGAGTATCTCTGCCCAAATCGTCATAGCCGTATCCTGATGTTTCACCAAAGTGTGAATAAGAAATTCTGAATTTTCTGAAAGCGTTCAAAACCTTGAGCTGGTTATATTCTGCAATTTCTTCTGCAGTTTTAAAATATTCCTTTGCTCTTGTTTCCGCATTTTTCACAATTTCATAAACCTTTGGAGAAATCCCCATTTCATTATTTAGCATATTTTCTATATTCATTTACATTCCTCTTTTCAAATAATTACTGATAACATTAACTGCGGAATCTATATCGGATTTTGCAACCGATTCAAATGGTTTTCCCTTTCCTCTGACTGCAACACAAACGCCACCGCACAAAGCACCTTTTCCTGAAATCATCGGCATATCCAAAAATAAAGTTTCCTCTGTTGCTCCAAGCTGAACATCTTCGTCTGCAAAAGAAATCAGCTCTTGTCTGAGTGAAACAGACGGAACTGAATTTTTCTCTTTAACGATAACAACCGCACCTTTACCGCAGGAAATTCCGTTCTTTTCCGCAAGGGTATTCACCGAAACCACCGTTTCAATATCATACCCTTCAAACAAAGCGTTAAGTCCTCGTCCTGCAAATTTTTTTTGTGCAGTGAATAAAAACGCAGTATTTTCTGCATTTTTCATAGTTTCAAGCAAGATTTTCACAGGTATATACGAAGCCAAGTCATTTCCGAATAAATACTTGTCCGTTTCATACTCATCACAAACTACCGTCGCAAACTCACCTGTCGGGACAATACTTTCAGCCTCGTCTTTACTGTCCGCACCGATGTCTGCAACTAAATCAAAGTCCGTCATTTCTTCCTTTTTATCGCATCTGATAATCGCTGTAACACCATTTAAAAAACGAATCTTCTTGCCAATAAGGTTTTTAACCTCTGCAGAATTGGGGACTGCAACTTTAATCTCGCCATTATCTCCAGATGCAGTTTTCATAATTGAAACATTATCCATTCCACATTCAACTGCAATTTTAATACTATCACCTTTCTCGCAGATAAGATTTCCAAAAACATCGTTTCTGCAGTTATAACCATAACTCTCAGCATATTTCATTATATACTCCGACATTTTTTGTTCTCTTCCGCTTGGAGCCAGTATATCAAACAATTCCATATTAAAGTTCCTCCGCATTCTCCAAAAATTTTGAAACAAGCTCAATCCCTGATTTGAAATCATTTTTATTCATAACCGAAACAGGTGAATGAATATATTTACACGGAACAGAGAGGCTTGCAGTTTTTATTCCGCCCTTGCTGACAGAAACAACTCTCGCATCATTTCCGCCTCTAACAGACGCTTTATATTGCCAGTTAATACCGTTTTCTTCCGCAATCTTAATAAGGATATTAACGAGCTCAGGATTTGCAACACTTCCGTAATCCATAACCGAAACAGCAATCCCTCCGCCTGACTTAGTTACTCTTTTTTCGTCAGGAACTCCGCACATATCATTACAGGTTGTCCCCTCAAGGATAATTGCATAGTCTGCAGAGATATTTTCAAGTGCCGTCAATGCGCCTATATGCCCGACCTCTTCACAGGTGACAAAAGCACAAATTAAATTGCAATCCCATTCTTTTTTAAGCATTTCAAGCATTATCGCGCAACCAACTCTGTCGTCTAAAGCTTTTGCTTTAATCATATTCCCTTGCTCTATATAGTCACTGTCAAAGGCAAAATAATCGCCAACCTCAACATAGTTCAAAGCATCAGATTTTGATGATGCACCGATATCAATATATAAATCATTTTCCTCAGGAATCTTATCCCGTTCATCTTTATCTGTTAAATGCACCGCCTTAAGAGAGATGACACCTTTAATGTCACCTTTTCTCACCTTCTGAGAAAGAAGAATCTTTGTTTCAACCCCGCCGACTGTTTCAAATTTCAGATACCCGTCGTCTGTTATTTTATTTATTATAAATCCGACTTCGTCTGTGTGTGCGCACAGAAGGACGGTTTTATCACCTTTTTTTCCTTTTTTACGACAAATAACATTACTCATATTATCAATCACACATTCGTCGCAAAAGGGTGTTGCGTAAGAAGAAATAAGCTCGGCAATCGCTCTCTCGTTTCCTGAAACACCATCAGTTTCCGTCAGAATTTTAAGCATTCTCAAGCCCCTCCTTTATTGCATCAGCAACTAACCTTGAAACCTCATTTATATCCGAAATATCGGCAGTTTCCACTGCGGTATGCATATATTTAAGAGGAACGGAAACAAGGGCGGTTTTACAAGTTCCCCTTGATTTCTGGACTGCCCAGGCATTTGTTCCTGAATGACCTGAAACAACCTCGGTTTCAAATTTGATTCCATTATTTTTTGCTATATCAGTTAAACGCTTTGATAAATCTGGATTAAGAGCAGGCCCTTTGCATACCACTGCTCCGCAACCCAATCTGAAAACCCCTGTTTCGGATTTCGTGTCATCTGTCATTCCGTGTGTCACATCAACAATAACTGCATAATCAGGATTGATTTCCCGTGTCACAGGATATGCACCATGTAGACCAAGTTCCTCCTCCGATGCAAATACATAATACATATCATATTCCGTTTTCTCAATCTGTGATGCGGCAGAGATTACCGCCGTAATCCCCGCTCTGTTATCAAGAGCTGAAGAACACACAGTTTCTCCCGCAAGTTTAACCAAATCGGATTTCAAAACAATACTGTCCCCAACGGAGATTTTCTCATTTAATTCAGCCTTGGTATATCCCGTATCAATTAGCAATTCTCCAATATCGGGCATTTTATTTTTATCCGCATTTTCTGTAATATGCGGCGGCTTTGAGCCAATAACACCATAGACCTTTTCGCTCCCAAGAATATATACCTCTGAGCACGGTAAAATTCTTTTATCAATACCGCCAACAGACATAAACTTAACAAAGCCCATTTCATCAATTCCCGTCACAATCATACCGATTTGGTCAAGGTGGGCCTCAATCATCACTTTTTTACCGTTTCCGTTTTCACTTTTCTTATGGCAGATTACGCTGTTGAATCGGTTTATTTTCACATTATCGCAAAAGGGGAGCATCAACTCTTTAACTGTTTCACACATTCCGCTCTCAAAACCGCTTACAGAACATTCATCAGCCAATTTTTTTAAAATCATTTCAGTATCCATAATTACCAACCTTTAAATAAGCACATACAGTTATTATATACCATTTTTCAAATTTTTTCAACCATATATTAAAAATAAAACAAATGTCAATTTATCTCCATGTTATATACCGTATGTGCCTGTTATTGGGTCCTGAAATAGTGGAATGTTTGGCGGAATAAAAGTGAAAACAATAAAGATTGTTGCAATAATCCATAATATCCAGAGTGCTTTTTGCGGTGACTTGCATTTTATACAGCACTTAAACAGCCAGGTTTCTGTCAAATAGCCTGCTCCTGCTGCAACAAAGAATATTGCAATGTTTATCCAGTCAGGAGTCGTACCGAATACACCGTTTATAGTGTAAAATAACACAGGTGTCAGAATTACACTAAGCATTATTCCTATAAGCTTTATACACCAAAAATTTCCATAATCTTTTCCGATATGCACATTTTCAATAAACGCAAATGCAAACATTGGGAAAAATAACAATTTCAGATGCTCAAATGTTGACTCATTTACCGCCGAAAAAGGAGCAACAAACACACTCCCTGTCCAGTCGTAAAGAAAATGCAGTATAACCCCAAAAACCCCCGTGAAAACAAATCCTGCTATCTGCCATTTTTTCATATTGAACCCTCCTGTGAATATACCTTTTAAAAATTATATTCATATAAAAAGAATAATATGTCATAAAAATTCCTCTGTTGACATTTATATAAGAGTATGGTATGATTATTCATACTAATCATACAAAGGAGATGCAACAGTGGATACACAGAATGGGAAATATGCCTGGATGGTTAAAATAGGTGAAAAGGGCCAGTTTGTTATTCCCAAGCAGGCAAGGGAATTGTTTGACTTACAACCTGGAGATGAGATTTTGGTTCTTGGTGATAAAGAAAAGGGAATTGCAATTCTTCCCAAAGAGAGGCAACAGGATGTTATTAAACAGATATTTTGTGAAATAGAATAATGGAAACGGGAGATATGATATGAGTAAAATTGTTTTCTTTTCTATCCCTGCACACGGACATATAAATCCAACTCTTGAGGTTGTCAGGGAGCTGGTTTCCCGTGGGCATCAGGTTTGGTATTATTCATATAACATTATGCGTGAAAAAATTGAGTCTGCAGGGGCAACATTTATCTCTTGCGACGATTATGACACCCAACAGAAACTTAACGAAAAGGATTCTGTCCGTGTGGGGAAAGACTTTGCGTTCTCAATGAAATTGTTGGTAGATACAACGCTTGCCCTTGATGAAAAAGTATGCAGAGCCATGGCAGAACTGAAACCTGACTGTATAGTTGCTGATTCTATGGCTTTATGGGGGAAAGCGGTTGCTTTAAAGTATGGAATTCCCTTTATTTCATCAACAACAACTTTTGCTTTTAATCAGTATTCAGCAAAGGTTATGAAACAAAGTTTTTGGGATTTTGCTAAGATGATTTTAGCAATCCCCAAAACCTCTGCGCAAATTAAACGGCTAAAAGACAAGGGATATCCTGTAAAAAATATTCTTGACATTATCGGAAGTGATGACAACACACATACCATTGTTTATACCTCACCTCAGTTTCAGCCTTTCTCAGATACTTTTTCAGACAAATACGCATTTGTTGGCCCATCTGTCAGATCTGCCACCGAGAAGATTGAAAAAAAGAGAGACAGGCTTATTTATATATCAATGGGTACTGTCAACAACGATATGATGCCTTTTTATAAAATGTGTTTATCAGCTTTTACAAATACAGATTATCAGGTTATTATGTCTGTCGGAAATCTTGTGTCGATAGAAGAGTTTGGGAAAATTCCTGAAAACATAAGTATTTTACCGTATGTTGACCAGATTGCTGTTCTCAATCAGGCAGATGTGTTTATTTCCCATTGCGGAATGAACAGTGTCAGCGAAAGTTTATATTTTAAAGTACCGCTTGTTTTGTTCCCCCAAACATCCGAACAAAAAGGTGTTGCCCGTCGTGTTTTAGAGCTTGGTGCAGGAATAACCCTTAGAAAAGCGGAAAATGTTTCTGTTCTGGATGCGATAAATAAAATTTTCACTGATGAAAGCTACAAGAAAAATGCTGAGAAAATTTCAAAAGGTTTTAAAAACTGTTCAGGTGCAAAAGGTGCGGCCGATAAGATTTTAAATGTCTGCAGTTCCACTAAAAGAGATTAGCGGTTAGACCCTGTATCAAATGATACAGGGTATATTTTTGTGCAAAATATATAAATTTTGCATTAAATATTGTTCAAAAATTAGTTGAAAAAAATACAAAAATAATTTAAAATAAAAATATACTTAATTTAAGGAGGCTTTATTATGAAACTTTATGACACATCTAAAATTCGCAATTTCTGCTTGCTTGGACATGGCAATTCAGGAAAGACATCTCTTGCTGAAGCAATGTTATATACTGCGGGCAGTGTTGAAAAACTCGGTAGAACCCGTGACGGAAATACTGCAACAGATTTCGATCCGGAAGAAATTAAGCGTAAGTTTTCGATTAGTACAGCAGTTGCTAACTGTGACTGGGGCGGAATGAAGTTTAATATAATTGACACTCCGGGATTTTTTGATTTTGTTGGTGAGGTTCAGCAGGGTGTTCGGGTAGCGGATGCTGCGATTATCGTTCTGAGTGGTAAGTCAGGTCTGACAGTTGGTGCTGAAAAGGCGTGGAATTACACAGAGGAAAGAAAACTCCCCAAAATCATTTTTATAAATAAGGTTGATGACGAAAGAGTTGACTATTATAAGGTTTTAGATCAGCTCCGTGAAAAATACGGAAAGAGAATTGCTCCATTCCAGATTCCGATTCGAGAGGGAGATAAAATAACAGGATTTGTGAATGTGGTTGAAAAGGAAGCCCGTAAATTTGAGGGTGACAGAACTGTTACAGCGTCAATCCCTGAGGAAATGGCAGGAGATATTGAGCCAATTAGAAATATGATAAATGAGGCGGTTGCGGAAAGTTCGGAAGAACTTATGGACAGATTCTTTGCAGGGGAAGAATTTACTCTGGAAGAAACCTATGCAGCACTCAGAGCAGGAGTTGCAAAGGGTGAAATCGTTCCTGTTCTTTGCGGAAGTGCTTATAATAAACTGGGAATTTCTTCGCTTATGAATGCAATCCTTGCGTATTTCCCTGCGGCTGACACGGACGAATATATTCCTGCTAAAAAGCCAGACGGAACAGAGGCAAGAAGAAAGGTCAGCATCAATGACCCTCTTGCGGCTCTTGTATTCAAAACAGTTGCTGACCCGTATGTTGGAAAACTTTCGTATTTTAAGGTTTATTCGGGAACAATGACCCCTGATACAACCGTTTATAATCCGAATAAGGAGAAGAACGAGAGAGTTGGTAAGATTTTTGCATTGGTTGGCAAAAAGCAGATTGAAGTTGAAAAACTGTCAGCAGGGGATATTGGTGCAGTTGCAAAGCTTGCATCAACTGAAACAGGTGATACTCTTTGCAGTCTTTCGGACCATGTTATTTTAGAGGGAATTGATTTTGTTAAACCAAATATGTCTTTGGCGGTTGTTCCGAAGGCTAAAGGTGACGAAGAAAAAATCAGTCAGGGATTAAGCAGACTTATGGAAGAGGATAAAACATTCCTTGTTGAAAATAATGTTGAAACACATCAACAGGTTATTAAAGGTCTCGGTGACCAACATATCGACATACTCGTAAGTAAGCTTAAAAATAAATTTGGTGTTGAAGTGAGTCTTGAACCACCGAAAGTTCCGTATCGTGAGGCTATAAGAAAAGCTGTTAAAGCGGAAGGAAAACATAAGAAACAGTCAGGCGGACACGGTCAGTATGGTCATGTATGGATTGAATTTGAACCGTGCGAAAGTGATACGCTGATTTTCGAGGAAAAAGTATTTGGCGGAAGTGTTCCGAAAAACTATTTCCCTGCAGTTGAAAAAGGATTGCAGGATTGTATGCAAAAGGGTGTTCTCGCAGGGTATCCTGTTGTAAATCTTAAAGCCACATTGGTTGACGGTTCATACCACCCAGTTGATTCGTCAGAAATGGCATTCAAAACTGCGGCAGGTCTTGCGTTTAAGGCAGGACTTGAACAGGCATCTCCTGTATTGCTTGAACCAATCGGACATCTTAAAGTTACAGTTCCTGATACATATACAGGTGATATAATCGGTGATATAAATAAACGCCGCGGTCAAATGCTTGGTATGACACCTCAGGGCAACGGCGACACAGTTATAGAGGGAGAAATTCCTGTTGCTGAAATGTATTCATATGCAAACGACCTTCGTTCCTTAACACAAGGCAGAGGCGAGTTTGAGTTTGAATTTGAACGCTATCAGGAAGCTCCGCAAAATGTTGCAGATAAAGTAATCGCTGAAAATAAATAATAAAACAGATGTCTAAAAACGCAGGTATATTTTGTGCGGATAGTCGATTTCAACTGTCCCTACACATTTTCTTTTATATTATTTTTGCTTGCGGTAGAACAAGTTTTTCGACAGTCTGAAGGCACTGCTTGTATGGGCAGTGCCTTTGTCTTGACATAACTGCGGAAATAAGGTATTATAAGGGAAAGGAGGGATAAAATGTATAAAGCGATTTTATTTGATTTTGACGGAACGATTATTGATACAAATGAGTTGATTATCCGCTCTTATAAATATGCGTTTGAAAAAATTCTGAGCTACGATATTTCTATTGACGAAATATTGGGTTTGTTTGGAAGACCGTTGCTGATTTCTCTTCAGGAGGATTATGGCGATGAAAACGGTGAAAAATTATATTATGCTTTCCGTGAATTTAATGAGACAAACCATGATGAGATAGCAAAGCCTTTTACGGGGATTCCTGATGCAATATATGATTTGAAAAAAATGGGGTATAAGCTGGGGATTGTTACATCTAAGCGAATGGAAATGCTCAAAAGAGGCTTGAAATTATTAAACCTTGAAAATATATTCGATGTTTTGATTGCGGCAGAAAGCACAACCGAGCATAAACCAAAGCCTGGTCCGATTCTTATGGCTTGTGAAAAGATTGGGATTGAGCCATGTGATACATTATATGTGGGAGACAGCGTGTTTGATATTCTGTGTGGAAAGAACGCAGGAACTAAAACTTGCGGAGTTGGATATTCTATGACTGAGTCTGAGAAACTGTTTGACTCAGGAATGGATTTTCTTGTTGAGGATATTATACAGTTGGTGAAGGTACTCGAAAATGAATAAAGCTGTTCTTGAGTTTGAAATTAAAAAGAATGATTCGGGAAAAACTGTAGAGAATATATGTAAACGAAAGCTGAACATTTCTGCAAAGCTTTTTAAAGTTTTAAAGCTTAATGGTAAGCTTAGAATAAACGGCGAGGTGTGCAGAAGTATTGATGTAGTAGCGGAGAATGATATTCTTACGGTGGATGTGACGGAAAATGAAAGCTCGGAAAATATTGTTCCTGTTGAAATGAAACTTGATATTGTGTATGAGGATGAATATATAACAGTTGTCAATAAAAGCAGAAATATGAGTGTTCACCCAAGCATAGGGAATTTTGATAACACCCTTGCAAACGGAATCGTGTGGCACTGGAGCAGAAACGGGGAAAGTCATAAATTCCACGCAGTCAACAGAATTGATAAGGATACATCAGGAGTCTGTGTTATAGCCAAAAATCAGTTCAGCCACGGAGTCTTGTCGGAGCAGATTAAAAATGGTGAGTTTGTCAGAAAATATAAAGCCGTTGTCCACGGAGAAATGAATCCCCCGTGCGGAATAATAGATAAGCCTATTGCCAGAGAGTGTGAAAGCGTTATAAAAAGGGTTGTTTCCGATGAAGGTAAGAATGCCGTAACGGAATATGAAACTCTGTTTACAAATGGTGAGTTTTCGATGGTTGAAGCGTTTTTGCATACAGGGAGAACACATCAGATAAGAGTACATTTTTCATATATGGGAAATCCGCTTGTCGGAGATTGGCTGTATGGAAACGGGGATGAAGAAAGGGATATTGCCAAAGGTCATCTTCTTCACGCATACTATGCGTCGTTTATACATCCATATTCGGGGGAAAGAATGGTGTTTGACTTGCCTGAACCGGACGATATGCAGATATAAATTGCACAAATTTTAGATTTTGTCTTTATTTTATTTGGATATATCATAAAAATTTAAAAAAAGTGTTGACATAAGATGAATTTTCGGTTATTCTATATATAAGTGTTTTTGGAACTTAAAGGAGAGATACTATGTTTGTTAAAGAGATAGTTGTGCAGAATCAGGTCGGTCTTCATGCAAGACCTGCAACTTTCTTTATTCAAAAGGCTAATGAATACAAATCAAGCATTTGGATTGAAAGAGATGAGAGAAAAGCTAATGCAAAAAGTCTTTTGGGCGTTTTGTCTTTAGGTGTTACAAAGGGTGTCAGTGTTACGATTTCTGCTGACGGTCCTGACGAAGAAGAAGCTGTTAATACTTTGGTTGAAATGATTTCTTCTGATTTTTCCTAAATATTGATTTTGTTTATATGCCTTACTGTATTGTAAGGTATATTTTTTTATGAGGTGTTTATGACTTTTCCGCAGAAAATATATGAGAAATTGAAAAACCTTCCAATGAGTCCCGGAGTATATCTTATGAAAAATGGTGACGGGAAAGTTATTTATGTGGGCAAAAGCAAGGTGCTTAAAAACCGGGTGAGTCAGTATTTTCAGAATTCTGCATCCCATAGCCCGAAAACTTTGGCTATGGTCAGTAAAATAGATGACTTTGATTATGTTCTGACTGACACGGAGGCAGAAGCTTTAGCCCTTGAATGTAATCTTATCAAAAAGTATCATCCCCAGTATAATATCTTGCTGAAAGACGATAAACAGTATCCATATATAAAAATAACCGCCAATGAAGATTTTCCGCGAATAATGATGACGAGAAAAATTCTTCGTGACGGAGCGTTGTATTTCGGACCGTATATGAGTGGCTTTGCGGTTAAAGATACCCTTGATGTCATTAAGAATATCTTCCAGATACGAAGCTGTAAAAAGGTGCTTCCGAGGGATATAGGGAAAGGCAGACCTTGTTTGCTGTATCATCTTAAGCAGTGCAGTGCACCTTGTGCTAATATGATTTCAAAAGCGGAATACCGAGAAGTTTTTGATAAAATAGAAGATGTCTTAAAGGGTAATGTTGACGGAGTTCTGGCGGAACTTACAGAAAAAATGTATAAAGCTTCTGCGGATATGGAATATGAGAAAGCAGGAGTGTTCAGGGATAAAATAGAGAGCATAAAATCATTGACACAACGCCAGAAAATCAGTACAACAAAAGCTGATAACCGAGATGTTATCGGAATATATAACTCTGACAGCGAAAGCTGTATACAGATTTTCTATATAAGAGACGGAAAAACTGTCGGGACAGAGCATTTTATATTTGAAAGTAAGGACGGAACAACAGGCGAAACCATAGAGGCGTTTATAAAGCAGTTTTATTATACCTCAACAAGTATTCCAGGCGAAATAGTAATCCCGGAGAATTTTGATGAGCTTGAAGATGTTGAAAACTGGCTGTCCCAGAACTGCGGACACAGAGTTCGTATTACTGTTCCTAAGCGGGGCGAGAAAAGCAGGTTTTTGAAATTAGTAAACAAAAATGCTGAAGAATCCTATAAGGTTTATAGGTTTAAAAGAGATAAAGAGCAGTCTGACGGAAATAAAATTCTTGCTTCACTCAGGGATATACTCAGCCTTGAAAAAATTCCATATAGAATTGAGTGCTATGATATTTCAAACATTTCGGGAGCAGAGAGTGTTGGAGCGGAGATTGTTTATGAGAATGCGAAGCCTTGCAGAAAGCGTTACAGAAAGTTTAATATAAAAACAGTTGACGGCGCAAATGATTACGCAAGTATGCAGGAGGTAATTTGCCGTAGATTTAAAGAGGCATATAAGGAACAGGAAATGCTTGAAACAGGTGAAATTGAAAAGGGTAAGGAAAAGTTTCTCCCCCTCCCCGATTTAATATTGCTTGACGGTGGAAGAGGCCATGTTACGGCTATAAAAGAAGTCCTTGATTTGTTCGAGGAGAAAGTTCCGCTTTATGGACTTGTTAAAGATGATAAACACAGAACAAGAGCATTGACCGATGAAACAAGAGAAATTGCACTTGATAAGGATAGTGAATTGTTTAAATTCCTTTTTGGAATGCAGGAGGAAGTGCATAGATTTGCTATAACTGCATTCAGAAAAAAACACCGTAAATCCGCAACTGCTTCGGAACTTGAAAAGATAAGAGGAGTAGGGAGCGAAAAGAGGAAGAAACTTTTGCAGTATTATGGTAGTGCAAGGAATATCAGAAATGCAAGTCTGAATGAACTTGAAATTATACTTGATAAAAAAACTGCCAGTGCGGTTTATGAGTATTTTAATAAATAAAAAGTGTGCAACGGAATCAAATGTAAAATCCGTTGCACATCAATATATATAAACAACCGAGATATTATAGAATATCAAGGGTTGATTGCTTATACTTTATTATAAGCAATTACTAATAATATGTTACAAAAAAGGTGAAATTATGCCGTTTATTGTTGATAAAAATATCAGGGACTCCTGTGTGGATAAACTAAGGAGTATGGACGAAAAAATCTATTATTCTGCTGATTGCGACTGGGTTTATAAACCGGTCAACACTCATCCTGATCTGCAAATCCATTTTGTTTCAGAGGAAACAGCGTTCGTCGCTCCTGAACTATATGAATATTATAAAACTATTTTGCCCGACTATTTAAAAATAAAAAGCGGAAATAAAAGTATTGGTGGGACATATCCGGATAATGTCGCATACAATATAGCAAGAATCGGGAATTTTGTTATCCTGAATAAAAAATATGCCGATGGCAACATTGTGGACTTTTACGAAAAGCACGGCTATACCCTTATAAATGTCAATCAGGGTTATACCAAATGTAATATCTGCACAGACGGGGAAATTGCAATAACAGAGGATTCGGGGATTGCGAAAGCTTTGGGAAATAACGGGATTAACACACTTAAAATACCTGTCGGAACGGTCAGCCTTGAAAATTTTCAGTATGGTTTTATCGGCGGAGCAAGCGGATGTTTAAATGGAAAAATATTGCTTAGCGGAACGGCTGATGAACAAATAAAGGATAAAATAACAGAGTTTTCAGAGCAAAACGGAACAGAAATCTGTTTCCTTGATAAAGAGAAATTGACAGATTACGGAAGTATTCTTTATTTTGAATAAAAATACCCTCAGATGCTATAATACATATATAATCAGAAAGGGTGTTTTTATGGGTATTCATAGAGTTGATGACATTATTATTTATACGAATTCTGCTTTTTTTGATGAAATTTGTCATGGAGAATATATCGAGAAAGAAATTGCAGAATGGATAGTTGACAACTATGAATACAATATTATCCTTGATATTTTGAATAAGAATTATGAAGGATTATCGGAAACAGATAAAAAAGAGATTATCAATATGGCAGTAAATAGCCTGTCTGTCAACAGGAGTTCAAGAGAGAAGAAAATTGAAAATTGTTTAAAGAATTACCTTAAAACAGAAAATGAAATCAATGTCCAGGGCTTTGTCAGATTCAGGCTTAAAGAATACAGAAAAGAACTTGAAGAAGTTATAGATGATGTTATAGACGAATATATTGTAGAGAAAGAGTACTTTGATTTTATTGAATTACTCAGGGAGTTTGTAGTGTATCAGGTTCCGTTTTTTGATGGTCTTACAATTTATGTTAACGGGAATTCTGTTGAATACAGAGACGAACAGGGAAACGATGTAAAGGATATAGTAGAAAAAAATTCTTATTGGGACGAAGATTTGTCGGAGGACGATAAACTTCTTACTGCGCTTGTAACCCTTGCACCGAAAAAGGTAACCTTGTTTTTTGGTGCAGATTACAGAAATGAGGACTTGAAAAGAACAATAAAATATATATTTGGAGAAAATGCAAAATTTTTATAATAAAGGTGTTGACATTTTTGAAAAATAGGGTATAATAAGTATAGTGAAATATTCCTCCTTAGCTCAGTCGGTAGAGCATGCGGCTGTTAACCGCAGGGTCGTTGGTTCGAGTCCAACAGGGGGAGCCAATACAAAAAGGACACCAAAAGGTGTCCTTTTTGTATTGCTTTTGATATTGAGTACGAACCAACGAGCCTGCGAGCCGCTTGCGGACGCAGGGGACCGAGCAGCGACCGCGTCCGGTGGACGAAACAGGGAGCGCGGAGGTGGTGCAGCAACACAATGAAATAAGCCGCCGAAAGCGCGGCGCAATTGAATTGATGTTGCAAACGGACGTGGTTCGAGTCCAACAGGGGGAGCCACGTCGGAACAAGTTACGCTTGTTCCGATTTTTTTATGCAAAAAATCAGTCACTTGCTTCACTGTTCCTCCTTTTTCGCAAAAAGGCACGCTCGGCTCACCTGCTCGTTTGTAAACGCACTCACGACGGTTCGCTGTCGCTACCACCTTTTTACGAGTACACCTTCGGCGTAGTTGCATCTAAAACATTCGGCTATTCCAAAAAGAAACGACAATTTTCGATAAGAAAGTTGTCGTTTCTTTTTGTACTATTATCTTTTCGCTTTTCATTGAAAAATTGTCGTTTTTATATAAACTATTTGAGTCAAACAGAAAAATAATTCTTTAATTGATTTTTATAGCGTCAATATCAAGTTCGTTGAGCTTTTTGTTATTTAAAGAAGCTTGAGCAGCAGCTTTTCCTGCCGCCTCACCTGTCAATGCACAGGTTGGTATAACTCTTGCAACCTCCCAGCCATCGCCTTGCGGTGATGAAATAATTCTTCCTGCTGCAAGGAGGTTTGGAAAATCTTCGTTATATAATGCACCGAACGGAATCTGATAATGATTGCCGATTCCCTTAGGTCTGAAGTCTCCGCAGGTTCCGATTGAATCTGTAAATGTTTCACCGTCTATTGCGTTAAAATCAGTTTTGCCGATAATTCGGCGGATTGTTCTAAACTGTGGCATAAAAGGGAGAGTCATAAGATCGAAGCTGTTTTTGTCCTTGCTTTTAATCTTATTCATAAGACTTTTTTTGCCTTCAGTCATATATGCGGTTATTTCCTCAGCAGTAACCCCCGTAAGAAGGTCAAGCCCCTCAGGGTGACCGTTTCCAAGCAAATCGCTGCCTGTGTTCAGCCATTGTCTGAAACGGGCAAAATCACTGTCTTCACACAGCTTTTTTGCACCATCTAAATCGCAGTAATGTGCAACATAAGTCATAAAATTCTTGCCGATAACCGTCGGAACACCGGCTCTGTGCATAACCGTTGCGTCTCCCGTTGCATCAATAACGACTTTTGCACCAAAAAATTCTCTGCCGTTGCAACTTTCAACAATAACACCTTTGCAGACATTATTCTCCATAACAGGATATGTTGCAAGAGTGTCAAGACGAAGGTTAACACCGTTATCCATAACGAATCCGTCTAATGATGCACTAAAAACTGTTGGAGAGAATAATGTGGCGTATCTTTCTTTGTGTGGCTTATTATGTCCCTCTCCGCCCCATTTTTCAGGAAGGGTTTCAAAACTGTATTTTCCGCAAAGTTTAATAAGTTCTTCGGCAAGCCCGAATATCATCTGTTTTCCCTCACCGTCACAAAGAGGCTCATACCACGAAATAAGTCCGTTTGTTGCAAGACCGCCGAGATTTACGCTTTTTTCGATAAGGAATGTCTTTGCGCCTTTTCTTGCAGCAGCAACTGATGCGGCAACTCCCGCAATTCCGCCACCAACAACGATGACATCATAACTTTCTCTTTCGATAATTTCTCTGTTATCACAAATCATTAAATCAACTCCTAAAATCTGTTAATTTACTTATGTTATTATAACACAAAAAGGAAATGATGTAAATAGAAAAATAAAGATTATAAAACTCAATTTTTTGCAAAAATCAGCAGATTTGTTAAAATTTTTGTTGACGGATAGAATAAATAAGGGTATAATTATTATGTCAGTTTTATAATATAAATGCGAAAAGAGGATTTTTATGGGAATTAAAATTGGAATAGTAGGATATGGAAATTTAGGACGAGGAGTAGAAAGTGCAATACTTCAGAACGAGGATATGACACTTTATGGTGTTTTTACCCGTCGTAATCCTGAGTCTATGACAACGCTGACAAATGCGAAAGTTTATTCTATAGATGATATTTTAAACCATAAGGATAATATAGATGTTCTCATTCTCTGTGGGGGAAGTGCGACGGACTTGCCTGTTCAAACTCCTGCCCTTGCTGAGAACTTTAATGTTATAGACAGCTTTGATACTCATGCGAAAATTCCTGAACATTTTGGGAGGGTTAATGAGGTTGCTGAAAAGTCGGGAAAAGTTGCGATTATTTCAGTTGGCTGGGACCCGGGAATGTTCTCTCTTAACAGACTTTTGGGTGGCGTTATCTTGCCGGACGGGAATGACTACACATTCTGGGGCAAGGGTGTAAGTCAGGGACATTCAGATGCAATAAGACGCATTGATGGAGTTCTTGATGCAAGACAGTATACTATCCCGATTGAAGAAGCGGTTAATGCCGTTAGAAATGGGGAAAATCCTGAGCTTACAACAAGAGAAAAGCATAAAAGAGAATGTTATGTTGTTGTGGAAGAGGGCGCTGATAAGGCAAGAATTGAGAATGAAATCAAAACAATGCCTAACTATTTTGCTGATTACGACACAACAGTTCATTTTATAACTATGGAAGAACTGCAAAAAGAACATAAAGGACTTCCCCACGGCGGTGTTGTTATAAGAAGCGGAAAGACAGGGCTTAACGGTGAACACACAAATATAATTGAGTACAGCTTAAAGCTTGACTCTAACCCTGAATTTACATCATCAGTGCTTGTTGCCTATGCAAGAGCGGCAGTCCGTATGAATAAAGAGGGAATGAGTGGTTGTAAAACAGTATTTGATGTTGCTCCGGCATATCTTTCTCCAAAAACGGGAGAAGAGTTGAGAAAAAATCTGCTTTAATTCTGAGGTGAATATATGAAAACCATAATGCTTGTTTTCGGGACAAGACCGGAAGCGATTAAAATGTGTCCTCTTGTAAACGAACTTAAAAAGAGGGAAAATTTAAAAACAGTTGTATGCGTAACAGGTCAGCACAGACAAATGCTTGATAGTGTCTTGGATGCTTTTGGTGTTGTGCCTGATTACGATTTGTCCATAATGAAGGACAAGCAAACACTTTTTGATATAACGACCAATATCCTTAATAAAATAAAAGATGTTCTGGAAGAGGTTAAGCCTGATACAGTTTTGGTGCACGGTGATACGTCAACAACATTTGTCACAGCCCTTGCGTGTTACTATATGAGTATTCCTGTGGGCCATGTGGAAGCAGGACTTCGTACTTATAATATCTATTCTCCGTACCCTGAGGAATTTAATCGCCAGGCAGTGTCGATTATATCCAAATATAACTTTGCTCCAACAGAAATGTCCAAGAATAACCTTTTAAGAGAAGGAAAGAGCGAGGAAAATATTTATATAACAGGTAATACGGCAATAGATGCCCTTAAAACGACTGTAAAAGATGATTATTTCCACGAAGAACTTCAGTGGGCATCGGATAGCAGGCTTATAGTAATAACTGCTCACAGACGCGAAAATCTGGGCGAGCCTATGCACCAGATGTTCAGAGCAATAAGAAGAATAATTGACGAAAATCCTGATGTAAAGGCGATTTATCCGATTCATATGAATCCTGTGGTTCGTCAGGCGGCTCAGGAAGAGTTGTCAGGTTGCGACAGAATACATATTATAGAGCCTCTTGATGTTCTTGATTTCCATAATTTCTTATCAAGGTGCTATATGATATTAACAGACAGCGGCGGAGTGCAGGAAGAGGCACCGTCTCTTGGCAAACCTGTTCTGGTAATGCGGGATACAACCGAGCGTCCTGAGGGTATCGCGGCAGGAACTCTTAAACTTGTTGGAACTAACGAGGAAACTATTTACGAAAGCTTTAAAGAGCTTCTTGAAAATAAAGAGGCTTATGAAAAAATGAGTAAAGCAAGCAATCCTTATGGTGACGGAAAAGCGTCAATCAGAATTGCTGATATATTAGAAAAATAAAAAGGTGCGAATGCACCTTTTTGTTTTTCTATTTAATTTCTCGTCCGCCGTCACCGATTTCTGAAATATAGAAAGATGCGTCGTGTCCAAATGTGTTGGAATAAATCTCGCCGAGAGTTGAAATAAATGTATCAACGGCTGATTTCTTAACGATGCTGACAGTACATCCGCCAAAGCCTGCCCCTGTCATTCTTGAACCTAAAACACCATCAATTTTGAGTGCTTCGCTTGCAAGACAATCAAGTTCATCACAAGTAACTTCATAATCATACTGAAGGGAGGTGTGGGATGCGTTCATAAGCTTACCAAACTTAACAAGGTCGCCGCCCTTAAGAGCAACTGCACTCTGGTGAACTCTGTCACATTCATAAACAACATGCTTAATTCTGTTTCTAACAATATCGTTTTTGATAACATCCTTGTGTGCTTCGAAATCCTCAACAGAAACATCGCAAAGCTGCTTGATTTCAGGAAGAACGGTTTTAAGAGCGTTAAGACCTTCTTCACATTCGCCACGGCGTTCGTTGTATTTTGAGCTTCCGAGGGAGTGTTTCTTGTTTGTGTTTGATAAAACGAGGCAATATTCACCTAAATTAAGAGGAATATGCTCATATTCAAGTGTAGCACAGTTAAGGAATATGGCGTGGTCAGCCTTACCCATTGCAGAAGCAAACTGGTCCATGATTCCGCAGTTAACACCGATAAAATTATGTTCAGCTGTCTGGCTGAGTTTAGCCATTTCAATCATATCAACAGGAGCATCAATGCCTTTTTTCTCATTTGAGAAAGTTGCAAACATAAGAGCTGTTGAAACCTCAATAGCAGCGGAAGAAGAAAGACCGCCACCGTGAGGTGTTGTGTCATCATATAAAAGGTCACAGCCACAAATGTCGTAGCCTGCTTTCTGAAGTTCGATTGCAACACCAATCTGGTAGTCGCCCCATTTGAGCTTATCCTTAAGGGATGCCATATCATCAATAGTTGTTTCAACCATAATGTCAAGGTCTGTCGCTTTAAGACGGATGATGTTATCGTTTCTCTTGCGGGCAACAATAGTTGTTTTCATAGTTAAAGCCGCAGGGAAAACAGGTCCACCACAATAGTCAACATGCTCACCGATAAGATTAACTCTTCCGGGAGATGCGAAAACACGAAGGTCGTCTTCAGTTCCGCCGTAAAGTTCAATAAACTGTTTTTTGATTTCAGGTATATTCATAATAAAATTCCTTTCCGATTACTGTTTTTCAAGAAATCTCTTGTAAGCCTCTCTTAATTCTTCAGCCTTGTCTTCAGGAGCAGTCGGGTTACAGTTAGCCCAAGCACCTGTTTCACTGGAAGCGTTAAACTTAATCTTGTTTTCACTTCTCATAGGTGGATAGAACTTAACATGGAAATGATTGTATGCACTTGTATCTTCGCCATTAACAGGGTTCTGATACATACACATCATATAAGGGAAAGACATATCGAAAAGACTGTCTAAAGTACCGGTTGCCGCCTTAAGAATTTCAGCAAAATTACGCTTTTCGGATGGGTTAAGTTCAGTAATATTCTGCTTATGTTTCTTTGAAATAATATAAATTCCGTAAGGATAATCGGAGAAGAAGGGAAGAATAACTGCAAAATCTTCATTCTCACAGATAACTCGTTTGTCTTCTTTATACTCATTCTCTAAAATGTCACAAATCAAGCACTTGCCGGTTTCTTCAAGATGTTTCTTACTGTTTGAAAGCTCTTCAGCAATTCTTTTAGGAACAACACTGTAGCCATAAATCTGACCGTGCGGATGAGGCATTGTAACACCAACAGGCTCACCTTTGTTTTCAAACATAAATATGTACTTAATGTTTTCGTCTTTAGAAATATCTTCAAATCTTTCCTGCCAGAGAGAAACGAGCTTTTCGATGTGGTCAACATCGAGCTGAGGAAGAGTTGTTGTATGCTCCGGAGAATACAAAACTACTTCACACTTACCATATTCCGGCTTAACCTTGAAGAAATCCGTAGCAACATCATCGGGCTGAGGCGGATTTTGGGAAAGTGCCGGGAAATCGTTGTCATATTTGTAAACATCATAGGAATCAGGAACCTTTCCTGAACCCGGACAAAACGGACACCAGTCTTTTGGCATTTGCGGTCTGTCCTGTCTGTGTGATGCAATAATAATCCAGTCGTTAAGCAAAGGATTGTATCTTAATTCTGCCATAGTAAATCACTCCTCGAAAAAATTCAACTAATATTATACCATAAGGCTATATAAAAGTAAAGGGAAAATAGTAAAAAAATAGGATTTTATGCAAATTAGATATTTACAAATGAGAATAAATGATGTATAATTGTTAATGATGAGAAAAAGAATAATCGGAAGGATTTGTGATAATATGTATATTGGAATTGATTTAGGCGGAACGAATATCGCTGTCGGTATTGTTGATGAAGATGCCAGAATAATAGTTAAAGGCTCAACACCAACATATAACGAAAGAGAGTACCAGGAAATTGTTAAGGATATGGCTGACCTTTCAAATGAGCTTATTAAAAAGGCAGGCATCTCAGTTGATGATATTAAAGGTATCGGTATCGGAACTCCTGGTTCTGTTGATGCTAAAAACGGCGTTGTTGTTTATGCTAATAACCTAAAGTTCAATAATGTTCCTTTGAGAGAAGAATTAAGTAAGTATTTTAATGTCCCGATTGCGGTTGAAAACGATGCAAATGCAGCAGCACTTGGTGAATATAAGGCGGCAGGGGTTAAAAGCGACTGTTTTGTTGCTGTAACTTTAGGAACTGGTGTTGGAAGTGGAATTGTTATTGATGGAAAGATTTTCAGAGGCTTCAACGGTGCTGGCGGCGAACTTGGGCACACATCTTTAGTATACGATGGCATTCTCTGTACCTGTGGCAGAAAAGGCTGTTGGGAAGCATATGCGTCAGTAACTGCTCTTATAAGACAAACAAAGGTTGCAATCGAAAAGCATCCTGAAAGCCTTATGAACGAAATCGTTAAGAAAAACAACGGTGAAGTAAGCGGAAGAACTGCCTTTGACGCTGCGAAGCAGGGCGATAAAGCGGCACAGGGCGTTGTTGACCAGTATATTAAGTATGTGGCAGACGGTGTTACAAATGTAATTAACACATTCCAGCCTGAAATTCTTGTTATCGGTGGCGGAATAAGCCGTGAGGGCGAATATCTTGTTGATCCTGTAAGAGCGTATTGTAAAGAGTATTGCTATACAAAGGGCGGGCTTCCTGAAACAGAAATTCAGGCGGCAACTCTCTTAAATGATGCAGGAATTATCGGTGCAGCATTTGCGGTTGACGAACTTTTATAAAATGAAAATGGTAAAATAAAAATTCCCCATATGGGGAATTTTATTTTACGCTTGTATAAACATCGGCAACTTCGGTGATTGTCATAAATGCACCTGGGTCAATTTCGTGAGCAATTTCCTTAACCCTTGGAATTTGAAATCTGTTCACAATAAAATAAATTGCGGATTTTTCTTTATTGGAATAATGTCCCTTTGCAGGGATAAGCGTAACACCGCTTGCGTATCCCTTGCTCAAAGCTATGCATATTTCGTCCGCCTTGTCAGTTATAATCATTATAGCCTTGGAACGGTCAAAGCCTTCTACGATAAAGTCAATGGTCTTTAGTCCTGCAGCATATGTAACGATTGAATAAAGAGGTAGTATCCAGCTCCCTAAAATGATACCGCTTATCACATAAAGAATAACATTATACACCATAACGAAAGTGCCAACAGTTACCCCGATTTTCTTTGCAAAAATAACAGACATAACCTCAACGCCGTCGATTGCACCGCCGAGTCGGATAGTGAGACCGCTTCCTATACCTGAAATCACCCCGCCAAAGAGAGAACAAAGGAGTAAATCCTGTCCTGCAAGGGGAGAGGAAAGAGTAACATCAATGGGGAATACATCTGTTATAAGGAACGCTCCCAAGGAGTACATAGCAACAGTGTAAAGCGAGTATATGGTAAATGTTTTCCCTTGTTTACTGAGTCCGTAAAGGAATAGTGGCGTGTTTAAAAGGAGAAGAAAAATAGAAAGCGGAACAGGGGTAATCTGAGATAAAAGCATAGATGTTCCTGAAATACCGCTATCGTAAAGTTTTACGGGAGCGAGGAAAACGGTTATTCCGAATGCGTTTATAAACCCTGCAAGAGTGAGCAGAAGAAAAGTTGTAATTTTATATTTATGTTGTTTTTTATTCATACAATACCTCCTGCATATAATAATAACATAAAATATGGTAACGGTCAATAAAAAGGGGATGTAATTTTACATCCCCTTTTAAAATTATTCTTCGGAAAACATATCTTTTCCAACAGCACAGAGCGGACAAGCAAAATCTTCTGGAAGGTCCTCAAATTTTGTTCCCGGAGCAATTCCCATATCAGGAGCACCGGCTTCCTCGTCGTATATCCATCCGCATACATCACACACATATTTTTTCATAGTCATTTCCTCCTTGTGGATTTATTTACATAACTCATCTGCAAGAGCAGTAAGTTTAATTTTATTTTCTTCATTCATAGCCGACATAATTGTTATATCATTTTCTGCATAAGTCAGATTTTTGCATTTTTCAAGCATTGTTTTCATAACCTTAGTTGCAGTTGGTGCCCAGCTTCCGTTTTCAATAAATGCAACAGTTTTATTCTGGAAATTACGCTCAGTAAGGTGGTTTATAAACTCACGCATAAACGGGAAAATATCTGCATTATAGGTTGTTGTTGCAAAAACTATTTTACTGTATCTGAAAGCATCCTCAACAGCTTCTGCCATATCATATCTTGCAAGGTCAACAGCGTTAACAGGAGAGTATTCCTTTTCGTTTATTTTATCAACAAGATACTTGACTGCCTTTTCAGTATTCCCATAAACGGAAGTATATACTATTAAAATTCCCTCATTTTCTGATTCGTAAGAAGACCAGATGTTATAAAGGTTGATGTAGTAACCAAGATTTTCGGATAAAACAGGTCCGTGAAGCGGACAAATTATGTTTATATCAAGAGCGGATGCCTTTTTCAAAACGGATTGAACCTGAGCGCCGTATTTTCCAACAATACCGAAATAGTATCGCCTTGCCTCGCAGGTCCATTCGTCATCAACATCCAAAGCTCCGAATTTACCAAAAGCATCAGCAGAGAAAAGAAGTTTTTCCTCAATGTCATAAGCCATAATAACCTCAGGCCAGTGAACCATTGGTGCAGTGATGAACGAAAGAGTATGTTTGCCGAGAGAAAGAGTGTCACCTTCGGCAATAACGATTCTTCTGTCGGAGAAATCTGTTCCGAAGAAGTTTTTCATCATTGTAAACGCCTTTGAAGAAGATACAATAGTTGCGTCGGGATAAGTATTCATAAAATTCATAATACTTGATGAATGGTCAGGCTCCATATGAAGAACAACCAGATAATCAGGGGTATTTCCGCCTAAAGCGTCTGAAATATTGGCAAGCCACTCGTTGGAAAATCTGATATCAACAGTATCCATAACTGCAGTTTTTTCATCTGAAATTATATATGAATTATATGACATTCCGTCAGGAACAATGTATTGTCCCTCGAATAAATCGATTGAATGGTCGTTGACACCGATATATTTTATATCATTTGTAATTTTCATAATAAATATCCTCCAAAAAATAAATACAGTTATATTCTATCACAAAACAGCAAAAATTTCAATGGGAAAATAAAAAAGAAAAAAGGTTGACAAAGAATAGAAACAGTGATATAATTGATAAACGGTATCGGGGTGTGGCGCAGTTGGTAGCGCACTAGACTGGGGGTCTAGGGGCCGCAAGTTCAAGTCTTGTCACTCCGACCAAAAAAGCAGAACCAAAGAGATATAATGTCGATTTGGTCAGCAACAGAGAGGGTTTGCGAGTTTTTCGCAAACCCTCTTTCGTAATCAAAACTTGAAGATATTTACTTCTATTCAGGGTGATTTGAACTATGACAATGGTATAAAAGATGACTTATTACAAGAACTCACTGAATAGAGTCGAACCAACACTTATACAAATTAATATTGAATTTTGAGGCAATTTCTTTAATTAGAAGTTGCCTCTTTTTTTGTGTCTGAAACTGAAAGGAGAGGAAGAAATGTATACAGAAAAATTTTTGCAACAGGTGCATCGCAAGTTAAATGAACAAGGTATAGCGAATGTAAAATTAAGAGATACCTGCATTGATATCTACGAAGGTGAAAATGAGATTTTTAAGATAGACAGAGAAGGAGGTATGTTCTATGCATCGGACAATCGATTCCGTGATGTGGTCGATAGGCTTCATGAAATAATACAGCCGATTGTTTGCGAAGTCGATGAATATCTCAGAGCAATGGAAAAAGGCACAGAATTGAAGGCAAGGGATTTTGATATGCCATATATTAAAATCGCAGAATACAATGATGTTGTTTTAGCCGGAAGAGAACATAGTAATGGTAGCTTTGAATTTGCGACATGGAATTATAAAAACAATTCATTATATCACGGACATTACACCACAGACTATAAAGGTGCAAGAGAGGATTTTGCTACACGTTCAGGTTTGGTAAATAAGAATCTGTTATTCAATAAGAGTGAATTGGTTGAAATTTATCGATGCATTGAAGACACGCTTAACAATGAATACGAAATGACAGATAAGCAGAGAGAAATGCTTGAGGATGTTCAGTCACGAATTAAACTCTCCGTTCCTCGTTTTGATGAACTACTAAAGGAAGCCATTGATCAGGGCGAAGAAGAAACATTCGAACAAACAATGTAAGGAGGTGTAACAGAAATGAATGAATACATGAGCAAGACCGAAAGGATTCAAAGATATATTAAAGAAGTCCTGGCCGATGAGAAAAAACATTCAACAAAAGAGATAATCGAGTATGTAGATGACAAACTCAAGGAAAACGGCGACTTTGTTTTTCAAGTTAATTCATATGTAAACGCAGCTATGAGAATACTTATGAAAAATGAAGACTATGCCAAAGTTGCATACGGAATGTATCAAAAAGGAGGTATTCCATATACTCCTGCATCAAAGAGGATAGAATCAGAAAGTGACTTGGAGAAAATAGACGTCAGAGCTGCAATGGTATCAGTTAAGGCATATGCAAAGAACTTTGATGAACTCTTTGCTCGAAAATCCCCCTTTACGGATATGGACACAAACGAAGAAGCATCATATTGGGCAATCAAGAAACATTCATTGGATGTGGCGAAGTCCCTCAGAGAAAATGCGGACAAGTTGTTTCA
>JAZRKP010000020.1:0-26540 GCA_045646365.1 Clostridia bacterium
GGTCTCAATGATCTTGACTTCGGTGGCGATGCTGGCATGATCACATCCCGGCTGCCACAGGGCATTATATCCCTGCATGCGTTTCTGCCTGATGACAATATCCTGCAGCGTATTATTCAGGGCATGTCCCATATGGAGCTGTCCTGTTACATTTGGCGGTGGGATAACTATTGTAAACGGCTTTTTATTTTCGTCAATCTGAGTATGAAAATAGCCCTTTTCCACCCAATTCTTATATATCCTGTCCTCAACTGTTTGAGGATCATAGGTTTTTGGCAATTCTTTTAACACTTAAAAGCACCTCTTCCATATATTTTCGTATAATCACACTTATACATTATTATACACAATTTTTCTCCGTTTGGCAAGAGTTTTTATTGATTTTCCGAAAGTGTTGACAAATTTGTTGTTTTATGTCATAATTAGACTCGACAAGAAAGGATGATTTTAATGGAAAAGACAGTAAACCGCGGTGAAAAAGCAGCAGAATTATTTGTTGAGGGCTATAACTGTGCACAGGCTGTTGTGGGTGCATTTGCAGATTTAACAAATATTGATTTTGAAACTTTAATGAAACTTTCCTCCTCGTTTGGTGGCGGAATGGGCGGAATGAGAGAGGGTTGCGGAGCCGTTTCGGGAATGGCGATTATCCTCGGCTTTTTGGAAGGTTATTCCTCCCCCGATGATTACGAGGGCAAAAAGGAGCATTATGCAAATGTTAAAGCCCTTGCGGACAAGTTTAAGGAAAAGCACGAAACAATCATATGCCGTGAACTTTTGGAGGGAATAAAGAAAGCGACGGATAATGTCCCCGAAGAGAGAACACCGGAATATTATAAAACCCGTCCCTGTGTTCGGTTTGTTATAACCGCCGCAGAAATTTTAGAAGAATATTTAGGATAAATTTAAAAGGATGTGCGAGGCACATCCTTTTTGATTTATTTACTTTTTATTATAACCGAATTGTTTTCGCCGTTCCAGTCAACAAAACATCCCAAAGTTTCGGAGATTACTCTCACGGGTGCTAATGTTCTGCCATTTTGAGATGTTGGCGGAACATCCGTTTCCTTAACCTCAGTTACACCTGTTTCCATGTCCGTGCAAATAATTCTGTTGTTCCCAAGACGAAGAGCAATAACCTTGCTGTTTTGGGTGGCAATAATCGTTTGGCTTTCCCCAAGCCACTCAACAACGCACCCAAGTTCTTCAAAAATCTTTCTCATAGGAACTAAAACTCTGCCGTTTTGTGAGGTTGGCGGAACATCAAATTCAATGTTCTTATCGTCAATTATAACACCTATTTCCGACGCAAAACAACTTGTTGTTATCAGTAAACAAATTAGTATTATAACCGCTTTTATTCTGATTCCATCCATGACCTAATCCATTCCTCAAGATATGTTACATCCCCGCCGTCTATATCGGGAGCAACAACGCTCGATGAGCCACCACCGCTTGCGGTTATTATGTCCTCAACTTCAAATTTCTTGATTTCAATTTCAGGATTTATGTATCTTTTCATTTTTTATATCTCCTTATTCAACATTTTTAAGTGTTGTATTACTTACAGATGCATATTTCGCATCAGACCATATGTAATTTCCGTTTGTGTCTTTTACGAACGACTTTCCAACAATCGCCATATCCTTAAATGATTCGGGAATGCCCGATAAGTTTGCGCCGAATGTCTGCCCATTTTGAATATTATAATTTGAGTTGTCATACTGAACTATCGCCGTGTTTGTTGCCCCCGTCTCAAATAACCAAAGCGGAATAAATGCCGTACCGAAAGTTGTAATTTCATTCTCACCCTGCATTCCTATTTGAGATATAAACTTCAATCCATTCTCTGTTGCCTTTACTCCACATATATCAGCAGTAATTTCATTATTAGATCTGTTTGGATATTCCCAACGCAAGTAAGGATATCCATTGTTAATATCATCCGATACTCCCCATGTGTTTTTAAAATCCCAATTTTTATATGATGTAAGTTTCTTTAACTCATTTGATGCTTCCCCGTATCCACCTAAACCACCAAATAAAGAAGAATCATAATAACTATTTTCTATCATCCCATTATTATACCGAATAAATGGAAACTTTCTATGCTTTCTACCTGTATCCGCAATAATCTCTCCTGCATAATACGAATTTTTTATAGTTCCATTATTTTCATATACAAAACCTACAATATATTTATCATGTAATGCAGATGCACCAACAGATTTAATCACTGATAACGAATAACAATTTTCTATTATCCCTGAATTATTTCCTACAAATCCAGTGGCATACCCATTTACCATAGAATTTGCAAAATCGACATATAAAGTTGCAATACAATTTCGTATTATTGCTCCCGAACCATTACTACAAACAACCGCACCAGTTCTAGTATTTGTTGTGACCATATTAGAAGTTCCTACTACTCCTCCTACTTTACAATTTTCTATTACCCCTTGATTTACTCCACAAATAGCACCATCTAAACAATGTGCATCTTGCATTTCAAATATAACATTATTGATTTTTCCCTTGTTATTGCGACAAAATGCATTGTTTAAAGTAAGCTTTTTCCCACTCCCATCAAATATACCTGTAAATGTTTCAAAAAGAAATGTAGACGCTCGAAATTCTTTAGTCACTACAATATCATTTAATAAAACAATTTTCCCATCTGAATGCAGTAATACACTATAAAATTCTTCTTCATTTGAAACTAAATATGTATTCTCTGCATTTTTCTCAATGGGAGTATAATTATATATCATTTGCCATGTTGTTAATTCATTATCTCCTAGTATATTTATATTTCCCCATTCCTCTTCCGTCCCTTGGTAATACATAATTGGATAAAATACGGAGTCAAATGCAGCAGTTCCAATACGCCTTACATTTTTTGGAATAACTATTTTTTTTAAATTACACATATAAAATGCACACTCAACAATATATTCTACGGTATCAGGAATAATATAATTTTTTTCTTGAATTCCCCTAGGATATTTAATTAGATTAGTTTTATTTTTATTAAATAAAACTCCGCTTTCCGATACATAATTCATATTATTTTCATCGACAGTAATATGTGTTAATCTAATGCATCCATATAAAGCATAATCACTAATGTATGTAACACTTTTAGGAATAGTTATTCCTGTTAAATAGCTACTATTTATGAATGCACTATGTCCTATCTTCGTCACGGCGTAGCCGTTGATTTCGCTTGGGATAACCAATTCGCCTGATGCAGATGTACTACATCCCGTTATTGTTATTTCGCCGTTCTCAACTTCATAAGTCAAGTCTCCATAGGTTTCGGCGGAGGTATTGATAATTCCAAAGGCAAGGATGCCTATGCAAATCAAAATCGCCGACAATAAAAATTTCTTTTTCATCTTTTCCCTCCTTGAAAAAATTAAATAAAAAATGCGCCCACCGAAGCAGACGCATAAAAAACGCAAACTCCGATAGTCGCGAAACCAAATTAAATCGAAAGGAATACACCATATCAATCTTACAGGAATTTGCATTTTTAACAAACTCTTAAGATTGATATTGCCAAAAAAGAGTATAAACATACTCCCATTCGACTTTATTAAATTGGTTTCGCACTTATTATCATACCACAGTTTGAAAATTTTAGCAATAGTTTTTACAAAAAAAATCGAGGGAAACTGATTTCCCTCGATTTTAAAATTTTACAGCATTTCTTTAAGTCTTTCGTTGATTGCAATGAGGAATTCCTCTGTGTCAACCTTTTTCTTATTTGGAAGGCTTGATAAAAGGGCTAAATCGCCTGTCATAACGCCGTCCTCAATAGTTTTAATTGTTGCCGCTTCAAGCTTGTCCGCAAAAGCGCAGAGGTCAGGAGTGTTATCCATTTCGCCTCTTTTTCTTAATGCACCTGTCCACGCAAACAATGTTGCAACACTGTTTGTTGAGGTTTTTTCACCTTTTAAGTGTTTATAATAGTGTCTTTGAACTGTGCCGTGTGCCGCTTCATATTCATAAACACCGTCAGGGGAAACCAAAACAGATGTCATCATCGCAAGGCTACCGTACGCAGTTGCAACCATATCGCTCATAACATCGCCGTCATAGTTCTTACAAGCCCAGATGTATCCGCCCTCAGAACGAACAACTCTTGCAACAGCATCGTCTATGAGTGTATAGAAATATTCAATTCCTGCCGCATCAAACTTTTCCTTATATTCGCTTTCAAATATCTCATTGAAAATATCCTTAAAGCGATGGTCATACTTTTTGGAGATAGTATCCTTTGTAGCAAACCACAAATCCTGCTTTGTGTCAAGAGCAAAGTTGAAACAACTTCTTGCAAAGCTACCGATTGATTTATCAATATTATGGAGGCCCTGGATAATACCTGCACTTCCATTAAATTCGTGGATTAAAGAGCGTGTTTCGTTTCCGTCTTTATCAGTCATAACCAGTTCGCACTTTGCCCCTTCCGGAACCTGCATTTCTGTATTCTTATAAACATCACCGTATGCGTGTCTTGCGATTGTTATAGGTTTTGTCCAGGTTGGGATAAATGGGGTTATGCCCTTAACGATAATCGGAGTTCTGAAAACTGTTCCGTCAAGGATTGCTCTTATTGTTCCATTCGGAGACTTCCACATTTCCTTAAGGTTATATTCTGTCATTCTGTCAGCGTTAGGGGTGATTGTTGCACACTTTACAGCAACGCTGTATTTGTTTCTTCCTTCTGCGCTGTCAAATGTAAACTTATCATTGGTTTCGTTTCTGTGTTCGAGTCCTAAATCGTAATACTCTGTTTTTAAATCAATATATGGAGTTAAAAGGATATCCTTTATCATTTTCCATATAATTCTTGTCATTTCGTCCCCGTCCATTTCAACGAGAGGAGTTAACATTTTAATCTTTTCCATATTTATATCTCCTATATATTCTCTTTTGTGTAGCTTAAGAGACCGCCGGCTAAAATAATCGCCTTTGTTCTGTCTGTCAGCTCGCATTTACAAAGAATTTCTTCCCCTGTTGTCTTATTTTTAAGAACAACATCTTCGCCGTTTACTATTCTTTCCTTAAGATTTTCAAAAGCCAAGTCATCGCCCTCTGAAATCTTGTCGTAATCTGCTTCATTTGCAAATGTCAAAGGAAGGATACCTGCATTGATAAGGTTTGAACGGTGGATTCTTGCAAAAGACTTAACCAGAACCGCCTTAACCCCCAAATGAAGCGGAGCGAGTGCTGCGTGTTCACGGGAAGAGCCCTGGCCGTAGTTCACACCGCCAACGATAACGCTCTTACCGAGAGTTTCTGCTCGTTTCGGGAATTCCTCGTCGCAAACCGTGAAGCAATACTGAGATATTGCAGGAATATTTGAACGAAGAGGAAGGATTTTCGCCCCTGCAGGCATAATGTGGTCGGTTGTTATATTGTCGCCAACCTTGAGGGAACATTTGCATTCAACGCTTTCCTCGAGAGGTGAAGTTTTCGGGAACGGTTTAATGTTTGGCCCTCTTAAAATCTCAACTGAGTCAGCCTCATCTAAAGTTGCAGGAGTTACAACCATATTATCGTTTATAATAAACTCTTTCGGAAGTTCAAACTTTGGCATTTCGCCAAGTGTTCTTGGGTCTGTCAAAACGCCTGTGAGTGCTGAAACTGCCGCAACTTCGGGGGAAACCAGATAAATCTGACCGTCTTTAGTACCGCTTCTGCCTTCAAAGTTACGGTTAAATGTACGGAGGGAGATACCCTTTGAGTTCGGGGACTGTCCCATACCGATACACGGTCCGCAAGCACTCTCAAGTATTCTCGCGCCCGCATCAATAAGGTCGGAAAGCGCTCCGCACTGCGCAAGCATATTGAGAACCTGTTTTGAACCCGGTGCGATAGAAAGGGAAACATCGGGGTGAACGGTTTTGCCCTTTAAGATATGCGCAACCTTGAGCATATCAAGGAGGGAACTGTTAGTACAGGAACCGATACAAACCTGGTCAATCTTCATTTCACCGATTTCGTTGACAGATTTAATATTATCAGGAGAATGAGGACAAGCCGCCGCAGGCTCGATTTCAGAAAGGTTGATTTCAACAACCTCGTCATAAACTGCGTCTGCATCTGCTGAAAGTTCTGTCCACACTTCTTCTCTTTTCTGTGCCTTTAAGAATTCTTTTGTTATTTCATCGGACGGGAAAATAGAAGTTGTTGCGCCAAGCTCAGCACCCATATTTGTTATGGTTGCACGCTCTGGAACAGAGAGAGTTTTAACACCCTCACCGCAGTATTCGATAACTTTACCGACTCCGCCTTTAACGCTGAGTCTTTTTAAAACCTCTAAAATAACATCTTTTGCAGAACACCATGAAGAAAGTGCTCCAGTAAGATTAACTTTAACGATTTTTGGGTATGTTATATAGTAAGCACCGCCACCCATAGCAACAGCAACATCAAGTCCGCCTGCACCAATGGCAATCATACCAAGTCCGCCGCCTGTCGGAGTGTGGCTGTCTGAACCGATTAAGGTTTTACCCGGAACACCGAAGCGTTCAAGATGCACCTGATGGCAGATACCATTTCCCGGACGGCTGAAATAAATACCGTGTTTCTTTGCAATAGAGCCGATAAATCTGTGGTCATCGGCGTTTTCAAATCCTGACTGAAGAGTATTGTGGTCAATATACGCCACGGATTTTTCAGTTCTGACTCTCGGAATACCCATAGCCTCAAATTCAAGATACGCCATTGTTCCTGTTGCATCCTGTGTTAAGGTCTGGTCAATTCTTATGCCGATTTCGCTGCCTTTAACAGCTTTCCCATCGACAATATGAGCATTCAAGATTTTTTCTGTAAGCGTTAAGCCCATTTTATCAAATCCTTTCGTAAAAAAGTGAATATGACAATATTGTAACACATTCTGCAAATTTTTGCAACACATAATGCATATCATTTTAAAATAAATTTTGCTTGACAATTTGAGCCAAAATTGGTATAATATAATAAATTCCTGTGGGGGAGTAGCAAGCGCAAATTGCGTAACAAGTCAACATCCTGGTCTTTTGACCTGGCTTGTTTTAAATTGCCAGACTCATATATATCTTTGTTGTATTGGAGTCTGTTTAATTTTTTTGGCTCAAGTGCAACAATAGGTTGTCCTTGGGTTTTTATTTTACCCACAGAAAACTTTAAAACTGGAGGTTATAGAATTGGAAATTTTAGAAATGCTTGGCACTAATATCAGTGCTATGTCGTGGCAAATGATTGTTATGTGGGCTATCGGCGGAATACTCATATACCTCGCCATTAAGAAGGATATGGAACCGACACTTCTTCTGCCTATGGGCTTTGGTGCAATTTTAGTTAATTTGCCATTTAATACTGTTATAGCTGAAGAAGGTGTTTTGACAACCCTCTTTAATGCAGGTATATCAAATGAGCTTTTCCCGCTTATTCTCTTTATCGGAATTGGTGCAATGATTGACTTTGGTCCGCTTTTGTCAAATCCAAAGCTTATGATTTTCGGTGCGGCAGCTCAATTTGGTATTTTCTTAACTCTTTGCACAGCTTCAATCTTTTTTGATATTAAGGACGCTGCTTCAATAGCTGTTATCGGCGCTGCAGACGGGCCTACATCAATCTTCGTTGCAGGAAAGCTTGGTTCAGATTACCTCGGTGCAATTATGGTTGCGGCGTACTCATATATGGCGCTTGTTCCAATCATTCAGCCACCTGTTATAAAGCTTTTAACAACTAAAAAAGAACGCAGAATCAAAATGGAATATCAGGGCAAGGCAGTTTCAAAAACAACTAAAATCCTCTTCCCGATAATCATTACAGTTGTTGCAGGTATTGTTGCCCCTGACTCTGTGGCTTTGGTCGGTTTCCTTATGTTTGGTAACTTAATCCGAGAATGTGGTGTTTTAAACTCACTTTCAGAAACCGCACAGAAGGTTTTGGCTAACCTTGTTACAATCTTCTTAGGAATAACCGTTGCGTCACAGATGAGTGCTGACAAATTCTTACAGGTTGACACACTTATCATTATGGGCCTTGGTCTCTTCGCATTTATTTTCGATACAGCAGGCGGCGTGCTTTTCGCTAAGTTTATAAACCTTTTCACAAAGAAAAAGATAAATCCGATGATTGGTGCGGCAGGTATTTCCGCATTCCCTATGTCAGGAAGAGTTGTTCATAAGATGGGACTTGCTGAGGACCCGCAAAACTTCCTGCTTATGCACTCAATGGGCGTTAATGTTTCAGGACAGATTGCCTCTGTTATCGCAGGCGGTCTTATCCTAAGTTTCTTTTTGAAATAGGAGGTTAATATTATGGAAATAAACTTATGGGGGTTTGTTGAAAACCTTAAATATATGGGACTCGGAATGCTTGGAATTATTGCAGTTATCGGTGTTATAATCATAATAACAACAATTTTATCAAAATTAACTGCTCCAACAGATGAACAGTAAAAAAATGGGGATTGTCTTTCAGGCAATCCCCATTTTTTAATATAGCGTTGACCATTTTAAAAGGCACTTTCCGAACATCTGGAAACAATTTATTTCATCAACATCTTTTTTCGCCACAACTGTCCGTCTTGTCAGTTCCTCCCCGTCAACATAAAATACCGCCTCACCAACTTTATCCCCTTTTCTTACAGGAGCATTAAGCTTTTCTTTCGTCTTTACTTTAACCGTAATTTTATCCTGATTTCCCTTGCGGACAACGGCGCTGAGTCCACCGCCTATTTCCGCCCCAACCTGATTTTCTGTTCCGCCAACAACCTTGATTTTCGGTATTTTTGCTTTATATGATGAGTTGTCTGCAATAGCATAGTTTGCAAAACCGTAGTCCAATAGCTTTGACGCACTTAAAAAGCGGTCAGCTGTGCTGGGTGCACCTAAAACAACAGCGATAAGTTGCATATTATTCCGCTTTGCCGATGCAGAAAGACAGTATTTCGCTATACTGGTTGAGCCAGTTTTTATTCCGTTTGCCCCCTCATAAAATCTTATAAGCTTATTTGTGTTTGACAAACCAAACTGTCCGTTCCTTATTGTATCCATCCATATAGTCAAATATTTTTCAATATCAGGATGTCTTAACAGTTCAGCAGAAATCAGTGCAACATCTCTTGCTGTGCTGTAATGTTCTTCCGTTTCGTCAAGACCGTTACAGTTGATAAAATGGGTATTCTTCGCTCCGATTTCTATGGCTCTTTTATTCATCTGTTCAACAAACGCCTCTTCCGTTCCTGAAATATGCTCTGCCATAGCAACTGCCGCATCATTCCCCGACGAAACCGCAATAGCTTTAAGCATTTCATCAACGCTCATCTGCTCGCCAACCTCTAAAAATACCTGCGAACCACCCATTGAGGCAGCGTGTTCACTTGTTGTTACCATATCCGAATATTTGATTTTCCCACCGTCAATAGCTTCCATAATAAGGAGCATTGTCATAGTCTTCGTCACGCTGGCAATAGGCATTTTCTTATCAGCATCAAGTTCATAAAGGACCTGCCTCGTTGTCTGCTCCATAAGAATCGCCGACGGTGCATTAACAATTTCTGCGGAAACATCAGTGCTTACCTGTTTCGACTCCGCTCCGAACACATTTGAGATTACCAGTAAAAATGTCAGTATTCCTGCAATAAAGCGTTTTAACATAAAATCCAATCCCCTTTCCCAGGCTAAATATCACTATAATTCTATGTCTGAGAAATCAAAAAAATACCCACTAATACCAAAAAGACGGCATTTCGCCGTCTTTTGGTTTATAAATATTTTCTAATATCCTGAGCAAGATTTTCTTCAATTTCAATTATATCCGTGGTCAGCTTTTTCGCTTCACCATCAGCGTTTTTATACTCATTAAGATATCTGTTGAGAGACTTAATTCCCATATGACAACCGTCAGTCAGAAGGTCTGCCGCAACCTCGTCTGATGCCTCAATGGCAAGCATCATATTAGTTTTAAACCACGCCATACCTTTTGCAATAGCGTGTGGCTCTTTCCCGTCATCACCTATATCATCAAGATATTGTGCCGTTCTCTTGCCGAGACTTTTATGTTCTTTAACACTTTCGTTCAAAATTTTCTGAAACTCAGCATCCTTAACCGACGGAAGAACTTCTTCTATTGCGCTTATTCCCATTTTAATTCCTGAATTACACTCTTTCAAAAGTTTTACTGTATCAGGGCTAACCATAAAAATCATCCTTTCTTTTTATGGTTAGTATGCCCGGTTTTCCGTATTATAAACAATTATCTGGGAATCTGGGCATAACTTAAGTCTATTGTTATAACGCAGAAATATTTCGCATCTTTCGCCTTAACCGCATCTTTGATTTTGTCCTTAATTTCAGCGTGGCTCATTTCCACTTCAAATGGAACAACACAGTCGAAAATAAGGTTTGTGTGGGTTGGTCCCGGAACAATCCGCAAATCGTGGATAGAGAGAGTTGGGTGGATTTCCTTTACAATCTCCATAATCCATCGTCTCGCATCGTTCACTGCACTGTCATTTGTCACGATTGGGTCATAATGAACGATAAGATGTATTCCGTCTCTTTCGTAAAATTCACGCTCAATATTATCGATTATATCGTGGCTTTTAAGAACATCCTCTTCCGCTGCCATTTCCACATGGACACTGGCAAAAATTCTGCCCGGACCATAATCGTGAACAAGCAAATCGTGAGTTCCTAAAACACCGTCATAGCTTAAAATTTTATCCTGAATATCATTAACAAGTTCTTCCTCAGGTGCTTTTCCAAGAAGCGGGTCCAGAGTATCCTTAACCAACATAAATCCGCTATACAGGATGAAAAGTGCAACACCGAGACCGATATAACCATCAAGATTAACGGAATAAATTTTTGAAACAATTCCGCCAAGCAGAACTGCAAGGGTTGCAACGACATCATTTCGGCTGTCCGCCGCCGTTGCAATAAGGGTTTTTGAATTTATTCTTTTCCCGACATTTTTCGCAAAAACCATCATCCACAATTTCAAAGCAACAGAGCAGGCAAGAATTACCACAGAAACAACACCAAAATCCGTATCTGACGGATTTAAAATCTTATCAAAACAGGAACGGAGAAGTTCCACCCCGATAACACAGATAAGAATTGAAACCATAAGAGCTGAAAGATATTCAAATCTTGCGTGACCGTAAGGGTGCTCCTTATCTGCAGGTTTCCCTGAAAGCTTAAAGCCGAAAAGGCTTATAAGACTTGATGATGCATCTGACAAATTATTTACCGCATCCGCCATAACAGAAACACTTCCTGCAATAACTCCTGCAACCAGCTTGGCTATAAACAGAAAAACATTACAGAATATTCCAACCCAGCCTGAAAGGGCTCCGCACTCGGAACGGACAGACGGGTTATCCGTATTCTTATAATCTTTGACGAAAATTCTAAGCAAAAGCTCCGTCATTTATATCACTCCCAAATGTTCAAGAAGAATTTTAAGTCCAATGGCTATTAAAACAACTCCGCCTAAAAGTTCTGCCTTTGACTTATACCTGAGTCCGAAAATGTTCCCAACATAAATCCCGACAGCAGACAATGCGAAAGTTATTATTCCTATAAAACTTACCGCCGTATATATGTTAACATCAGGCAAAATGGCAAAAGTTATTCCAACCGCAAGAGCATCTATACTCGTTGCAATCGCCAAAGGAAGCATTGCCTTAACACAAAAATCACAGTTAAGCTCTTCCTCTTTGCCAAGCGACTCTTTTATCATATTTCCGCCGATTAAAGTAAGAAGAACAAACACAACCCAATGGTCAACATTCGTTATAAGGCTTTCAAAATAATGACCTGCAAAGTATCCGATTAACGGCATCATAGCCTGAAAACCACCAAAATAAGCACCTGCAATCAATGCGTGTTTAGCCTTTATTTTATTTAAAGAAAGACCTTTGCATACCGAAACCGCAAAGGCATCCATCGAAAGTCCGATTGCAATTAGCAAAAGCTCCCATATACCCAAATTTAAGCACTCCTTTTTATATCAATACAACAACTAAGCCTACCATAAAATACCGTTTTTGTCAAGAATATTTGTATTTACTGCTAAGCCACTTGATTTAATCGGAAAAATATGATAAAATGTTAACATATTTTGCAAAAAGGACTGAAATTTATGATAAAGCTTTATAATATCGACCATTTTCGTCTTGAAGACACATTCCTTTGCGGACAGTGTTTCCGCTGGACGAAAGATGAAGACGGTGTTTTCCGTGGCGTTGTCCAGAATCACGCTGTTAAAATGTATTATGTTGACGAAAAGACAATTTATGTTGAAAGTTCCAATCCCGACCTTATTTACTGGAGTCACTATTTAAGTTTTTCAACCGACTATAACACTGTTGAGGAATCTTTTAAGGACGACGAAAACCTGAAAAAATGTATGGAAGTCGGGAAAGGCATCAGACTTCTTCATCAGGATTTATGGGAAACCCTTGTTTCATTCATAATCTCCGCCAACAACAATATTCCCCGTATTCAGGGAATAATCGACAGACTTTGTGAGCTTTTCGGTGACAAAATCGAATTTGACGGAAGAACATATTATGGTTTCCCCACGGCAGAAAAACTTTCAGCACTCGAACTTTCCGACCTTGCCCCAATCAAAGCGGGATTCAGAGATAAATATATTCTTGATGCGGCGAAAAAAGTGGCATCAGGGGAAATTGACCTTAATAAAATTAAAACAATGAATGATGCAGATGCAAAAAAAGAACTTATGAAGATTAAGGGTGTTGGCTCAAAGGTTGCGGACTGTATTCTGCTTTTCGCTCTTCAAAGATACAAAACTTTCCCGAAAGATGTGTGGATTAAGCGAATTATGGAAGAGGATTACGGTGTTTCCGAAAAAGAAATTGACAATTTTGCCTCGGAAAAGTTTGGAAATTACGCAGGAATTGCCCAGCAATACCTCTATTATTACCACGCAATTAAAAAATCTTCATAAAATTTCGTTTTCCTCTTGAATATTGTAGGAAAATAGTGTAAAATATAATTTGTGATTATAATAAAATGTAATTGGAGGATTTAAAATTATGTTAGTTAACGCAAAAGAAGCCCTTAAAAAGGCTAAGGAAGGCAAATACGCAATCGGTCAGTTCAACATAAACAATCTTGAATGGACAAAAAATATTCTTCTCGCTGCTGAAGAATGTAAGTCACCTGTTATTCTCGGTGTTTCTGAGGGTGCAGGTAAGTATATGACAGGCTTTAAAACTGTTGCTTCTATGGTTAGTGCTATGGTTGAAGACCTTAAGATAACTGTTCCTGTTATCCTTCACCTTGACCACGGTAGCTATGAAGGTGCTAAGGCTGCTATCGAAGCAGGTTTCTCTTCTGTTATGTTCGACGGTTCACATTATGGAATCGAAGAAAATATTGAAAAGACAAAAGAAATAATCGCTCTTGCTAATTCAAAGGGCGTTTCCGTTGAAGCTGAAGTTGGTGCTATCGGCGGTGAAGAAGACGGGGTTGTTGGTAACGGTGAAGTTGCTGACCCTGCTGAATGTAAAATGATTGCAGACCTGGGCGTTGATATGCTCGCTGCAGGTATCGGTAATATCCACGGTAAATACCCTGAAAACTGGAACGGTCTCAACTTTGATGTTTTAGCCGAAATCGAAAAGGCTACATCTCCAATGCCATTAGTTCTCCACGGCGGAACAGGTATTCCAAGCGATATGATTAAGAAAGCAATCTCCCTTGGCGTTTCCAAGATAAATGTTAACACAGAATGTCAGATTGCATTCGCTGAAGCTACAAGAAAGTACATTGAAGAAGGTAAAGACCTTGAGGGTAAGGGCTTTGACCCAAGAAAGCTTTTAGCTCCTGGCGCTGCTGCAATTAAGGCAACTGTTATTGAGAAGATGGAGCTTTTCGGTTCTGTTAATAAAGCGTAAATAAACCTGAAAATCCGTCTTATATGACGGATTTTCTTGATTTATATATAATTTGTGAAAGGTTGATGAGTATGAAAATTTACAGTATTATTCTTGCCGCAGGCGAAGGCAAGAGAATGAAATCAAAGACCGCAAAACCGCTTATGCCGGTTTGCGGAAAACCGATTATTGACTATGTTTTATCCGCCACCGACGAGGTTGGCACCGATAAAAATATTGTTGTTATCGGACATAAGGCTGACGATATTAAGGCACACCTTGAGGAGAGTGTGACTTATGCATATCAGCTCGAACAAAAAGGCACAGGCCACGCGGTTATGCAGGGAATTGAGCCTATAAAAGACGAAGACGGAATCGTTATGGTCCTTTGCGGAGATACTCCGCTGATTAAAGGTGATGAGCTTAAAACTGCACTTAATTCACATGTTGAGTCAGGCAGAGCCGCAACGGTTATTACTGCGATTACGCCAAATCCCTTTGGTTACGGCAGAGTTATAAGAGATGGCGAAAACCTGTCCAGAATCGTTGAACAAAAAGATGCAACCGAGCAGGAAAAGGCTGTTTGCGAAATCAATTCGGGAATGTATTTCTTCGACATCAAGAAACTCGCCTCCGCTTTATCCAAGCTTACAAATAATAACGCTCAGGGTGAATATTACCTTACCGACACAATCGAAATTTTAATTTCAGAGGGTGAAAAGGTTGGTGCAGAGATTGTTGATTTTGAGTCAATCCTTGGCGTTAATGACAGAGTTCAGCTTGCAAGCGCAGAAGCCGTTTTAAACCGCAGAAATGTTGAGAAGATTATGCTGTCAGGCGTTACAGTTATAAACCCGTCTGCAACATATATCGGAGCGGATGTTTCGGTTGGTATGGATTCTGTTATCTATCCGGGAACAATCCTTGAAGGGAAAACGGTTATTGGCGAAAACTGTATTATCGGCCCTGACACTAAAATTACCGATACGAAAATCGGGGATAACACAGAAGTTATCAAATCCGTGCTGGTTAAGAGTGAGGTTGGAAACAAAGTCAGTGTTGGACCATTCGCCTATATGCGACCTAACTCAAAGGTTGGGGATAATGTTAAAATCGGCGACTTTGTTGAAATCAAGAATGCCACAATCGACAACGGAACAAAAGTTGCACATCTCACCTATGTGGGCGATGCTGATGTGGGCAAGAATGTAAACTTTGGTTGCGGAACTGTTGTTGTCAACTATGACGGTAAGAACAAACACCGCTCAACAATCGGCGACGATGTGTTTATCGGCTGTAACACAAACTTAGTTTCCCCTGTTAAAGTCAACGACGGGGCGTTTACGGCAGCAGGCTCAACTATAACTGATGAAGTGCCTGAAAACGCACTTGCAATCGCAAGAGCAAAGCAGGTTAATAAAGAAAACTGGGTAAAACCAAAAGACAGATAAATTAAGAGGTAAAATTTTATGTATATTATCGCAGGACTTGGAAATCCGGGCAAAAACTATGCGGGAACAAGACACAATATCGGCTTTGACACACTTGATGTCTTAGCTTCAAAAAACAATATTAAATTCAACAAGACTAAATTCCGTGCAGATTTTGGCGATGGAATAATTGGCGGGGAGAAAGTTATTCTTGTAAAGCCCCAGACATTTATGAATTTAAGCGGAGAAAGTATCCGTCCGCTACGGGATTTTTATAAAGTTCCTGACGAGAATATTATTATTATCTATGACGATATCTCCCTCCCCTTAGGCAAGCTTCGCCTGAGGGGAAAGGGAAGTGCCGGCGGACACAACGGAATGAAGAGCATTATTTATCAGCTCAATACCGATGTTTTCCCCCGAATCAAAATCGGGGTTGGAGCACCGCCGAATGAGGATTATGACCTTGCTGACTTTGTTCTTGGTAAATTTTCAAAAGACGAGGTTGAAATTCTTCGAAACACTGTTGACAAAGTCTGCGACGCTGTTGAGAGTATTATAAGAAACGGCGTTGAGAAAACTATGTCAAAATTCAATGGGTGAGATTATGGACGGATTTATGAAAATCATTGAGGAGCTTGCGGATTTTTCCGAGCTTACCTCCTCCCTCCAAAATAAAATAACTCCGATAAATCTTATGGGCGTGGCGGATTCTGTCCGTGCCCATTTTATTTCCTGTGCAACAAAAAAACTTAATAAAAAAGCATTTGTTGTTGCGGAAAACGAAACCGAGGCTCGAAGAGTGATTGACGATTTAAGTTTCTTCGGCGACGGAAATGTTTTGTATTTCCCACCCCTTGATTTGCTTTTTTATGATATAGAAGCCACGGGACAGGACATAAGAGCACAAAGGCTCAAAGTTTTATATGCCCTTATGTTTTCTCCCGGAAAATATCATATTGTTACAACCAGAAAGGCGCTTTGTCAGGTTACGGCAGAGAAAGACCTTTATCTTTCACTCTCCCGCCGTCTGACTGTCGGAGACGAAATTGATTTGGAAGAAATCCGCACTTTGCTTATTGATTTGGGCTATGTTTTTGAAAGTCAGGTTGAGGGCAAGGGACAATGCAGTATGCGAGGCGGAATTTTTGACTTTTTCCCGCCTGAGAGCGATTATGCTGTAAGAGTTGAGCTTTTTGACACAGAAATTGACTCAATCCGTCTTTTCTCGCCTGAGAGTCAACGAACTATCGAAAATGCTGAGGAAGTTTATCTGACTCCTGCACGGGAAATTATATTGGATGACGAAAAACGAAATACCTTAACCGCCTTTTTGAAAAACGAGGCGAAAAAGTCAGGGAAATCTGACGACGAAATCAAAGTAAATCTAAGCAAGAGTCTGCTTCGGGATTGTGAGAGACTTGAGGAGAAAATAAACTTCCCGTCAATCCATAAATACATTCCTGTTTTATATAAAAGCCCCGTTACTGTTGCAGATTATCTTGACGAAAACCACATTGTGTTTTTTGATGACCCGGGACGGCTTTCTGACAGTGCAAAGGCTGAGGAAGAGCAGTTTTCGGAGGATTTAAAAGCTCTTTTGGAAAGGGGAATTATCCCCAAAACTTTCTTTAAATACAACAAAAGCTTTTCGGAGATAACAAAGGAGCTTTCTGCTTCCCTCTTTGTTGGAATGAGCAGTATTTCATACGCCTCACCCGATTACAGACCAAAGAAAATTATAAATGTGACATCAAAGGGGATAAATGACTATCACGGGAAAATGGAATTTTTCTTTGACGCCCTTTCCTTCTATAAAAAGAATAATTACAAAACCATTATCCTTGCAGGAACAGAGGGCAGAGCGGAAAATCTACTCACAACACTTTCTGACGAGGGCTATAATGCAACCTATTCAAAGGACCTTGAAATTCTTCCTGAAAACGGCGGAATTGTTGTTGCCTGCGGAAGTCTTTCAAAGGGTTTTGAATATCCGCTTATCCGCACGGTTATAATCAGCGACCGTGAGATTTTTGGTGGAAGAAAGAAGAAAAAATCCCGTTTTAAAGTTGATAAACGGGACAGAATCAACAGTTTCACAGACCTGACTGTTGGTGATTTTGTTGTGCATCAGAATCACGGTATTGGTCAGTATATGGGAACTGTTCAGCTTGACGCAGGCGGCGTTAAGCGTGACTATTTAAAGCTTGTCTATAAGGGGAGCGATGTTCTCTATGTTCCGACAGACCAGTTATCCCTTGTTTATAAACACACATCAAAAGAGGGTTCTTCCGTTCGCCTGAACACTCTCGGCGGTGCGGACTGGTCAAAAACAAAACAGAGAGTCAAGAAATCCTGTGAGGATATAGCCGACGACCTTATAGCTTTATATGCCGCAAGAGAATCCATAAAAGGTGTTCAATGCGGAAAAGACGACGACTGGCAGAGAATGTTTGAAGCGGCGTTTCCTTATGATGAAACCGACGACCAGCTTTTAAGTATTGCAGAGGTCAAAGCTGATATGGAAAAGCCACGGCCTATGGACAGACTTCTTTGCGGAGATGTTGGATATGGTAAGACCGAGGTAGCTATGCGTGCGGCTTTTAAGGCGGTTATGAACGGGTATCAGGTTGCCTATCTTTGCCCCACAACAATCCTTGCAAGCCAACACACCAACTCATTCCGACAGAGAATGAAAGATTACCCCATAAGAATTGCGTCTCTTTCAAGGTTTTCAACCCCTGCTCAGCAGAAAGAAATTTTAAAGGGGCTTAAATCAGGGGAAATAGATATTGTTATAGGAACACACAAGCTTCTCAGTAATAAAGTTGAATATAAAAATCTCGGACTTCTGGTAATTGACGAAGAGCAGAGATTTGGCGTTAAACACAAAGAATATATTAAGGAACTCCGTAAAAATATAGATGTTTTAACCCTTTCCGCAACGCCCATACCAAGAACTCTCCATATGTCAATGTCGGGGATTCGTGATATGAGTGTTATTGCTCAGCCACCGGGAGAACGATACCCTATTGCCACCTATGTTCTGGAATATGACTCAAATGTTATAAGAGAGGCAATTTACAGAGAGCTCGGCAGAGGCGGTCAGGTTTACTATCTTTATAACCGTGTTTCGGGAATTGATAAGGTTGCAGAGGAAATTTCAAAAATGGTGCCTGATGCAAGGATTGCCGTTGCCCACGGGCAGATGAAAGAGAGTGAGCTTGAGGCAATAATGATGGACCTTTACGAAGGCGAAATTGACATTTTAATCTGCACAACCATAATCGAAACAGGACTTGATATTCCAAATGTCAATACCATTATTATAGAAGATTCCGACAGACTCGGTTTATCACAGCTTTATCAGCTTCGTGGCAGAGTCGGGCGTTCAGACAGGCTTGCATACGCCTATCTGACATTCCGCAGGAACAAGGTTTTAACCGAGGAAGCGGAAAAGCGACTGCGTGCTGTTAAGGAATTTACAGAGTTTGGCTCAGGCTTTAAAATTGCTCTTCGTGACCTTGAAATCCGTGGAATGGGGAACCTTATCGGTGCGGCACAAAGCGGGCATATGGAGGCGGTTGGCTATGAAATGTACTGTCGTATGCTCGACAGTGCTATCAAAGCACACAAGGGGATAATATCCGAGGAACAGACAGAAACCCTGATTGATATTCCAATCGACGGGTATATTCCTGAAAGGTATATCACCGCACATTCGCAAAGGCTTTCAGTTTATAAGCGAATTGCCGCCATTGAAACCCCTGAGGATTTAATGGATATGCAGGACGAACTCTGCGACAGATACGGCTCAATGCCACCGTCGGTTGAAAATCTTCTTGAGATTTCCCTTATCCGCAAGATGGCATCGGATAAAAAATTCACAGAGGTCAGTGTTAAGGATGATAAATTAAGGCTCTATTTTAACCCCGAAAATCCACCCGAACTGGATAACGCAATCGCTCTGGCTCTGGAGAATCCCCTTACTGTTGCAATCAGGAACGGAAAACGGCCGCACCTTGAATTTTTAATTGATGCAGAGGGTAATCACAAAAAATACACAAACATTATTAAAAAAACCATTGAAAAAATATAAATGATGTAGTATAATGAAACGGTATACTTTTGAATTTAATTCACAGGAGGAAATAAACTATGTGGAAATGCAGTAAATGCGAAGCTATGGTTGAGGACAACGAAAAGGTATGTCCTGTCTGCGGAGAGGCTATTGAAACAGACGAAACCGAGGCTGTAACAGAAGAAACAATCTCTGTTGATGCTGAAACAACTACAGAAGAGACAGTTGATGAAACTGTTTTGGACGATACAGCTGAAACTGAGGAACTTGATGCAGAAGAATACTGTGAGGATATTGTTACTTTTAACGAGCCTCAGGTATGGACTTGTGCGACTTGCGGTGCTGAATGCGAAGAGGACCAATGCCCAAGCTGCGGTCAGCTTAAGCCTGAAGAAGAGCCTATTGTTGACTTTGTTCCGCAGAAGAATAATAAGATTTACGGTTTTGTTATTGCCGTTGCCGTTGTGGTTGCCATTACGGTTGCAATCTTTACATACTTCTTCTTAAACAGATTTGTTGACAAGACCGGCGAAAATCACACTATAACTTATCAGGATATTGAAAACTCAATAGACTGTATTGCAGGCGACAAGCTTTCTCTTAAAATTAACGGTATTGATGTTCCGACTTCAACTTTTGAAACAATCGTTGCATCTTCCGCCGTTGTGTATCAGCAGCAACTTTGCACAGATAATATGGGATTTGTAAGCACATCAAAGCTTGACAACTTCAAGTGGACTGATATTGCTGACAAGGAAACTAATAAAACTCATAAGCAGATTGTTATGGAAAATGCAGTTAACTACTGTACTGAATTATATTCCGTGATTTCTATGGGTAAGAAGTTCGATATTCAACCGTCACAGGTTGCTCTTGAGGAAATCGACAAACAAATCGAGGACCACAAGAAAAACTACGGCAAGGACCTTAAAAAGCTCCTTAAAATGAGTGGATACAAAGATGTTGCCCAGTATAAAGAAGCACTTCTTCTCTACGCTGATTATCAGGCAGTTGTTGATGATATGGACGCTAACCCGGATAGATACATTGGCGAGGATATGACTATTTACAACGAGGCTGACCCAAGTACAATTTCATTAAAGGCTATTCTTATTTATATTGACGAAGAAAACGGTGTTGACAAGGCAGCTGCTAAGAAAAAGGCAGATAAAGTTCTTAAGAAGGCTAAGAAGGGCGAAGATTTCGGCTCACTCGTTGCAGAGTACGACGAAAACGGCTCAACTGCATCTGATGTTATGAAAATAACAAAAGGACAAATGACCGCTCAGTTCCCTGAATTTGACGAATTTGAAAAGGTAGCATTTAAGCTTGATATTGACGAAGTCAGCAAGGTAATTGAGGCTCCTAACGGATTCTTCATTGTCAAGAGAGTTGCAACAGTTAATGATGCAATTACCTACACAACAGATAATTCAAAGGTTTCTGTTAACAAGAGTCTTTTAGAAGATATGAAAATCACAGTAAGCTTCAAAGAGCTCTACGACGAGGAAAATAAGTAAAATAAAAAAATCTCACGGCATGAGCCGTGAGATTTTTTTATTTACTTTGCAAATTTCTGAACACCGAAAATTCCTATTATAATCATCAGTGAATAAAAAATATTGGCAAAACTAAGGTCTGTATCCTTTAAAATTATAATCCCAACAAAGATTGAAACAACGGTTATAACATTTGAAAATATCGTTGTTCTTGAGATTGGCAGATGACTGTTTGCATAGTTAATAAGCATAAAAGCTACCACAGACGATAATCCGCCAAGATACAGAATTGATAATAAGAATCTGCCGTTAAGAAGCGGTGTATAAAGCAGAGTCAGGTCGTTTCGGTTTTCAAATAATGCAACAGCACTGAAAATAATACTTGCCACCGCAAACATTATATATGTTCTTTCAAAGGCATTAAACTCATCTGAACTTTTTCGGCTTACTGCATTAAATCCAACCGCACACACAATCGCCCCAACGAGGAGAACTACTCCCCAAAGGCTCGCTCCGCCTCCGCCTCCGCTCAATAATATAACACCAAGCACAGAGATTATTCCGAAAATCGCTTGTAAAAGCGTTGGCGGTTCTTTCATGAAAAGTGCTGAATAAATCGTTGCACCAACAGGGACAAGAGCAATCATTATTGCCGCAAAAGTTGCAGACGACATTTTCATTCCGTAGCTTTCACAGTAGAAATACACAACGGGTTGCATAAGTCCCATTAAAACAACCTGCCAGATATTCTTCCCTTTAAAGTTCAGTTTAACTATTCGTAATACAACAAGCAAATTCATTACTGCAAACGCAAAAACAAACCGAAGTGCCAGAAGAACTGACGGGCTTGCATATTTTAGCGCCGTGTTTGAAAACAGAAAACTGAATCCAAATATAAAATTTGAAAAGAACGCCGCAAAGGTTGCCCATAAGGTTCTTTTATTTTTCATTATGTTATTCATATATTATCTGATGTCACCCTTTTAAGTCTTATTCCTTAATTGTTCCGTCAGGATTAAAAAGCGGAAGTTTTTCCAGATAAATCAGGTCTTCTCTGTCCTGAGCATCCCCCTCTGCAAGAATTGCCATTCTTCCGACAACATTTCCGCCCGCTTTTTCAACAAGCTGTTCAATAGCATTTAAAGACTCACCAGTTGAAATAACATCATCAACAATCAATATTCTCTTTCCTCTCATTCTTTCGGCATCGTGACCGTCAAGGAAGAGTTCCTGTTCCTTTTCCGTTGTTATTGAGTTAACAGTAACCTCAAAAATATCTGACATATAAAGTTTCGGTGCTTTTCTTGCAAGAACATAGAAATCATCATTATTCTGTCTTGCCATTTCGTGGATAAGCGGAATACCTTTCGCCTCTGCGGTTATAAGATAATCATATTCCGGTGCTCTCTTTAAAAGTTCTCTTGCACAGGCAACCGTCAAAGGTGCATCCCCGAAAATAACAAATGCTCCGATATACAAATCGTCTGTAACCTTGCAAAGCGGAAGCTCTCTGTCAAGTCCCGCAATATTCATTTTATAGTTCATAATAAACCTCCATAAAATTATATATTTCTGATTATTCCAAAAACTAAAAGTCCAATCCCGCACCCTGCCATAACAATCTCCGAAACCACCGTATTCTTTGTTTCGCCCGACTTAACATAGCGATATGTTTCATACAGGTAAACCGCCGAAAACACGGGTAAGATAAAGAACATAGCTTGGTTATAGCCAAAAGCGGTCTTAAAATCAAGCCGAAATAAAGCCATAAACATTCTTGTTATTCCGCAACCAGGACACAAAAACCCCGTCAATTCATTGAAAATACAAGGAATTTTCAATCCCGTCACCAATATCCAGATATAATAACAAATTCCGACAAAGGCCACTGCAAGCAACGGTTTCAGCTTTTGTTTAAAACGGATTTTCTGTTCCCCGTTCATATCAGCCTAATTTATTAAGGCTATCCTGCATAAGTGCGTAAGAAACAATTCCTAATCCGAAAAGTCCCAAAACAAGATAAACAAGTCCCCTGCTCTGCTTTGGCTCACACTTTTCTTCAGCAACCCTGTCAAGCTTTTCGCCCATTATATAATACCAATAATAAGCGTATATTCCGCAAGTTATAATGCTGAGAAGCAAAACCATTCCGCCTGAGAAATCCTGCGTTCTTCCCGACAATCTGTTTGTGTCATCATTTAAAACAATCATCCAGTAAATCGAATACAGGCCACAAGTCAGGAAAGTCAAAACAATGGCAGTCACAACACTTCTTTTTTTAATCACAATAATTCCCTCCGTTTAAACCTCTATACATTTTATTGATTTAATCCTCAACAAATTCATTATAACATAAAAAATCCGTCAAATCAACATTATTTTACAATTTCTCCCCCGCCGATTCCGTCAAGTTTTACGATTTTCAATTCTCCCGAAATTTCCGTATCGCATTTAACATAAATATCCATATAATTTGAGGTTGTGCAATGATAAACATCACCTTTAAGCTGTTCAGCAAGAACCTCAATTTCCTTACCTTTATACGATAAATAAAACTCTTTTTGCATTTTTTCCGCAAGGTTAAGGAGTTTACGGCTCCGCTCCTCCTTCACCTTTTTAGAGAGCTGATTTGGAAACTTTTCCGCCCTTGTGCCTTTTCTTGAAGAATATTTGAAAATGTGCATTTGCATAAAGCCTATACTTTTGCAAAATTCATAGGACTTTTCAAACTCTTCCTCTGTTTCACCAGGGAAGCCGACAATAACATCGGTTGTTATTGCAGTATCGGAGATATTCTCCCGAAGCAGTTTAACTGCATTGTAAAACTCATCTGCCGTGTAGTGTCTGTTCATTCTTTTTAATGTTTCATCGCACCCGCTTTGCAGTGACATATGAAAATGCGGACAGAGATTTTTCAGTTTTTTTGCACGGTTGACAAAATCTTCCGTGATAACAACAGGTTCCAAAGAGCCAAGACGCACTCTCTTTATCCCCTCAACACTGCATACTCTCTCAATGACATCTATAAGAGACAGACCGTTTTTCAGGTCCTTGCCGTATGAGCCAATATGTATTCCCGTCAGGACAATTTCAAGATAGCCTTTTTCCGCAAGAGCCTTAACCTCTTCCTCTATTCGGTCAATATTCCTTGACCGAACCTTACCTCTGGCGTATGGAATTATACAATATGAGCAATAATTATTACAACCATCCTCAATTTTAACATTGGCTCTTATTCGGCTTTGCTCCTCCGCAAGAGAAATTTCTTCGAAAAGCTCCTCCTCCATTATATCACTGCAAGAGAGAATCTGTGCCTTTTCCGCAAATGCTCTCTCGACGAGAGTGACAATTTCACCCTTACCACTGTTTCCGCAAACAATGTCAACCCCGTCAAGATTACGGATAACCTCACTTTCCGTCTGCGCAAGACACCCCATAACCGCCACAACCGCATCAGGATTTTCCCTGACCGCACGGCTAATCGCCTGTCTTGACTTTTGTGCACCTGTTCCCGTTACCGTGCAGGTATTTATAATATACACATCCGCAACTCCGTCGGTAATCTTATACCCCTTTTCTCTGAACAGACTTGCCATAGCATCGCTTTCATAAATATTGGTTTTACAACCCAAAGTTATAAATTTAACTGACTTTTCCATAAAACACCCAAATCTTAAATAAATTTAAAAATAAATTTTGTTATAAAATTATACAACTTTTTATTGACTAATGCAAGAAAAAATTGTATAATAGTAGTGATAAATTTTTAGGAGGTATGTCTATGACAACTTTTAACATTGTGCTCAGCTCTATAAATGATGTGAAAAACTTCGTAAACATCGTTAATAAGTATGACCACGAAATCGACCTTACTTCTGGAAGATATGTCGTTGATGCAAAGTCAATTATGGGTATTTTCAGCCTTGATTTAAGCAAGCCTATCAAAGTTGAAATCCATTCTGATGACTGCGCTGCTATTACCGAAGAGCTTAAAAGCTTCATTCAGTAATCAACCTTTAAAATCAAATACACAAAACAAAGGTTCTTTCCTTTCCGATTTCGGATAAGAAAAGGCTTTTGGTTTTTTGTGCTTTTTTGTATATGTTTAGGACAAGCCTATGAATATCCACGAAAATTTTATGAGAAAAGCCATTGCTGAGGCAAAAAAAGCCTATGCAAAAGGCGAAACGCCAATCGGTGCCGTTATTGTTAAGGACGGGAAGATTATCGCCAGAGGACACAATCTTCGTGAAACAAAGAAGAATGCCCTTTGCCACGCTGAGATTATCGCTCTTGATAAAGCTTGCAGAAAGCTTGGTGGATGGCGGCTTTTTCAGTGTGATATGTATGTTACCTTAGAACCTTGTCTTATGTGCGCAGGCGCTATCATTCAGTCACGGATTAAAAACCTTTATTTCGGGGCTTATGATAAAAAAGGCGGAGCTGTCGGCTCGCTTATTGATATGCCAAATCTTGACGGTGTGACTCAGAAAGTCAATGCCGTCGGCGGAGTTTTACAGGACGAATGTTCTGAAATTATGAAAGAATTTTTCAAAGAGCTTCGCAAAAACAAATAGCAAATAATTAAATTTATATATTTTTTTAGGAGGAACTAAAATGGCAAAATTCGTTTATCTTTTTAGTGAAGGTGACGCATCTATGCGTGAACTCCTCGGCGGTAAAGGTGCTAACCTCGCTGAGATGACAAAAATCGGTCTCCCTGTTCCTCAGGGTTTCACGGTTTCAACTGAGGCTTGTACTCAGTACTATGAGGATGGTCGTAAAATAAACGACGCTATCCAGGCTGAAATTATGGAAAACATCGTTAAGATGGAAGCTATCTGCGGTAAGAAGTTCGGCGACAAGGAGAATCCTCTTCTCGTTTCTGTTCGTTCTGGTGCAAGAGCTTCTATGCCAGGTATGATGGACACAATCTTAAACCTCGGTCTTAACGAAGATGTTGTTGAAACAATGGCAGCAAAGACAGGCAACGCTCGTTGGGCTTGGGACTGTTACAGAAGATTTATCCAGATGTATTCTGATGTTGTTATGGAAGTTGGTAAGAAATACTTCGAACAGCTTATCGACGAAATGAAGGAAGCTAAAGGCGTAACTCAGGATATCGAGCTTACAGCTGATGACCTTAAGGAACTCGCTATGGCTTTCAAAGCTGAATACAAGAGCAAAATCGGTAAGGACTTCCCAACTGATCCAAAGGAACAGCTTATGGGTGCTGTTGAAGCCGTATTCCGTTCATGGGATAACCCAAGAGCTAATGTTTACCGTCGTGACAACGATATCCCTTATTCATGGGGTACAGCTGTTAACGTTCAGATGATGGCATTCGGTAACATGGGTGACGATTGTGGTACAGGTGTTGCCTTCACAAGAGACCCAGCTACTGGTGACAGAGGCCTTATGGGTGAATTCCTTGTAAACGCACAGGGTGAAGACGTTGTTGCCGGTGTTCGTACACCAATGCCAATCGCTCAGATGGCTGAAAAGTTCCCTGAAGCATTTGCTGAATTTGAAAAGGTTTGTGCTATTTTGGAAGACCATTATAGAGATATGCAGGATATGGAGTTCACAGTTGAAAACAAGAAACTCTATATGCT
>JAZRKP010000021.1:0-1065 GCA_045646365.1 Clostridia bacterium
ATCGCGTTTGTCAATTTGGTTTTCGTGGCATTGGTTTTGGGATTGCTTAGCATGACCATTCATATGTACCACGCAGAAAATTATATAGGAATTGTACTATTTGTAGTAGCCATTGTAATAGTAAGTGTAATATATAGTATACTAAAGATTGTTTTTTTCTCAGCAAAGGTGATATCAAAACTTCCGGTTGTAAGCAGTGCAGATAAACTTCTTGGATTAGTGATAGGTGTTGCAGAGACACTGATCATATATTGGGTGATGTGTTGCATATTTATGTATGTGGATCTAGGCGTACTGGAAGAACAACTGATGTTGATGATAAGGGAAAATCCAATCTTAACAGGGTTGTATAAATACAATCTTTTAGGAGTGCTTTTAGACGCGTTAAAAGCGAAATTGTACTAAAAGTCATACAATTCAGAAAAAGATGAAAATTTCTTAAAAAAGCTGTTGACAAATGCAACAGCTTTTTGTATTATAAACAAGCGCTCAACGAGAGAGCGAAAATGAAAACGAAGAACCGAAGAGTGATCGGAGGAGAAGCGTAAGTTCAGCTCAAGTGGAAGAGAGATCAGATACTGGAGCGTGTGTCAGGAACGAAAGCGAAAGCGGACGGGAAGGCACAGCGGTGAGAACGGAAGCGGAAGGGAACGGAAGCGAGGGACATCGTAAGAGATTGGAGTTGGAAAAGGAACCGGACAGAGCGAGCTCCGTAAGGTGAAAAAGAAAATGAAAATTTCTTGAAAAAAGGTGTTGACAAATGTGAAAACATTTGATAAAATGCCAAAGGCGATTGACGAGAGAGATCGAGAAGAGAGCCGAAAGATGATTTTGTTTTTCAAGGCAGCCGGTAGGAGCGAGAGCTCAGAGAGGCAGCTGAGAAAAATAAAAAATCTTGAAAAAAGTTGTTGACAAAGCAAAGCGCTTGTGCTAAGATGAACAAGTTGCTGCTGAGAAGCAACAACAGAACCTTGACAAATAAACAGCAATGCAACCCTGAAAGATTCCTAAACATGAGATGAAAGGTCATCTCATCTGGAAGAAATTCAGAGAACAAAACCTTAA
>JAZRKP010000022.1:0-59026 GCA_045646365.1 Clostridia bacterium
GAAAAAAGGAGCATCCGCATAAAACAGATACTCCCGTTCGTATTCAGGCTCTTCCTGAATGTGAGTTATTTTTTGTTTATTATCGCACATGGTGCATTTAAACACTTGCAGATAATCTTTGGGCGGTGGCATATTATCTATGCAACTCCACATAAAAATCTGAAGGAGCAAGCTCACTTTTGAGCTTGCTCCCTTTGAAATAAATCTTTTGTTTTTGAAATTCATACATTATCCCCTTTCATTTTTCTATGAACCGTAGCCTTACGGAATATGCGTATAGCATATCATGGTGATAATATGTGAGTGAAAATATTAAGTTTGACAGGATTTGCACACTAATTAAAAATATGTAACATATTGTGACTTGTGAATATTTATTATTTGATGTTAAAATTAGTAGCGGCATTTGATTAGGCATTTTTATAACATGTTTGATTAATACCTATAACTAAATGAAGGATTTTGACTCATAACCGGTCGGTCATCGGCTTTAATCCTGCCCCTGCACCCATAAAACAACCGAAAGGTTGATACAAAGAAAACCGCTTGATATCAAGCGGTTTTCTTGTTTTTGATATAAATTTTCAGTCTGATTTTGATAATATTTTCTCGCTGGTTTTCCAATTTTACCCTACAAACCTTTTAGCAAAATTCAAGGATTTTCTGAGTAAATCTCCAACTGCGTGTCCAGTTTTCGTTTATCTGTACACTTTTTTTATTTATCCCCTTTTTACACTCCGCTATATGCGGAAAATCCGCCGTCAACAGGGATAACCGTTCCGTTTACAAAACTTGATGCCTCTTTTGAAACGAGGAACAAAAGCGTTCCGATAAGTTCCTCTGCCTTGCCGAATCTTCCCATTGGGGTTGCAGATAAGATTTTATCTGTTCTCGGGGTTGGCGTTCCGTCTTCATTAAAAAGCAATTTTTCATTCTGTTTTGTCACGAAGAATCCGGGGGCTATTGCATTGCATCTTATGTTAGTTTTTGAGAAATGAACTGCAAGCCATTGTGTAAAGTTTGATATCGCCGCTTTTGCTCCCGAATATGCAGGGATTTTGGTTAAAGGCGTGAAAGCGTTCATACTCGAAATATTGATTATACTTGCATCTTCTTTGTTGAGCATATCCTTTGCAAACACCTGTGTTGGGAGAAGTGTTCCCAGGAAGTTTAAGTTAAACACAAATTCAACACCCTCTTTATCCAAATCAAAGAAGGTTTTCAAACTTCCCATATCCTCACTCTTAAAATATTCGTTATCGGTTGTTGCTTTCGGGTTATTTCCGCCTGCACCATTGATTAAAATATCGCAAGTTCCAAAATCCTTTAAGATTTGATTATGCGCTTCTTCTATGCTTTCCTTATCCAAAACATTGCATTTATAGCCTTTGGCAATACCGCCATCTTTTGTAATTTCATCGGCATACTGTTTTGCCATTTCCTCATTCAAATCAAGAAGGGCAACTTTCGCATTGGTTTTCGCCATTGCTTTTGCAAACATTGAGCAAAGGACTCCCCCTGCTCCCGTTATTACAACAACTTTATCTTTTAAATCTATTTCAAAAGGTATTTTCATTATTTCTCTCCTTTTTCAAGAGCTTCCCATATTCCCGCCATATACATAGCGCCAAGCGCTCTGTCATAAAGACCATAGCCCGGTTTTCCTGTTTCGCCCCATATCATTCTTCCGTGGTCAGGGCGGAGGTAACCTTTAAACCCTACCTCATGATAAGCCTTTAAGATTTCAACAATATCAAGTGAACCGCACTCTGAAAAATGTCCGCTTTCTTCAAATGAGCCATCTTCCATTATCTTTATATTTCTGATATGCGCAAAATGGATTCTGCCCATACTGCCATATTTTCTGACCATAGCTGTATAATCATTAAATGTTGCACATCCAAGAGAACCACTGCAAAGGGTAAGTCCGTGATGAGTATCGTCATAGAGGCTTAAGAATCTGTCAAGATTTGCCTCATTTGTTATAATTCTCGGAATACCAAAGATACTCCACGGTGGGTCATCCGGATGTATTGCCATATTAACATCACATTCTACTGCAACAGGCATAATTTCCTTTATAAAATATTCAAGGTTTTTCCAGAGTCCTTCTTCTCCGATTTGCTGATAGGCTTTAATCAAATCAGAAACCTCATCAGGGGAATATGAAGCATCCCAACCGGGAAGAGTCAGTTTCGTCGGGTCCATTTTATCAACATCGCTTTTGTGATAAACGAGAGATGTCGAGCCGTCCTCATTCACCCATTCAAGGTTTGAACGAGTCCAGTCAAACACAGGCATAAAGTTATAGCAAACGCACTTAACTCCCGCCTTTGCAACCCGTCTGATATTTTCCTTAAATACCTCTATGTATTCCTTATACTTACCTCTGCCAAGCTTTATATCTTCATGCACGGGAATAGATTCGATAACTTCCATAGTCAGTCCGTTATCGTTACATTGTTTTTTGATTTCCGCAATTTCACCGTCTTCCCAAACTGTTCCAACCTGCTTATATACTGCAGTTGTTATATCCGATACGCAGGGGATTTGCCGTATTTTTTGAAGTGTTACGGGGTCATCTTCTCCATACCAACGAAATGTCATTTTCATAGCATTATTTCCTTTCCGTTTTCTTTTGCACTTTTATACATAGCAAACATTGCCTTATGAGTGTTTTCTATGTCGCTAAAGTTAAAATAAGTATTATTATCGTAAAAATCACAAATCATTTTATCATGACTTGTACCCCAATGTTTTTTCCCGATAGTTTCTTTTTCGTTTTCACAGACTTCTTCGCCATTTATAAAAAGTTTTCCGAAAACATAATCCGCCGTTCCATTTTCAAAGATTATGCTAATCTGAAAATCATCATTGGCTTTGTATGCATTGGTGGCAAAGAATATTCCCGTCACCTCATTTTCAAATTTAAGATATGCAGAAAATGTGTCCTCAACTTCAATATATTCATTAAGGGAATAGTTCATTGCATTAGCTTTAACGCTCGTAATATCCCCTGCGAAATATTTCATCAAATCAAGGACATGGATAGCCTGATTGATTAAAACTCCTCCACCCTCGGTTCTGAATTTACCTTTCCAGTCAGATGAAGTGTAGTATTCTTTTGTTCTGCACCATGTTAAAATTCCCTTAACACCTATAATTTTGCCAAACTTTTTACTATCTGCAAGTTCCTTTAATTTGGTAATACTTTTATTAAGTCTGTTTTGCACCACAAAGCAAACATCGTTAACTTTTTCAAGGTTCTTAAGCAGCTCCAGTTCTTCTATTGTTATAACTGCGGGTTTTTCACAAACAACCTTTTTGCCAGCATTAAGAGCCTTTTCTATCATTTCAAAATGCAGATAATGAGGTGTGCAGATATGAACCGCATCTATATTTTCATCCTTTAACGCCTCATCAAAGTCGGAGTAAAATTTCGCTTCATATTCAGCTTCACAAGTCTGTTTTTTTCTCAAATCAATATCGCAAATACCGTAAAGATTTGCGCTTTTACAGTTATTTACCGCAGAAATATGAATTGGGGCTATGGCGCCAAACCCCACAATGCAAACATTTTTCATTTTTGTCACCTTATCAATATGTACTTGAATTATCTTCAACTACGATTTGCTGTTCTTTTTTTACAACGGTTGAATTCTTGATTTTATCCTGAAGAATATCATAGAATTTGTCATCAGGGAAGTTTTTAACATCAACAGTTTCCCCTGTCCAACCACTTAAGTGAATTGCATTGGAAATAGTCAAGCCGTTTATTCCCTCTTCACCTTTTGCCAAAAGTTCCTGACCGTTTAAAATTGCATTGGTAAAGTTCTGCAGGATACCAACATGCTGTTTTCCTCCCGAAAAATCAACCGGGATTTCACATTTCCAACATTCAGGCTGAGCAAATGGAATCCGATTCACTCTGTTATGCTCACGCTCGGAAATAACATTTCTGTGGAACACAAGCTGATTATTCTCAACAACAAGTTTACCCATATCGCAGGCAATCTCAAGGCGGTTTGTCCCCGGAGCTTCCCCTGTTGAAGTGATATATTCGCCTGTTGTTCCATTGTCATATTCCAAAAATGCCATAACATCGTCTTCAACTTCAATATCATAGTATTTCCCAAATGAAACTTTTGCAAAAATCTTATCAGGCATACCGAACATCCATTGCCACAAATCAAGCTGGTGAGGATTCTGGTTAATTAAAGCACCGCCGCCCTCGTCTTTCCATGTGGAACGCCATGTGCTGCTGTCATGATACGCCTGCGGTCTGTACCAGTCTGTTATTATCCAGGTTATTCTCTTGATATGTCCAAGCTCACCCTTTTTAATCATATCACGGATTTTCTGATAAACAGGGTTTGTTCGCTGGTTATACATTATACCGTATACTTTGTCAGATTTTGCCGCCGCATCATTCATTTCTTTTACCTGCTTTGTATAAACACCTGCGGGTTTTTCTATTAAAACATTTAATCCGTACTCAAAGGCTTTGATTGCCAATTCGGGATGAGAATAATGCGGAACCGCAATTAAAACTGCATCGCAAATACCGCTTTTATACATTTCCTCCGCATTATCAAAAATTACAATTTCCGGATAATTTTCTTTTGCCTTTTCCCGTCTTGCTTCAGAAATATCGCAGATTGCGGTTAATGTCATATTATTAACCTGACCGTCATTAACATTTTTGGCGTGGGCTGTTCCCATATTCCCGTAACCAACAACGCCAAGTCTTACCTTTTCCATAATTATCCCTCTATTCCTTCAAGAATTTTTAAAAGTGCATTATGTGCAACTGTAAATGTTCCTTCTCCGCTTTTTGGAAGGTCTTTCATCAAGTCTCCCATTTCAAGCTCAGCAAGCCCCTCAAAGCTACCAAGATGTGGCTCTAAACTTAAAAATCCGTTAAATCCGTTTTCAAAAAGCCCTCTTAATATATATTCAACATTTCCATCACCAAAGCCTGATGGAACAACGCTGCCATCTTTGAATAAAGCGTCTTTAATATGCATATATTCGATATATTCTTTAAGCATCTCATATGCTTCTTTTGTATCCTGACCGCTTTGAACGAAGTTGGCAGGGTCAAACACGGCTTTAAAGTTATCGCAATACAGATTTTCCATTAAATCAAGACATCTTGGTGCGATGTCACCGTAAATATCCTTCTCGTTTTCGTGAAGAAGAACAACATCGTTTTCCTTTGCATATTGTATCATTCTTTTAAGGTTTGAGAATACAACTTCTCTTTCGTCTGCTGTCCATTCGCCACCTTCGTGAAAGAAGCTGAACATTCTTATGTATTTTGCATCAAGGATTTTCGCAATAGCAACAACTCTCTTAAACAACTCAAAATGCTCATCTAAATCATCGGTAACTTTAACTTTTCCAATCGGGGAGCCGATTGATGATACCTTAATTCCGCACTTATCCATTTTAGTCTTGAGGGCTTTTGCTTCATCTTCTGTCAAAGCAGAAATATTTTTCCCGTCAATTCCTCTCGGTTCAAAATATTTAATTCCAAGCTTGTTTAAAACCTCAAACTGCACATCAACTTTTGCATCAATTTCATCTGAAAATCCGCTTATTTTATCATAAACCATATTTATCCCCCTATATTAATTATTGGTTTCTATAATCGTGTTCAGCCATTGTTTCGCAAGACAAGATTGCCCATACGGGGTTAAATGCACACCATCATTTTCGATAAGTTTTTTTATGGACTCATCTTTTATGGCATCAGCAAAATCATTCAATGAAATGTTGTTTTTCATCGCCTGATTTCGTATAATATTGCAATAATCAGTTATATTTGCATTATTATTTGTTTTATTGGGTGAGTTAAACCGCTTTTCATCTACCGGCTGTATGGTCGATATCATCACCTTTGCCCCCGATTCCTTACTGATGTGTATTATCTTTTCAATATTATCTTCATATTCTCTTTTACTTACAAGATTTTTTTTATCAGCTATGATCAAAGAATCATTTGAGCCAATCATTATTGAAATAATATCAGGATTAAAGTTTTGAATATATTGTTTTAAATGACGGAACATATCGGTTGAAACAGCTCCTGATATTGCTGCATTGTATTCAACAAGTTGTGCCGCCTTTGTTACAATTCCCCTGTAGCTCATTCTGTCAGCAGTTATCGAGTCTCCCACAAACAGTACCCTTTTACCTTTCAGCTCCCCTAATTTCATTGATGCACAAATTTCATCCGCCTGCCGTCCTTGCCACTCGTCACATTCATTGATGAAAGAGGAAATCTCTTCTGCCGAGGCGTCCATTATACATTCGTAAGGGAAATTTTCTTCCACTGCACCTTGCATCCGCTGTAAACAAAATCTAATATAAAATTTATCCATAGCCTACTCCATTTTCATTATTTTTCAAACATTGTCTTAACCAATTCATAGGCAAACATCCAGTTCATTTCTTTTGTTGGATGATTTATCTTATTTGAGAGTATAGAAGTAATATCCACCCCATTGTTATGTAGTGTTTTCCACATTCCATAGCAATCACAAACAGGAATATTTTCTTCCTCGCAAACCTTCATTGCTTCCTGAATATATTTATCAAGCCAACCTTCATTTACAGTTGCTGCAACTCTTTTAGCCGCACCTTGAATTTCCTTTTCTTTTATAGAAAAATCAACTCTGTCCGTACTCATATTAGGCGTCATAAAAATAACTTCACTTCCCGCATTTTTGAGCTTCGCAAATATTTGTCGAAGTGAATTTTTATATTTTTCGAGCCCATCCTGCTTCTGGTTGGAATCATTTAACCCAAAGCACACCACCGTCAAATCAGGATTAACACTAAGCACATCACTTTCAAGTCTCTTAAGACCAATCTCCGCTCTGTTTCCGCTTATTCCCGTATTTACAATTGTAACATTTGCTGATGGAAAAAACAATCCCAAAATCTTTTTTATTTTTTCCGCATAGCTCTCTGAAGAGTCAAATATCGTTTCAACAACTCCGCCGTCTTTTACATACACTTCAAAACACCCTTGTGTTACGCTATCCCCGGTAAAGGCAATGACGGGCTGTCTGTGTTCACATATTGCCTCTGCTCTATTCCTGATTTTTTCGATTATTTTCATATAATCCACTCCTTTTCTGTAAGTAAATAATATCCCAAAACACTGCTCTTGTTAGGGCAGTGTTTTATAATACGCTTAATTAAAAATAAACACCGCTCTTCCCGAAAGATAAATTGAACTGATTACCACCTTGGAACAGTTTTCCCCTACGGTTTCATAATCAAGTATATCGTCATTAGAGCCGGTTCCGACTACAACGCCGTATCTGTCATTTTCAGATTTAGTGATTAATACGAGACCAGAAATATTATGTACTTCGTCAGCAACACGGTCACCGTCCCAGTCTATGCTAATATAACTTCCTTGCTTTTTCATAACATCACCTTTCGCAAGCTGTCGGCTTTCGGAATAATAAGCTTCTGTAACAACACCGAGGTCATTATCATATTTAACATATCCCTGGAACCACGGAGTTACATAAGTCTCTGCAGGAGTAGAGACTGGCAGTTGTTCTCTGTTTTCAAAGTCATGGGTTAATACATTATATACTCTTTGAACTCTGCAAATCGCATTGGTTTTATAGTTATGGCTAAGTCTTACCAAATCGCCTTTATTGAGTCCCTCCACAGCCGAAGCATATTCTACTTCATAGTTAACTGCTCCGAATCTTGAATAACCGCTCAAAAACTTTACAGCAGTGCCGTCTGCAGATGTTCCTTCATATATGTCAGAAATCATTACAACTTCACTTGACTCTTTATACACATTGTAATAACAGATAACAGCTTCTGTTACAAGGTCGTCATCATTAACCTTAAACCCTTCCGCACTATAGAATTGGCCAACAGTCAAATAATTAAAGTCGTTTGCCAAAAACATAGAGTCGTCTTCTTTAACCTTATTTCCATCATCATCAAGCAGATAATTCTGTGGTGTCGGAGACCAATACCAGCCGATTCCGTTCCAGTCCTGATACACATACCCATCGCTGTCAACGCTCGGTACTAAAAATAGCTTTGTCGTTTTTGTATCTACTGTCATATTAGGACCAAATCCGCTGTAATTATACTCGAATCTTGTCTGATTCAGACCATAGTTCTTATGGTGCAGACTTTCATCACTTTCCGAATTACCTTTTCTTACGGTATCAATTTTGGAAATTTCTCCGTTTGTGTTAACCATAAATCGTATAAGCTGTCTTACAGGTACATTGCTTTCTGACAATGTATCCGCAGTTTGGCAAAGAGCATCGTGCACGCCTTTTCCTTTATATCGGCTTCCGTCAATATTTACCGAAGATGCCGCTTTGTAAATTTTCACTTCGTTATTTTCGTTAAGAATTTTAAAATTAATATTATCAGATAGTCCATCTTCAATGTGTGAATTAATTACATAGCCGAACATATACTGGTCAGCCATAAATTCAGCATATACAATCTCTCCGAATTTGTCTATGTAAACAGTATAATTTCCTGTCATATTTGTTGGCAAAAGTCCGTTTTTCTTGACATATTCGTCAATCTTATATTCACTATCATCTGCTTTCAGAGTTTTTTCGCCTAACAATTTAACTGTGCCAATTTTTGTATCGCAAGCTATAATTTCAATACATACTCCATCCATAGATTCTGCAATGGACACAATGTTGCCAATACCGGTTTTGATATCCATTTCCGTACCGTTTGTACGTTTAACTATAACCTGGTCGAATTTCACCAATTCCTTTGTGTCAGCAGGATTAAGCTTGTTATAAAGAATTGTACTACCTTCTATCGTATTTTGTCCAATTACATAAACCTTGTATGCATTTAAGATTACATACGTCTTGTCATTTATAATTTTAATCTGCATTTCACCCTTATATTCGCCCGATTTTATCCTATTAAAGATTGTATCAAGTTTTCCTGTATAGACTCTTCCGTTATAGATGAAACACATTTGTCTTGAGAGAGCTTTTTCTTTAGCTGTGTTTTTGTGATAATATTTCAAGTTGTAGTTTAGTGAATCAAAACCTATAATATCATCTGTGCTGATAATCTGTTTTTCTTCCCTCCCATAAACCTCTGCATATATAAACCCTCTGGTTTCTTTATCCTTATAGTATAAGAGCTCAATATCTGAAGCTATTAATTCCTTTAAATCTACATTGCTGTTATTTATATATTTTTCACCGTTGATTATAACCTGATTTTTTTCTTCAACATAGCCCTCATTTACTGACATTCCGTAAATAGACTCAAGCTGACCTATTTTGATATAGATATTCCAATAGAGTGATAATAAAGTATCTCCATCCCCCGCATACGCCATTTCATTTTGAGACATTATAACAGGAGAATATACTCCAATCTCCATCATACGGTACATTATAACAAGTGCCTCAGCAACTGTCAATGAATCCGTATTTTCTATATCCGATATAAGTTTTAATTTGTTTGCAGTCTGCAAGTATCCTGCGGGATATCCACCTACTGCATCGGCAACAACGTCGTAGCCATTAGCCTTGAACATCATTTTAACGGCCTGTTCGGCACGTACCGGGTCATTGGGATCAAACATATTATCCTGAGCTAGAGAAATAATTCCATTTTCAACCAAAAAACCTATTTCGTTAACGGCAATATGTCGGCTATCCACATCAGTGAAATAAATATCCTTAAAGCTTCCGTCAAACTTCAGAGCTTTAGCAAGATATACGGCAAAATCCGCTCTTGTTATTTTCTCCGTCGTTGCTTTTTCAATGTTAAAGTCATTTTCCAGTATATCTATATATTTGAAAACTTCAACTGCTTTTTTCAATTCTTTGGATATATATATTTCCTGCTCCGCCGACTGCACTGTAGCAAAAGAAGTAAGCTGAATCAAGCATAAGCAAAATATCAGTATTATCGCAGTAATTCTTTTCATCATTGTTCTCCCTTCTTAATTTAATTGGTAGCCGTCGCTTTTTCATACACTCTGAAAATCATCACAGCCGCCTCTGCCCTTGTTATGAAATTCTTAGGATTAAAACTATTGTTTTCATCCCCCGCTATCAAGCCGTTGCTTTTAAGCCTATTAATACTTTCAAGAGCATAATCGCTTATCAGGATACTGTCTCTAAAGTCATCGACTTTCTCATAATCTTCCTCTATCAAACTGCACTTTTCCATTACTCTGTCTATCATTACAACGGCGTCCTGACGGGTAATTTTTGTTCCCGTTCCGAACATTGTTTCATTAACGCCATTTATAATACCTGCACTGTAAAGAGTGCTGACATATTCATAAAACCAGTCTCCTTCAGAAACATCTTCAAAAGGAACTGCATTGCTTTTTACATTGATATTTACCGCCGCAGCAACAAGCTTTGCAAATTCTTCTCTTGTTATATTATCCTGCGGACAAAAGCTTCTTTCTGCTTTACCTGAAACCACACCTTTTTTGAATAAATTCACAATAGAGCTTTCTGCCCATTCAAAACCTTTAAGGTCATCAAAAGGGTTTACCTGAATTACTCCCGAATTTTCTGTTTCGCTGTTTGTAATTTCGAATGTATGATTATCAAACTTACCTGTTTCTTTGTCTTTCTTTGATGACCCGCCGCCTGCCGATGAGCCACCGCCACCGCCGGAAGAGCCTCCGCCACCACCGCCTTGTGATGGAGCCTCATAGGAATCAACATATTCAGCTATTTTATCAAGCGAAGCAAAATCTGTCCCCGCCATACTCTGGCACAAAGAATCTGTGATATCGGATTCGTTTATTCCTATCAAATCTGCATATTTAATCAATCCATTCTTGATTTCGTCTGTACCGTTATTGTATTTGATTAAAGTTCTTAAAATTGCTTCTGTATAATTTTTATCAAAATTTTCAATGCTGTCATTTTGGCAACTTTTCACCATTTCTGTTATATCGTTGCCTTTTTCAAATTTTATATAATCTAAAGCTTCCTTATCGTTTATTGAAATTTCTTCCGCATATTTTGTTATGTCATCAATCTTATCACTGTTAATAAGTGTAATAACAAGAGCCTTATATATCGCCGCCTGAGCATCATCCCCATCTTCTACAGTTTCATTTTCAAGATATGCAAATAATATTTCAGAGGCAGATTTAACTATTTCTTCATCCCCTATATTTTCGTCATAAAGGTCGCTGAACAGCTGCAAAGATATCTTATTATTCATTAACGACTTCACTTCTTCAGCACTCACCGCACCGTTAAGTTCAGAAATCGCCTGCTTACTGTTTTCCTTATTTGTGTAAATTACTGTAATTTCACGGGGACTTTCAAGAGACGAATTTCCTATATATGCCTTGTATGCCCCTTCTTTGGCAAAAGCAACATTAAATTCATATCCTCCGTCATAATCAACTGTCTGACAATCTGCGTGTACAGGAGCCGCCGTTTGCCAAGTCTCTTCGTCTGACATATCACACTCCTCCGGTACGATAAATAATGTAACTTCACCGGTTGCGTCGCTTCCAAGAGAGCCTGAAATTTTGATTTTGCCGTCATTTATATATGAATACTTTTCACTGGACAATTTATTTGTACCTTGCTCTGCATTAGTTTTAAAATCTGTCATATATGGGTATTCCCATAAGAAAGTTTTAACAACATTTGTTTCATTACTTCCTACTGTGCTGGCATTGTAATTATCAACACCTCTTTTGTCAGTATCGATAACAACAGGAGTAAACTTAATACCCTTTGTTTTAAGATAAATTCCGTCTTCTCCCATTTCCTCTTCATACACAGCAACACCCAGCATCAAAGAATAAATATTGTTGTCGTTTTTGAGCACTCTTATTGTATAAATCGTGCCGAGCGGAGCTATACCAACATTTTCTCTGATAATTTTGAAAAGTTCCATATCCCCGAACGCAGTTTCCGAAACCTTGCTTAAGCTTGTAGGTAAAGATATGTCCTCAATTTCTCCAATGTCCGCAAACGCATAATTACCGATTGAATTTATTCCTTCGCTGATTGTAACCGATGTAATTTCATCAGCATCACTGTTCCACGGTGTTCCTCCTTCTTCAAAGTTAGGGATAGCACCATTTCCTTCTATTCTTAAAACACCTTTGCTGATGAGCCACTTAATATTGCTTCCTATTGTATTAATAGGTTTGAAGTTTATACCATTGGCATTCGCATAAGCCTCTGTTGTTGAACCGACTTCCCCAAGCAATGTGACTTCTCTGGCATCCGCAAACACATCTGTTCCATACTGCATATTAGGATTTAAAACAACAACTTCATTCAGATTTGTACATTTTTTGAAGACCGTGTTACCAATACTGTTTAAGCTTTTCGGCAAAGTAATCTCCTGAAGAGATGTACATTCTTCAAAAACACTATTTCCGAAAGAAGTAAGACCTTCAGGTATATTTATTTTTTTAAGTTTATAAGCCTGAGTAAACATATATGATGAGAGAGCTTTCATATTGCTGGGGAGGACAATCTCCCCGGCTTCAGTCCACTGGAAACACCAGCCAGGATAACTTGTATTAGCATTGAGAATAAATTTATATACATTTGTATATCCAAAACCGTATGACCCTATACTCTTTAAGTTAGCAGGCAATTTTAGCTCTTCCATACTGAGAGCTTTAAAAAATGTCTGGTTACCGATTGTTTCGATACTATCAGGCAGATAAAGTTCAGTTATTCCTGAATATCTTCCAAATGCCATATTTCCTACTGATGTTATTCCGTCACTGATATAAACATTTTTCATTTGGTCTTTAAACTGAATCCACGGCTGTTTACCGTCTTCAAAGTCGTCCATAATGCCTGAACCCTCTATATAGAGAGTATCCCCTTCAAATCTCCAGGTCATATCCAATCCGCAGACTCCGCTCGTTGCCACATCTTCAGCCTGCACAGCCATCATGCTAAATAAAACTGCACAAACTAAAACGATACTAATAATTTTTTTCATATTCGTCATACTCCTTCCGCAATCAATAATCCGAGAGTTTTAAGTATGCAAACTGGTTTGCATCTTTTGTTTTGCCAATACCACTTCCGAATTCTATCCAACCTTTTCGTCCGTCTCCGTCGTTTTCGTTGAACAAAATGGAAAATCCTATTTCATCGTCAACTTTCGGCACATAGTCTTCGCCAAGCAGTTCCCTCCATGAAATCTTAAATTCATATACTGTTTTTGTTCCGTTTCGCTTAACCATAAACTCTACATTTTCGATTACAGGTCCAATCTCCGTTTTTCCTTCTCTTGACATAGTTCTGTATATTTCCGGTTTATCTCCCGTCAATGTAAGACCAAGCTCTTCAAAGGTTGTACCTGCCGTTCCGAACGGAACATGTCTTCCGTCATCTATATACACACCAAGCTGAATATTGTCCCCTCTGTATGACGTTGCTGAAGGCTCCGGCTGATAGTATGCATCGTCTGTTACTTCTGCCGCCATATAGAAATATTCTTCATCCCAGTTAATCATTGTTAATGCCGACTTATCTTCCGGTCCGCTCCAATCCCATGTCGTAAGATTGTAGACAGAATCCTTCGTATCACATATCAATGCTGTATCTTTATCCCATTCATCAACTTCAATAACGCCGTCAATTTTCGCTCCGCTCTTCGCCTTTAGTGCCGTGAACATATTAAGGGTTGAGCTGAAATCATATTTTACTCCATCCGATGATGTGATACTGTATTCAAGAGGATATTTTCCAAATCGGTCAATTTCCGGCAAATCAATGCTTACAACACCTATTGAGTTTTTGGGAATACGTCCTAATCTGTAACTTTGATTTACAATCTTATCTCCAAGACCTTTAATTGTCAGTGTTCCACTTAATGCTCTTGAAGTTGAGTAGTTTTCTATATTTATATCACAATGCCATTTTTTTATAGCTTCTTTGTCTGCCTCCAATCCCGATATATCGGATTGATATGAAATACCATAAAATTCCACGGGAAATTCTATATGACTGACATTATTTCCTGCCTCATCCTTTACCGTAAGATTTAAATACATTATTTCATCATAGGATTTTCCTGCCAGTATTTTTACTCTTTCGGCTGTATCGCTGACTTTTTTGCTTTCTGTAACCGTAAATCCTTCAGGGAGTTCAAGTTCTGTATTGCATCCTGTTATTCCCGAATCAACAATTAGTGCAAATGTATCGGCATATACCATTTTACCGCTTAAATGTGAATATGTTGTCTTATCTGTTTCCTCGATTATGATATTAGATGCAAAATCCCCCATAACATAGAAGGGCTTTTCCGTGAGCAAGAATGTATATCTGCCATCTTCACTGTGAAGCGGAGTTAAATTTCCGTTTATATCATAATACTCTATATCTTTTGCTCCAAGATTTAATGTTACCAGCTCATTTTCATAAACTGTCCACATAGGAAGTATATCTTTACCAAACTTATTGCTCTTTATTCTGTAAATATACTTATTGTCATCAGTATTGATTTTACCCTTACCCTCTGAATCTGCCAGGAGGTAATTCAGCGCTGTTGACGCAACATACGATTCATAAGGAACATAATAGTTGCCATACTTATCAAAGGAATACTTCGTACCCATCGTTACAACTCCGAAGGAAGCCGATGTATATGTGCCCTCTATCCCTGTTGTCTCAAAGCTGTAATTGGTGAAGATATCGTGCTTTTCATCACCCTTCATCATAAGAGCCGCTCTTGTGTCCCAGTTAGCCTGTTCTTTTCGGGTTTTGGAATAATCTTCGTGTACCGGATAACCTGCCTCTGTGGATATAACAGGCACTTCCATCCCCTTTTCTTCCTCAAATCTATCTATATACCAATCCATCAAGCCAAGAATGTCTTGCTTTTCAGGGGCTGTTGTTGTATACGGATGGAGCGTCAGTGCATCGCCATACTGCTCTATATCATAGCTCAAAACCTCATCCATAAACTTGTAACTACTTGGGTCCATAAGAGCACACACACCAATTACCGCAACAGGGATATCGCATCTTTCTTTCAGCATTTTATAAGTTCTGTTATTAAAGTCCACATAAGCCTTATAAGTTTGATTATTCCATGCTACAGTAAGCTGCGGTTCGTTCCATACTTCATAATATGTGGTTATATCCTTGGTTTTATCAACAATAATGTCAAGATATTTCTCCCAGTCTTCCCATTCAGCATCTATTTCCGCAACCCCGTCGTCTCTGGTTCCGTTAAGCAAGGTTACCAAATTCAAGTCGTATTCTCTTAGCAAATTGGTCAGTTCTTCGTATCTGTCCGGCCAGCCGATAGGGCCTTGTCTGTCATAAGTCGGAGATGAACCCATTATTAAATCCGTCATAATCAACCCGGCTCTTATACCGCCGTTATTTCCTTTAGCCAACACCTGAACTGCTTTTTCAATATCTTCACAAGGGTTACTCCACCACGGTCCGTTATATATATGAGATGCTAAATAATATTCTTCATTTTTTATTCCGTTGGGGTCTGTTTTAAGAATTGCAAAATCATAACCCTGAAAATGAGAATCTATATTATTCTTCTCGGATTTTATATATACGAAATAATTATATATATCGCAATAATCCGTTTCAACATTTACATTAACATCCTTCTTTTCATTTGGCGCAAGAGATAAAGTATCCTGCTTTTCCCAAACCTTAAAACCGCTTGTTGTCACGGCTGTATATGTAACTGTTGCTTCAACCACCTCATCTGTTGTATTTTCAAAATGATTGGTTATTATCTTTTCTTTCTGATACCACGGAAAAGCACTTCCCGATTCCTCAATGGATGAATAAAACGTAACAGGATTTGCCCTCTCGTGCTTTATAACTTTTATTTCGCTTATCAATACATCGCTCACAGAAGCTTCCTGATCATTTCTCGATCTTATAGTCAAAGCTAAATCGAACTTGGGGTCCTTACGTGTATATGAAGTGCCCAAATATGCCTCCTCAAGTCTAGTACCAAAATATGCGTCCTCAAGTCTAAATGTCGTAGTCTTCCACTTCAGTTCATCACCTATGAAAACAACCTCCGGATGATGTCTTTTCGGGTTTCTCTGTGAATCATAGAAGAGCTGAAAGAATCCATTTCCCTCGCTATAATACGTAACCTGTATTTCAAACACACTGCCGTCCGAAACATTGTGGGCAAATTTGTCCTCAAAATCCACATACAGCGCCGCACTGTTTATGTACTGCTGAGGATATAACCCCCATGCCTCAACGCCTTCTCTTTCGGTAAGATTAGGACTGTTTACCCAGCCCATTGCTACATTGGCAATATTAGTTTTAACAACATCTTTCCCAAACTTCACATAGGCAATATTGTCATCCTTTTCTTCAGCGAACACATAAATTACGCTAAAAAGCATAGCGAAAGCCAAAATCAAGCTTATTAATCTGTGCATTTTCATTGCTTTCACAACTTATATCCTCCTTTATAAATCACTACTTTAACCAAGCCGCTTCTTTAACCGGCATCATTCCAAGCATATCATTCCATACAAAAACTTTTATCGAATCTGCATCAACATCTGTTTTCTTAAGGTTATATTTGTATCTGACATTCTCATATCCACAGTCAATCTGAATGTTTTTAATACTTTCAAGCTTAACAAGCATATCATTTTTGTAATAACCTATAACCAAAACTGCATTCATGCCGTTTTCCGTCTCATTCTCAAATGCCACATTGACAACGGGCTTATCCGCTCCGTTAAATTCTAAAAGTGTGCTGATTTCATCATTTCCGCTTTTTATAATAACCTTGTTGTTATCGCTCAATTTCCCATCGCCGTATCTGTATAAAGCCGCTCCGTCAGCCCTTATCAATAGACCACTGTTTAAGCTTTGCAAATATTCATCCACTGTGGAGAAACTGACTTTGTAATAATCAAACACATTTGAATTATAGTCATACTCTGCATTGTCAAGAATATATGTTACTTTAGATTCCGTTGCTATTTCAAGATGTTCAACAATAGTCAAATAGATTTTCTTTGTGTCAAGATTTATTTTTGACGATATATCATAGTATGCATGAGGATTAGAAGCATTATAACCTTTCACTCTAAAGCATCCCGGGCCAAGGTTGGAGAAATCTGCATTCCAAGCCTCTGCATTCATCATCTTGGTTTCCCCGTTAACTTCAAACATTCCGTCAACAAGCCACCAAGCATCGCTACCATAAGATTTCCATTTAGCATTAAAGCTAAAGCCGTCACCAAATTCAAAGGTTTGACGTGCCTGATTGCGAGTTCCGGAACCCGCACTCATATTCGGCCAGAATCTGTATGATACATCAATAACTCCTTCCGATACTGGGGTTTCACTTAAATCAACAAAACGATTTGATTGGTCTTCAAGTGCGAGGTAATCCTTCCCGTCTGCTTTGAAAATATATCCGTCAGAATATATATATTCAAGCGTTTTAACTACTCCATCACCGCAAGCTTCTCCGTCTGCCTGAATTAAGAGATTGCTGATTAAACTCTGCAAGCCCGCATCTGTTACCGTGGCTCCGGTTGCTGCATTTCTTGTTGCAAAACTTGCTTTGTAATAATCAAACTCATCTGCATTATAGTCATATGGTTCATCCTGAAGAATATATCTTGTTCTCTTTTCCGACATTGTTTCGAGATACTCAATTATTGTAACATAAATCTTCTTTGTATCAAGATTTATCTTTGCGGATATATCGAAATATGCGTGAGGAGCAGTACTATTTTGATCTTTTTGTCTGAACCAGCCAGCCTCACTTGACCCCCAATAACCGGTATTAATATATTTGTCATATCCACCTATATTAAAATGACCGCCCATCATCCAAACAGATCCCCCGTGGGGCTTCCAATATGCATTAAAGCTGAAACCGTCACCAAATTCAAAAGTTTGAACTGCCTGATTAGCAGCCTCATAAGATGCCGGTGACATATTAGGCCAGAATCTGTATGATACATCAACGATACCTTTCTCCACAGGAGTTTCGCTTAAATCAACAGTGTATTCATTCTTCTGTCCGTTTTGCAATGTTATGTACTCATCGCTGTCCTCTCGAAAAATATATCCGTCAGAATATCCGTAAACATTTAAAGTTTCCTCTACTTGAGACTGGGTTACAGTCTGGACAATCGGTAAAATATATATAGGCTCATCGTTTGCAACTGATACGGTATACACACCATTTGCATCACTTTCGATAAAACTGCTGTTACCGTACATATCAATAAGCTCCGCTTTGCCAACCTTTCCTGTTTCAAGCTTTAACACTCCGCCGTTTACACTCATTGTAACCAGCATATAAATATCCTTGCCGTTATTCCTAAAATGATATGTATACTGCTCGATGTTTATATAGGTGTCATCTGCATACCTGTCATCAACCTCAGGACTTCTCCTTATAAGCTCAGCTCCGGCAAGCAAGCTGTTATAATTTGCAAGAGCAATATAAGCCGGCTTTGCTTCAAACGGAATATCCGTCCCTGTCCACGGTCTGATTATACCAAAACTGTTTTCTGCTTCGTGGTTGTCAATTTTTTCCTGACCCAGATACCATGTAATCAAATCCACTTCACCTTCATAATAAGCAGAAGAACGCACCATCCATTTTGCCTGGTCTATTTCATCCACACTTCCATTATCCCTTGTAGGGTATCCAAGCTCTGTTATAACAAGCTCAATACCCTCTATGTTTCGTTTGTCCAACTCGTCTTTGATATGCCTTACACATCTGAGAGTACTCCAATTATTGTTGTCTTCCGGATTTTCGTGTATCCAGTAGGGGTGGAAGCTTATTCCGTCACAGAAATCAGTTATTCGAAGTGCAATACACTCCTCTATGAAATCATAAGTTCCACCACCGCTGTTATATCCGAGAGCACCTGCTAAAACTTTCGCATTGGTGCCCTTTTCCTTATTTATTTTGTCAATAATTTCGTATGTCGCTTCAACTAAAGCAACATAATCCTCCGCTTTATGATGTGTATAGTGCTCCGCATAGTTATTGTTATACGACAGATTCCACTCGTTCCAAACCTCATAGTATCCTACTCTTTCTATGGTATCTCTCACCATATTTTCAACATAGAGCTTATACTTTTCCATATACTCTCCATCAACAGGAGGAGCACACACTTCTCCCTCGGGGTATAAATCTTTGTATAAATCATTGTAATATCCGAGAATTGCAACAGCTGTCACATTCTTTTTATCTGCCATATCGAGCCAGCTATCCATTTTGTCACTTAATACATACTCGCCCTTTGGCACTTCATAGTTTGTCCAGACAAGTCCATCTCTGTCTGCACCGAAGCCTGCATTGTAAAAAAGTGGCAAAGACTCTTCAAGACCTTCTGCGTATGTCCTTTTGGAATAGTGATGATTAAGTCCCATTTTGTTATTAACAATTTCAGACTTTTTCGCCACGGAAAATCTCGTTTCTCTTTCGATTACCTCACCGGTATTTGCATCCGTAAGGCTCACCTTTAACTCAAAAAATCCGTACCTAATATCCGAGTTGCAAAGATTTACTGTAATACTTCTGCCTGAGGATCTCCCGCTTTTTATCTCAACAGTTTCCAACATTTGCCACACAGATTTCTCCTCGCAGAACACCTCATAGCTTATATTATAGCTTTTGTTCTCTGAAGATTTATTCTTGATTCCAACATCAAATTTAATGTTTTCCGGAGAAAAGAAAATATTCCCCACTTTATTTGTCATAATTTCAATATCGGCTGCATCTTTCAGGTATTGGGGAATGGTTACATTTTCAATATCCTCCTGAATGTAATTATTACTTATCTGCCCATAACATAAATTTCTGTATTTAAAAAATGTCTTTGTATTATCTCCCGCACTACCCTCGCTCGTATGAGTATCGCAATAGAAAGCAAAACCGTAAAGAGAAGTGAAGTTTTCATTCATTTCGCTCGTATCAAAATATTCTCCATTAAGATATACTGTGGATATCCGCTTCCTGAAATCTAACCATATATCCACCTCATACCATTCATTTTCGCTATATATCCTTTTGGAGTTGGCAGGCAAATCCATATTCCAGTTACAATTCATATACCCAAAAACCGTAAACACAGGTTCTGCCCCTTTTGATGCATACATTGTCCATCTTTTAAACGCCGCCGCATCGAAAAGGTTTTCGTAGTTTCCTACAGTAAACTGACCGTCATTACCTAATAAACGGCAATAAACATCAGCCGAATCGTCTTCTGCCAGCATATCAAAAGAAATATAATATATCCCGCTTTTTACAGGTTGGGTAAGACTAACCTTTTGTTGGTTTATTCCCGCAAGGTCATTTTTTACACTAACCTCTTCAGCAAATGCCACATTAAAAGACAGTACCAGTAAAAAAATCGTTAAAACAAATGATAATTTCAAATATTTCATTTTTCAAATTTCCTTTCTATTCACCATCAACCATAATCTCAATTTGATATTTGTTTCCATTTAATTCTACATCTTTTATGTAATTTCCACCCGTCATAAATTCTTCATGAGTGATTTTTAAAATATCCTCAATTAGGATTATTATGGGCGTACTTGCCCAAGGGTGACAAAGGCTGGTATTCCATTTCTGGTCCTTGCCCCACGCTTCAAAGCAGGTGGTCGCACCCTCTCTCACCATGTTAATCCACGAATGCTCACCATCATTCATCATCAGGCTAAATTCTTCATTATAAGCCCCTGCTTTTCCTAAAGCTTTCAACACATAATAGGCAAAATGAACTCCGCAAACCAAGCCTTTTTCCATTATGAATTTAACAATATTTTCTTTCGCCTCATTTGGTACAAAATCCAATAATAATGGAAAAGTATTTGAATGAAGCGCACTGTGTGTATGCTCTTCATCATCACAGAAAAGTTTGGTTTTCTCGTCGTAAAATGTGTTAACAAACGCCTCTTTCAGTTTAGATGATTTATTTTCTGCCGTCAATTCTAAAATATTTTCAATTTCTTCCATATTTTGCACCGCATAAATATAGAAAGCATTTACAACATTATGGAGTTTAACAGGCTGACCATTATCTACACCGCCAACACAATAGCCATCTCTTAAATTCATAGGCCAGTCTATTATATTCCATTTTTCGCCAATGTTTTCAATCAAACCATCATATCTTTCATATTGTCTGAAATACTCTATTAGACCTTTAACCGTCGGATAAAGCTTTTTGAGGGTGTCAATATCCTTTGTCAGTTTGTAATAAGTCAGCACCTGCAAAGGATATTCCAACGAGAACTCCGCAATCTCCTGCATAACACTCCCCGGTGCAACCGCCAGAAGCCCTTTGCAAACTCTCGCACTGTCTGCAAAATCAAACAGCGTCTTTTTATACATTTCATAATCTCTTGTAAGATAAAGATGTGCAAATCCCGAAGTTGTAAAATCTCCAAGATACTGTCCTTTTTCTCTGGTGGGGCAGTCAAGATACCCCTCCTGAACGGAATATTTGAGAGAGTTTTTACAAATATTCCATATTTCCTCAAGATAAGGAATGTCGGATTTAATTCTGCATTTTTCCTCAAATTTGTGGTGCCTTACTATTACGCAAACCTCGTTTGGGTCAAAAGGCAAATTGCCGTTTGCCTCAATCTGCACATACCGAAATCCCTTATAGTCAAAAAATTCAAACTCATCCTCTGCCCCTGACAGAGTACATATATCATAATAATTACAGTTACAGCGCATCTTGTAGCGGATACTTCCGTCATCGTTTAGTTCTTCTCCGCATTTGACAATAACAGTTTGTCCCTTAAATCCTTTTGCCTTAAAATATACCTGCCCTGTAATTTCATTTCCAAAGTCATAAAAATATATATTATCGCTTAGCTTAACAATCTCTTTGGGTTTAACCTTGTAAACCTCGACTGTCGGAACGGGATTTTCTTTAAATTTCCAGTCCCCAAATTTAACAATTATTGCATTTTCATAATTTCCGCTGTTTACATCCGATTTCCATTTTTCATTTTTCTTGCGAAAATCAATATCTTCACGGAATTGGGTTAAATACGGCGTTGTATCACCGCTAAATTCCGTTGCCGTCTCACATAACCAGCTTTCGTCTGTTCCGAAAACAAGCTTTCCATCACAAAATACATCGGCAATAAGTCCCATGCGGTTATCACCGCTGTTTGTCACTCTGTTTATAAGTCCCTGATAGTATATATGGACTGCAATTATGTTCTTTCCCTTGTTTAAAAATTTTGAAATGTCAACTTTATTATAGTTATACGAATCAAAATATGCAGGCGCAACCCCCTGACACACAAACTCTCCATTTATATAAAGCTTGTAAAAATCGTCAGCGGAAATTTTTATTTCATAATTTTCCGTTTCATCAACACAAAATTCTTTGATAAAATGTGCATGATAATTATAAAATGAAGTTTCTTCAATTTTTTTATTACTCCCCTGTTTATGAAATATGTCAATGGGTTTTAAGTTTTCAAAATCTTTTGTCGTTATCCATTTTGAATTAAATTCCATCTGTCTTCACTCCCGCATATATTATTGTATATGCTTGCGGGGGAATACCCCCGCAAGCATATTTTAATAAGTTTACTGTATTATAGCTGCCTTTTTAAGCGGCATAATTCCTGTAATATCATTCCATACAAAAACTTTAACCGAATCAGCGTCTACATCCGCTTTCTTTAAGTTGTAGTTGTATTCAACCTTATCATATAAAGCACTTGCTGTAATATTTTTGATTGTGTCAATCGAAGCAAGCTGACCGCCTTTATAGTATGCAATAACCATAACTGCATTAAAGTCTGTTCCTGTTTCGTTATTGAATTTCAGGTTGACAAACGGGTTCTGAGCGGCGTTGAACTCTGCAAATGTTGTTACGGCATTTGCACCGTTCTTAACCTCAACTGTATCGCTTACAACAAATTCATCTTCAACAGCTTCATCACCTTTAAAGGAAAGCTTGCCGTCACCCTGAATTAAGAGATTGCTGTTTAAGCCCTGTAAGCACGCATCCTTTTCTGCACCAACCAAAGCATCTTTGTTTAATATATCTACTGTTTTAAGGCTTGCTTTATAATAATCAAAGCTATCTGCATTGTAATTAAATTCCTGATTATTACAAAGTTTTTTTGTCCATTCATCTGCTGCTGTTTCAAGATGTTCCTCAATGGTAAGATTAAGCTTCTTTGTATCAAGATTTATCTTTGCAGATATATCAAAGTATACGTGAGGAGCATTTGCATTTGAATCTTTAACTCTGAACCAGCCTATGTCACTTGCTCCACCCCGTTTTTCAGTGTTCCAGAATTTATTTACATTTTCACCGAAATCAAAATTTCCGCCAATCATCCAAGAGGCTCCGCCATAAGGCTTCCATTTGGCATCAAAGCTGAAGCCACCGCCGAAATCGAAAGTGTGGACTGCTTGATATTGAGCTGTTGGTGATACAGGATTCATATTTGGCCAGAATCTGAAGGAAACATCAACTATACCGCCGTTTACTGCCTTGTCGCCTAATTCAACCTTATATTCATTTGCCACTCCGTTCTGTAATGTATAAGTTGTGCTGTCATTTTTCAAAACAATATCCATAAGTGCCGCTTCCGGATTATAAGAAGTCAAACCATCTGCCTGAATTAAAAGACTGCTGTTATCACTCAACATACGGTTTGGAGTTTCAGCCGTTGCAGGAACAGTGTCATTTGAAACAAGACTGCTTTCATAATAGCTGAACACATTTGAATTATAAGGATATTCCTTATTAACAAGTGTTGTTACCTGTGGAGTTCCATCACCGTTTGTCAGAGTTTCAACTATCTTAAGATTAATCTTCTTTGTGTTGAGGTTGATTTGTGCAGAGATGTCATAAGCACCTTCTGCACCACCGCCGGCACCCTTTCTTCTGAGGGTTCCCGGCGCATTGTATGCTCCGTTCCATCCTGTTGGATTCATTACTATGGTTTCTCCGTCTACATTGAATCGGGCCTTATCCATCCAGTTCGTGCTGGCACCATGAGTTTCCCAATTAGCACTAAAGCCGAAGCCTTCGCCAAGCTTAAATGTTTGCTGTGCCTTTCCGCCGGTAAGTCCTCCCCAGAAATGAAGATTAGGCCAGAATTTATAGGAAATATTTACAATACCCTCGGATACAGGATATGTATTTGTTAAATCAACAAGATATTTCTTTTCGTTTTCCAATACAAAGCAAGTATCGTTATCCTGCTGGAAAACAAAATCTTCAGGATATCTGCGGACATCCACATCATCCTCTGAATTATAAGAAACCGTTCCCTCTGCCTTAATCAAAAGATTGTTGTTATAGCTTCTGATTGCGGTGCTGTCTGAAGAAAGACTGTTTCTGTAATAATTAAATATGTTTGTGAGATAATCAAACTCAAGATAATCAACATCTCCGTTTTCAGTAAGTATGCTTTCTCTTTCTTCACCGTTATATTCAAGATGTTCAACTATTTTAAGCTGAACCTTCTTTGTGTCAAGGTTTATCTTTGCAGAAATATCATACCAGCCGATTGCACCCTGCTCTTTCATGCCCTCGATAAATAACGTTCCTGTTTCGTTCACAGTCCAAGCATCCTTATTCATTGTTAAAGAGGTTGAGCCGATAACGAATTTACCGTCCTTGATTCTGACCGAATTACTTCCGGCAGTTGCCCACTGTGCATTAACGCTGAAACCACTACCGAATTCAATGGTCTGTCTTGCAGTTTCAGAATTGAGCGTACCATTTGTCGCATCAGGCCAGAATTGAGTTGAAACATTTATAATACCTGATGTTGCAGGTCTTTCTGTCAAATCAACATAATGTGAGTGGTTTCCATAAGGGTCGAATGTAAGCCACGCATCCCTATCTTTCTGGAAGGTATAGTCATCAATATAAGTAACATTTCTAACCCCGTCAACCTTTGTGTAGGACGCGGTTCCTTCTGTGCTGATGTTTAAATAATGGTTATAGCTATAGAACTGAATTATATTATCCTCTGATGTAAAGCTTTCTGTGAAATAGCCGAGTGAATCAGCTTTATAATCAAATTCCGCATTGTTAACAATTACAGATTCCGTTTCACCGCTTGATGTGGTTTCTTTTTCTGTAATCGTAATATTAATCTTTTTTGTGTTAAAATTGATTTTTGCGTCTATTCCATAATAAAGCGATGGTACTTCGGCTTCTTCCCCGTCTGCTGCGAAAGTTCCCGGGTCACCCCCACCTGTTCCGTCTGCATTAAACTTAATGAGTTCTGTTTCGTTTGCCATAAATTTACCGTCTTTAAGAAAAGGAAACCATGGCCCATACTCTTCCCACTGCGCGTCTAATACAAAACCGCCGCCAAAATCAAATTTGTGTGTTGCTACAACATAGTCACTCTCACACTCAATAACACCTGGAGTGAATGCGAATGATATATTAACGATACCCTCGTTTACGCTCTTGCCTGCGCCTGCCAAATCGACAGTAAGATTTGAATCCGCACTAAGCTTAATCTTCTGATCGTAAAGCTCATAATTACCATCTGCCTCGATTAAATTGCTGTGGATTTCTCCGCCTGCAAAATTCTCTTCGCAAATCACATAATCTTCAGCAAATTCGTTAACAACATAAGTTGCTCCAAATGCTGCCTGGCTCATTGTGATAAGCATTACCGCTGACAATAAAATTGCCAAAACCTTTTTCATTTTCATAATAATTCTTCCTTTCATATTATGTATATATTTTTTATTTTTTTACTTAACAAATAACCTACTATATTATTTTACATCAAAAACAATTTTATGAAAATCCGCTTTTTCCGTTCTTTTTATGAGGGTTATATTTTCCATTTTTTTCTTAGCTCAATCATTGGAGAATGAAGAATGCCGAATTCCTTTAAGTTATATTCATAGCTCCACCGTCCGTCAGGAGTATCCCATTGGATTGCCCCATTCCAGTAATCATCGAAGTTAGTATGATGCAGAGAGTTAAAGCTGTTGTTTCTGTTTCCGTAAAGTATAAGCTTAAGTTTATGTTTTCCTGCCTTAAGATTTTCAGCCTTCACGATATAGGGCTGAATTGCGATAACCCCTTTATCCTCACCGTCAACAAATGCACGGATAACAGGCCCGCGGAAGGCTCCGCATTTTATATAAGCATCCCCATCATTCTTTGTTTCAAACTCGCACTCATAAACAAGACTTCCGCCATAAAACGGCATTCCCATATTTGTTACCGAGCCAAAGCCCTTTTCCTCATCTATGGCAACTATTTTCTTATACTTTCCGATAAGCTTTACATCAAATTCGCCCAGAATATACATCCATTCAAGATTTTTCCGTTCTGCAAAAGGAACTTTCACAACCAAAACATTTTCACCTGTTTTAATCTTTGGAAGTTTAATTGTTTTGATTGATTTATCCGTAAAATATCCCACAATATGCGGATTTATTTTCTCTCCATTGAAGGAGATTTCAGCCTCTTCGGGGTGTTCTATCGCAAGAAGCGCTCCCTCATAATCTATGGCTGAATCAACCTTAAACCGCATTGTTAAGCTGTGTGTGCATTCTTCTTCCGCCATAGCCCAAGTTTGAACAGTTACCTCTGTCCGTTTCGGAATTGAAAGTCTTTCACGGTAGATATTGTCGATTCGGATTATTTCTTCCTCTGGCTCAAACTCACCGTCATCCAATGCAAATTTGCACTGGTCAAGAAGCAAAACATTCTTTTCTTCACGGCTAACCGTACATTTCGGAACATACATTTTTTCAATCAATTCGCCCAAAACCTTTGTCTTTCCTGTCTCGCCTGTTTTATCCGTTTTTTCAAGTCTTACAAGCAAGCTGTTGTTTAAATAGAAAACATTTTCAAATACAGTATAGCCGTTTATGATTTCATAGTCAATCTCGAATGTTTCACCGCCTATTGTATCAAATACAACAGGCTTGAACTCGCCTTTAACCCTTATCTTAACAAGCTGAGGATTTGAAACATCCTGGCAAGTTATGCAAGTGTTATGGGTGCAAATTCTGTGTTCGTCTCCTTTTTCAGCATGAGCGATAAACAGCCATGTGTAATCTCCGTCCTGACGCATATTGTAGATAAACTTTCGTGAGGTTTCTCCGTCTTCGTCATTAAGCCAGACCATTTTTTCGTCTTTGAGCGCTTCAACCAATGCTATTTTCGAGAACGGGATATTTACGCTCTTTTCGCTGATTGCCTTTACCGCATCGCTTGGCAAAGCGTCAACATATTTTGGCACATCGCCAACAAAAACTACTTTTCCGCCATTTTCAGCAAACTTTTTGAGAATTTCAATCGTCGATTTGCGAAGTGTCTGACATCCCGATACAACAATTGCATCATATTCCATTTCGCCTACTTCAAGACTTTTTCCTATATTTCCGCATTGGCTTGGGAGAAGAGCTTCGCTTATAAAGTCAAAATCTATTGTGCCGAAAAGCAAATACTGACAAAGCTTTGCAAAATTATCGTCCATATCTTCTCGCATAAGACCTGTTGTGTCGTTTGGTCCGAAGTTTGCCCAATAGCTTTCAATCGGGTGGATAACCCCAACCTTAACAACTGGCTTACCTCTTGTTAAGACGGTATTAAGTCTTGCATAGTGGTCTTCAAGATACTTATGCTCCTTATACCAGGGGGACTGATAGTTAAAGCTTGCAGGATAGTCCCTTTTAGCTCTGCCTTCCATGGAAACCCATGACAAATGAGGAACTCTTATTGTGACGCCCAAAGCTGTTTGCCAATCGCCGTGAAACTTATAATCTCTGAAGTCATATTCCCAACCCATTACGCCGTTAAGCTCGGATAACATTCCCTCTTTTCCGTACTGGTGAACAACAGACTGACACTGTTTTGCCGTTGACAGCTCAATTCTGTCACAGAGCACATCAATTCCGGGAAGTCCAAAGCCTGTATAAAGAGTCATTGTTTCACCTATGCAGGTTGTCATTCTGAACATATTTTCCTCGTCAAGAACGTGGCCCGTCAGATAAATATTATTCTCCTCGCACCATTTTCCAACTTTATCGGTAAATGCCTCGGAAAATCTTTTGTTAACATGGCAATGATAGTAATATCTCGCCTGGGACATAACATTATTTTCAAGATTCCAGAAAAGTTCGGGGATTTTATCTGTAATATCAAATCCGTATGTAGCCTTATATGTTTCGTCAAAATCAAGAGTCCAGAGCATTACACCCCTTTCGTCCCCATGGGCAAACTGCTTTGCCCACATTCTTCCGCAGTTAGGCTCGTCAGTAAATATTGCAGGAATGGTTTTCCCGAAATCTTCACCGAATCTCTCCTTGTATTTTTCGTGAGTAACATTTATGAACTCATCAATAGCCTCGCTGTTCATTGCATCAACATAGCAATAATCGTTAAACCACGGGTCAGACTCATCAGCACGGAGATATGCATACCACTTATTATCAGCCTCATCATCAAAGCCTATTCTCTTATAGGAAACCAGCTCTCCGTCGGCATTAAGGCTTACATCGTATGCACCAACAAAATAAGAAGAGTCATTTTCAACAGAGGTTTCCTTGTCAAAATCTACATTTACTTCCTTATCTTTAGTGAAATGAAGACGGCGTACTCTGTACTTCTTATGCTTTGTAACATAGCCCCCTGCAAAGCCTGACGGGTATCTGTCCTCGTCATAGAGCCATGCATACATCCCCTCTTCTTTCGCCTTTTCAACGCAGGCAGAGACAAGGGCCATAAATTCTTCGCCGAGATATTCGTGGTCCATTCCCGTTCTTGAGTGCATATGGAATCCGCCAAAGCCCATTTCCTTAAGCACTTCAATCTGCTCTGTCAGCATCTCCTTATCCATTTTGCAGTTCCAAGACCAAAAAGGCGCTCCTCTGTATTCACTTGTTGGGTTTTTAAAAAGTTCCTGTGATAATACTTTTTCAGAATTCTTCTTGTATAACATAATCTGTCTCCTTAAACTTCTATGTATTTTGCTAAAATATCACCATACGCTCCAATCGGCGGATTGCCGTGAAGATTAAAATATTCTTCATCTATATAAGAGCCAAAGCTCTTTATTTTATCTATTCCGTAAGATGTATACATTTTCATATCTTCATCCATAACATATTCATTAAACGGAATCTTAACAGGCGGTTTCTTAAAGTCGGAATAAAGCGCATTATCAAACCAATATTCAAGAACATGAGTTGTTTGGGCAGGGAAAATTTTGAGAAGTCCCTCTAAAAGCTTTATATATTCCTCGCCTCTGTTATCGTCCTGTGCATTCATCGGTTTGTTATGGTCTCTGTCCATTGGTGCAAACTCAAGAAAAACATTGTCGCTTGGTTTAAGCTTTGGAAAACATTTTGCATCAGCATAAGCAATATATGATTCCATGGCTTTGCTATCATAGGCTTTAAGCCCCTCTGCAACGGCATTTGCGAATAAAATTCCCGTGTCCGCTCCCGAATAGGCGTTCGCCTTACACTTTTCACAGTTACACTCGCCATTCGTCATATCATCAGGCCAGAGAAAATAATTATGGGATGTTTGCTGAAGCATTTTCGCAAACTCATAGGCTCTTTCAGAAATAATTTCATAAGCAAGCTTATTTGATGGGCAAAAGCTCATATCGTTTGTTCTTATCCCCTCTTTATTTAAGCGGAACAATTCCTTATTTTTATCAATCAGATCTCGTGGCAAAAGCCACGAAAGAGAATGAAGTTCATATTCAATGGTTATTCCTGCTTTTTCCAAAGTATTTATCATTTTTCTGCCATCGGGTTGTTTAAGAGCATTTAATAAACTCTCAATACTGTTTACTGTTCCGTCACCCGATATAGCAATTTTATGTACTCCAAGATTCGTAATCTGCGCCTCTTTTGCCCATCTTATCCAATGTTCACACAAGTCCTCGTACAGTATAACTAACCCTCTTGATTTACTCATATATATAACACCCCTATTTTGAGTTATTACTTTAATTATATTTTATAATACAACACCCATTCAAACAATTACTATTTTCTATCATTTTTATGGGGGTTAAATTAGATTGCTAAATTTATCCATTGACAAAATATGGAGAATATGTATAATTTATATAAGGTGATTTTTATGATTAACTATACAACAAATCTTATAGCAGGAAGAGACTTTGGGATTGCCTATGAACCAAACCTTGACAACTGCCCGATACACAGTCATTCCTATATTGAAATTGCATACACGGTTTCAGGTGAGGCTATCCACTCTTTAAACGGAGTAAAATGTCCTTTGAATGCAGGAGACTATGTTATTATCAATCCGGGAGACACACATGGATACGAAATAACCGGTGATGAACCTTATACTGTAATAAACTGTATTCTTAACGCAAATTTTCTTTACAGCGCTGCAAAAGAAAACACTTTCAAGGACTGTCTTATGAACCCAACCTTAAATTTTAACTTTTCCAATCTTGACCCGTCTCCCGAAAGCCTTATATTTCATAATAATACCCCGTATATCGGCAGTGTATTTGAGCTTCTGCTTCAGGAATACAATAAAAAAGAATATAAATACAGAACAATCTGCCGAAACCTTCTCAATGTCATACTCTTAAACTCAGCACGAAAGTTTTCGCAAATTTCACAATCAACTTTCCAGCTTGTTGATTATATGAAAGACTATATTTCTATGCATTATGCAGAAGATAATCTTTTACAAAAAATGGGAAAAGAAGTAAATTATTCCCCATCATATATGAGTACAAAATTCAAGGCTGATACAGGGATAACATTTAAAAATTTCCTGCAATCCGTCAGAATTGATGCATCAATTTCACTTCTTCACGAAACAAAAATGTCTGTTGCAGAAATCGCCGCCGCAGTAGGATACAAAGATATTAAACACTTTTACAATACATTCCGAAAAATTAAAAATTCCACCCCTTCGCAACACAGACCATAAAAAAGACTTTTGCAATTTTGCAAAAGTCTTTTTTATTATTCGCTTATTATTAAAAATCCTGATTCAGGAACTTCAAACTCTTCTATCCCCTCTACATTTTTTTCTCCGCTTGTTATGGTATTTCCCATACAGTCGATAATACAATATCTTATATATTCTGTCGCCTTAACAAAGATTTCTGTATTTCCCGTTCCATTAACTATGTAATGAGTTCCTTTTCGCAGACTGACAACATTTTTACTGTAACAAACGCTTATTTTCTCCTTATCGTTTTCCGCCTCAACCATAGAATACCCACACTCAGGATTATAAATTGTCAACTTTCCGTCCAGCAAAACTTCCCTATGTTCATCAAAGAAATTCAAATAGTTTTTCAACATTTCATAATGTTTATCTGGTAATTTATCAAGATGCACCGAAATCTGAGGGACACCGAATAATACTGCCACAAGCTGTTTTGCCGCAATATGTGCCTCATCTTTATAATCCCAAATTATCATATCCGAATGAACCGCGGTTTTTCCGGATGTGAGACGTAAATCCAGAACGCCTATACGATTTGTCAAAGGGTCCATTGCACAGTCCCCAACTCTTATCATATTTGAATATGTTGTGATAACAGGTCCTATATAATTCTGCCTGAACTCGATAAGAATATCAGACTTAATCTTTTTAAGAGTTCTGTCAATATCCTGAATTAAACACCAGACTGCATCCTCCAGAGAATCAAAATCCCGTTCCCCGCTCTCTATATCAGAATAATCTGTAAGCCCAAAGGAATCAATAAAATCAAGCTTAAACCCGTCAATATTCCAATTTATGACCGCTTCTTCGTATTTGTTTATCAAAAACTCACGGATATCGGGAAAACGAGGATCGAGACAGCACCAATCCTGCTTAGGGTCATCAAGAAACTTTCCCTCAAAGCGTTCCCATGCTTCACTATGTTTCCCGATAAATGGAACAGAGTACCAGAGCATCGCCTTAAGCCCTGATTTATGAACATTTTCAATAAATCTTGCCATATCTGGAAATTTCTTTACACAGGGATTCCAGTCCCCGCAATATGCATAACCGCCCTCAACATTATCCGTTTGCCAGCCATCGTCAATTATAATAGTCCGCATACCAAGTTCGTATGCCTTTTCACATTGCTTAAGCAAATTTTCCTCGTTTATGTTCTGGTGAAAGTTATACCATGTTGAAAAAACAGGCTTTTTAGCATCTTCAGGGATATCCGATGGAATCAACCCATTCATCTCACGAAGATTATCCACGCTTTCGTGTATGGCATCCTTAAAATTTATTTTTCTTTTATCAATCCGTATTATTGTATCATAGTGGCTCATTTTTTCGGTAGCTTTCGTAAAAAACTTGATAATGCAGTTATGACACACCCGTTTTTCATTTATTCCAGACGAAATTCGTATAGTATTTTTTATATCACTGATAGATACCGTAAAAACATTATCCCCATTTTGCCCTATAACACTATGCACGGGCAGTCCGCAGGCAAGTCTTGACTCCACCTTCTGGAGATTTTCTCTCCAATCCGAAAGCAATCTTCTCTCCTGAATGCAGGAATAATTCCATATTGAAAAAGCTCCACCGTATTCAATGTCAAAAGAAATTGCTATTTCTTCAGGCCGTACTTTTCCTCCAAAATCACAAGACAGTTTATATGTGGAAATTTCGCTCTCCTGTATAGGAATAAGTTCATACTTATAATCTTTATTTTTACTTACAATATTAAATTTCATATCCTCACCTCACCTAATAATTCTAACATTTTCCTTCAAGGATTACAATAGTTTTTTCCTATCATTTTATAGGGATTATTTATCATTTGAACATCTGTCGCATTTTTCAATCCCACGTTATAAATGTGTCTCTGACACATTCCATTAACGCTCCGGCGTTTGCTTTAGTCCAGCCCCTGTACCTATAAAAGCCTTGTCATGTAAGTCGTGACAAGGCTTTTTTTGTTTTTATTTTTAAAACGTAGCTCAAAACGTAGCTTTTTTATTTAGTGTATTAAATAACAAACGCTGACGAGAATTTATCCGATAGCATTTTTGAAGTATTCATACTCTGATGAATATAAATATTTTGCGTTGTCCGAAGTTCCGAATGTCCCAGCGTTCTCGAAATATCTTTTATATCCAGATCAAGTTCCTCATAACAAATTGTTGCATAAGTATGGCACAATTCATGCACCGTTATTCTCTTAACTCCTGCATTTTCCATCGCCTTATACACTTTATCATTTATATGATTGGGCGACGGCAAGCTACCATCAATATTTCGTATTACAGCATCAATTTTGCTTCTGTACTCTTTCCCGAATAAACGTTTGTTTTGCTGTTGCTTTTCGCATTCTTCTTTAAGAAGCTTACAAAGCTCATCGGAAATATGTATTATACGATTACTGGTTTTAGTTTTCACTTTCTTGATTGAATAAATCATTGCCGATGTATTCCCTGTCCGATTCTGTGTTATAGTAATAATTTTGTTTTCCAAATCCACCATATCCCAGGTAATACCTAAAATTTCGCCTTTATGATTTCCGTTTTTCCTGAGATGTTTAAGGAAAAGCGTAATATCATTTCCGGTCAAATTCTGCAGACTTGTTTTGTATTTTTTAAAGTAGGGCAAAATCTGTGCATTAACAGCTCGCTTATATGACTCATAAGTAGTAGGCTGTATGGTCTCTTCTATTACTTCAAGCCACTCTTCAATATACTCGCAAAAATCGTTTTGTCGGGTTATGTCAATATTCTCATAATTGTACTTATACAAAATATCATTAAGTATCTGAACGGCATCTGATTTTCGTCCGCCTTTTATCGGCACTTTTGTACTTATTACTCTTCTGGGCTTTGTATTTAATATAACCTGATAATACTTACTATCAGGGCGTGTATCTACTCTTCCTGTGATTTGTTGCATATTTACTCCTCTCTTCTTGTTTCAGAGCAGTACACATCTATCAGTTCTATTTTAATGCGTACTACTCTTTTTGTCAATATCCTTTTACTTTATTACATTTGACACAACGATGAATATATACGGGCATATTGATATGGAACACAAAAAAGAGCTTGGTAACACATTAAACGGATTATTCGAAGGATAAATTTATATGTTAGAAAAATGTTAGAAAGTCCGTCAACAAAATTTAATATATTTACATCAATTTCGAATTTGTTACTCGATACTTTTAATTTTAAATATATTCATTATTAGTCATCCTTTAACTCCCATTGTACGAAGTAACTGGAATCTTGTTAAAGGTGATTTTAAAAGCAAATCATTTAAATGACACAAAAATGTTCCCGTATGCTGTTCATACGGGAACACACAAAACATAGGAAAAACCTATGTTCCACTGATTTTTAATTTTTTGTCACGGCGACTGGTCCAGTTGTAGAGAGTGCCATATAACTCCCGACTGGATACTAATTTATCAGATGGGAAATGGCATAAGTATATTTAATCAAACCGGAACTCACAGTGATTTATTTTAGCCCATCTGTTCCTTCTCTATGCATGAAACATATTAAAGGACATACATCATTCACGACGTATGTCCCTTTTTTATTATTCCACGATATAAGGAAAACTCCAACAACAAATTTTATTTATCATTATACTGTTGTTCCAAAAATTTACTGATTTCTTTATACATGCTCCGGGCATTATCAACTTGCTCTATAGTCTCTTGCTTACTTGCTATATAAAAATCATCATAATCACTTTTATTTCTTATTAAGCTGGCAGAACTAACAATATCCGAATATTTTCTATCAAAAACTTTTGATTTAATATAATTTTCTCTAAAATACGCAATTACACCAGAATGTTTTTTAAAATCCACCCCATCTAAGGCAAGTATCGCTCTTATAGAATGAAATATACTATAATACGCACGATTATTCGCCGTCTTATATGCTTCTACCTCAAGATTATGCTCCGCATCCCGCAAAAACTCTTCTGCCTGCTCAATCCTATATTTAGATAAACTTATGACAGTTTCACTATGCAACGATTCTCACTCCTTCTCTGTCTACATTTCGGTAAAAAGGTAAATCATTCTTCCATTTCTCAAACAATTCTGAACTAATTACAATAGGAGAAAGAACTATGTTATACCCACTTTTTTCATATATCTCTCCCATTATATCAACGAGTTGCTTATTGAATTTATTTTCATTTCCTTGAGATACTTCCATTATGACAGCTATATCCACATCTGATTCTTCATCGTAGTCCCCCCTGGCATATGAACCATAAAGAATCATCTCTTTAAGTTCGTTACCAAACTGAGTCTTGGAATATTTTAAAAATTCACTCAGAACACTGTTTAATTCAATTTGAGTACACATATGTTCTCACCACCTTCTGTTTATATAATATCACAAACTCTAAAATATATCAAGCATTTTGTGCTTAATTGTTTAATTGAACACAAAAACTAAAATTATACTTACTATTTCAAGAGGGCAGTTGAGGTTAAAATTATAGCGTCAGTTTCTCGGATAGTTCGTCGGCAAATCTATCGGTTTTTGGTTTTTGTCACCCATCTTGTCAAGGCTTTTTTATATTTTAAAACTAAAGTTTATTACCGAAGTAGACCGATTTAGACCAAACTTTCAGGTTGGCATTTCGTCGACGCCGACGGTTTCACCCTCATTTTCGTCTGTAAAATTTAAAGCTATGAGATTTAAGGTCAGTGTATTTTATTATCTTTTTAAACCAATAAAAACAGGTCTACCATAGGGAACATTTTCACTCCCCTGGCAGACCTTTATTTTTATAATCGTCAAACTTATGTGTATTCGTCGAATTTGTGGGTATTCGTCGAATTGTTAAAAATGAAAAGAAATTCAAATCCAAACCATCTGTGTTTTGTTTGAAGTTTTTTCCATAAACACTGTTATTTACACAATTCCCCCGTTCCAATAAATTCCGCTTCCACAAACAGGAGCAATAGCCGCAAACCTTTCAGGTTCCGCCATTGCAAGCATCCATGTTCTGGTTCCGCCCATACTAAACCCCGTCAGATATATTCTTTGTCCGTCAACAGGCAGTGTATCACAAATGTAATCCAAAAACGCTATAAGTAATTCTGTATAACAACCCCAATATTTATTATTTGGGCATTGAGGTGCTATAAAGATAAACGGATATTCTTTTCCTTCTTCTCGAACATATTGCATGTACCCATACTTTGATGCGACGTCCAAATCATCCCCTTTTTCTCCTGCTCCGTGAAGAAAGAACACCAACGGATATTTCCTATTTCCATTCATGTTTTGTTTACATTCTAATCTTTAAACCTCCGTCACAATAGTCAAAAATTGCCTTTGATGTAATTATTATTTAAGCAAACTTAACTCATATATTATTATCATATAATCCTTATGCTGTCAATCATTTTAACAAATATTTTCCTTGATATTTTTATGTGTATCCTATATTGCTTGCTTAATCGTTATAGATAATCTTTTTATTAATATAATCGTAGCAAAGCGCCCGTTGACTGCGAAAAAAATGGTCTGTGTTATTGCCAATTCTTGCAATCTTCAATAGTCCAAGATTTGCGTCTATGCTGACAACATTAAAGCAATCATAAGTGCGTGTACCTCTTATACGTTTTCCGTCACACCAGCCGTTCCAGTTTGTTGCACTTTGAACAACAATATTTAAAATCCCTGCGTCGGTAAGCCCGAACATATCATGATGTTCATGTCCCACAAGGTTACATATATGACAGCCTCCCTGTGAGATAAAATCTGCAATAATCGGCTCAAAAGGTTGCTGTTTATGAATACCAACAAGACTGGGGTAATCATTTTTTGTGTGGAATGTAACGCCAAAGGTATCCTTTATCTCGCCCGATGGCTCGTGCATAGCCGTAATTACGCACATTCCTTTTCCCTTAGCATCTTCAAGTGTTTCTTTTAACCACTCACACTGAAGTTCTATATCATAATATAAATCAAGAACTATAAGTCTTATATTTGAGTCAGGGAAATCCTTATAATACGTCATAGAATAATCACATTCAAGAAAGTTCACATTACTCGAATCGTCATTCATGGGAGCAAACAACAATTTATGTGTTGACTCCTTTGTATTTTTAACCCATTTGCGGGTTATAATAGTATCGTGATTCCCCACGCAATTATAAATCGGGCGGTCACATTGGGTTCCGTAATTATAAAAATCTGCATACAATGCCTGATTATTACCGCAATAATCCCCTGTGTGAATGACAAAATCTATGTAATTGCGGTAATAATTTACATATTCAACCATCCTGTTCCACAAATCAAGAACGGCATGGATATCCGAAAAATGGACAAACTGAAGAGGTTTGAATCTATCACCAAATTTCGACTTAAAAGGTACAGGGCGTGTTGCAGAACCTTGTATGATATAAGGCTCCATATCCCGATTAAGTTCAATAACATTGTCCGTTAAGCTAATCATAACATTTTCTCCTTTTTATCAAACTTGTATGTATATTTTCCTGCCTCAAGCTCTAATTTTTCATTTTCAATTTCCAAATTGGCAGAGGCAGGCAGTTCAAATTCGTACACTATTTCATTATCGGTATAGGTCCAACCTGACTTAATCGTACCGAATCGCGTTTCAATGGATGCCTTTGCCCACCCTAATCTGCGGTCAGGCTTTGGAGAAAGAATAATTTTCTCAAATCCGGGTTTTTCCTCATCTACCTTTATTCCGCAAACGGTTTCATACATCCACGCACCCACACATCCGTAGGCATAATGATTAAACGAGTTCATCCCTGTGTGCCACATAGTTCCGTCTTCTTTTAGGCTATCCCAATGCTCCCAGACAGTTGTTGCACCCATATTAACAGAGAATAGCCACGACGGATATTCCTCTTGCAACAGAAGCGAATATGCAACATCCGCATATCCGTTTTCGGATAGTGCGTCCATAATATAAGGTGTTCCGAGGAAGCCCGTCGTAATCTTATTTCCGTTTTCCTTAACCAAATCGGCAAGCTTTTTAGCAGTTTCAGCCTTATTTTCCGCAAGGTTAAACGCAAGGGACATCGCACATTCTGTCTGAGTTTTATACTCTTTAAACCTATTTCTGTACGCCGAAACAATCTTATCGTACATTTCTTCATAATATTTACTGTCTCTGCCTAAAACCTTTAAAGCTTTCACTAAAAGCTCCGTGGAATATGCAAAATAAGCTGATGAAATCAAATCCGTATCTGATGCACCCGTGTTACTCCCCTCAGGGGCATCCATGGCAAGCCAGTCACCCATTTGCTCGTCACCAAGCCAGAGAAATTCCTCTTCCCCTCGTGAGTGCATAAACTCAACCCAGCCTGTCATACTTTCTATCTGATTTTCGAGAACTTTTTTGTCCCCATAGGTCAGATATATCTGCCACGGACATATTGTTGCTGCATCTCCCCAACCCGTTGCAGGCGGGAAATCATATAAAACATCGGGAACAACATTTCCAACAGCTCCGTTACTTCTTTGTTCTGCAGCCAAATCCTTGAGCCATTTTTCGAAAAACTTCTGAACATTATAGTTATATGATGCCGTCTTTACAAAAACCTGTGCATCGGCTGTCCAACCCAATCTTTCATCTCTTTGAGGGCAATCAGTGGGAATATCCAAAAAGTTTCCTCTTTGTCCCCATACGATATTTCGGTAGAGCTTATTCACCTTTTCGTGGCCACACTCAAAATACCCTGTACGCTTTATATCAGAATGGACAACTATCGCCTCAAACATATCCGCAGTTACATAATCCGGTGCTTCGTCAAGCCTTATATAACGAAATCCCATAAAGGAATGATGAGGCTTATATTCCTGCACACCGTCACGGCAGATATATTCTACTCTCTGTTTTGCGCTTCTTAAATTCGCCGTATAGAAATTCCCTTCAAAATCAAGAACTTCCGCATGGGAATAAATAATCTTATCTCCCTTTTTCCCGTCAACGGTAAACTTTATATATCCCGTCATATTCTGACCGAAATCCAAAACTTTTTCGCCTTTCGGAGTGGTAATAACCGAAACAGGCTTAATATGTTCCATTTCACGGACAATTTCGCCCTCCTGGGGAATTAAATTAAGCGTGGTTGCGTAATAATACGCCGTGTCATCCCATTCCTCAATTTCATGGTTTGCGTCATAGGTTTCTCCGTCATAAATTTCGCTGAAACGAATAGAACTCTCGGCAACTTTCCACTTCTTATCTGTCGGGATTATTTCTTCTGTCCCGTCAGTATATTCAATCCTTATAACCGCAATAATTCCCGGAACCGCTCCCCAGATATTGTTATCACGCCATATAACAAGGTCGCCTCTGTACCAGCCTTTTCCAACGGTTACGGTAATTTCGTTTTCGCTCTTGATTTTATCGGTTATGTCATAAGTCTGGTACTGATGTCTTTTATCATATGCTGTCCAGCCGGGAGCCATAATGAAATCACCGATTCTTTCACCGTTTATGTGTGCCTCATAAACTCCCATAGCTGTTATCTCAATGCTTGCAGATTTTACTTCTTTTTTCGCATCAAACTCACATTTATACACAGGACAGACATCGCCGTAATCTTTTTTAGGTTTTATCCATTTTGCGTTTATTATTTCCATCTGTTGATAACCCTCTCTTCTGACCATATAAGAATACTTTTCTTAAAATTTTCCAGTTAAAATTATGTTATGTACTCCATTTTCAAACGGTTTAATTACATCATAAGGAACAACCTCTCCGTCAATCGTAAGAGTTGTTTCGCCTTCACTCTTTTTCAAAGTTATATTGTATTCTGCGCCTCTGAACACTCTTTTCACCGTAACTGTTTTCCATTTGTCTGGCAGAGTAGGCTCAATTCTTAGCCCCTGAAAATCCGCCTTAATGCCTAAAATGTATTCTGTTATACATCTCATCAGCCATCCACTTGTTCCCGTTATCCAACTTTGTGGTGCATCACCACTACGACTTTCATTGTCAGGGCCGAAATACATATTACTCATAACATAAGCTTCAACACCAGAATTTTCATTACACGGGTTTGATGGAAGTATTCGTTTTATTGTTTCAAGCGCTTTCTGACCATCCAGAGCTATACAATCAGCAACCGCCTTAAAAGCAACTCCGTGATTATATACAGAGCCGTTTTCAAATAATCCTCGTCCAAAATATGAAATTCTGCCTATTTTTGTATTGGGTGTGGTATAACTTGGTGTGTTTTGAATATATCCGTATGGGCAACTTAGATTATCCTCTATAAAATTCATAAGCTTTACCGCCTCGTCACCTGTTACAATACCAGCAAGAATTGCCCACGACTGAGGATTCAGGAATATTTTCCCTTCAGGAGATTCATATGCACCGATTTTTTCACCGTAATCGTTTATACCGTAAATAAAATGGTCTGTATCATAGCCATATTTTAAAATTGCATCAATCATCTTTTGAGTTTTTTCTTTAATTTCAGGTATTTTCTCAGTTTTGCCTATTACAGATAAAATTTCCACAAATTCATTTGCCGCTTTTATAGTAGCTTCCGAAAGCCAGACACTCTCGCCTTTTCCGAGTGCTCCGCAAGCGTTTATCGAGTCATTCCAGTCACCACCAAACCACAAACAAAGACCGTGTTCACCAATATTATTCTGAAGATAATCAATACCTCTGAAACAATGATCAAGAAGAGTTTCTTTCACGTCTGATTCAAAATACGGCACAATTTCATCCAGTACCGAAAAATCTCCGGTTTCTTTCAAATATGCGTTAACGGCATATATAAGCCAAGCGGCACCATCAGCATATTTCTCGTGCATAATTGGCTCCCATTGACGCATAGGATTACCATCCTCACGCTGATACTGCACTGCATACAATATCCTTTCACGTGCATTTGCCGTATCAAGTGGCAAAAAGCCCATAGTATCCTGAAGCACATCCCGAAAACCCTTCCCGTACAATCTGCCCCATTGTTTGCCAAGTTCAATTTGTCTTTTAAGCCATATATTTGTGCGCCTGTTAATATCTTCGTCGGGCGTATTAATAATATTACTCTGAAATTTATCAATTTTTTCTTTTACATAATTAAACTCATTTTCAAAAGCCAATTCCGACAGATATTTCTTGCATACACCTTCAGCTTCATCTTCACTTTTTGCGGCTCCGAGAACAAAGTAAAACCTTTTTTTGCCATTTGAGGGCAAAACAACATCAAACTGCATTGCTGCACCAATTTCCATTTCAAAACAGGTTTCTTTATTTGAAAGTTTATCTGCATTTTTAATACCAACAGGATGACCGATATCCGAGTATACGCCTTTGAATCTTCGGTTTGAGGTTTCGTACGCCGTTGGCTTTTCGGATGATAAGAAATACGTATAACAAATATCAGTTTCTAAGTCATATCCTTTATGTGACCCTATAATACCATTAAGCTTTTCCGAGAATACTGCTTTTGAATATCCATCTATAGGCGAGAGAGAAGTATCAATTCCCGCATAGGAATATATGCTTAACTCCTTTTCAGTTGCATTTTTGTTTTCAATTGTAAGTTCCCAACATTCAAGCAATCCACTTATAGGAACAAATAACTTTAAGCACGTTACAATTCCTCTATATTCCGAACGAATAACCGAATATCCTTGTCCAACATGTGTTTCAAAAACATCAAATGGCTTTTCATCGTAATTTCTGTTTGCGGCATAATACTCTTCGTTTTCTTTGTCTTTTATGAATATAAGTCTGTTATTCTTTGTTTAAACATTTATCGTCCCAACCTTTGCTTTTCCCATAGATTTTGCAATTATTACACAAACAGAGCGGACATTCTCCACTCTGTTCGCAATTATTTGAGTTTTATATTTCCATATTTATCCTCTTCTACATTGAAAAAACATGGATGTTCACACAAATGTTGATTCGGACTATGCAAAACAAGCACTTTTTCCTTATTTAATGTTTCAAACAGCATTGCATGACCACCATCTTTGTCGTATATTATGCTATGTTCATTCCATTCCCCATTAATTGTTCCGTTTGAGGATTTAGAAACAACCTGAACATATTTATCCGCCTTCAACGTTGCCCATAATAAACAAAGTTCCCCTAAAGAGTTCTTGTAAATGAACGGCCCGTCAGTTACACAATCAGGATTCCCTTCCGTTCTATATCTTGACCATGCAGGGTCATAAGCCGTAAACATCAGTTTTGGTTCTTCTACCGTTGCTTTAAGATCATCCGTCAGCCTGACACACCACATTTCTCCATTTCTTACCTGTTTCCACTCATGACAAAAAATTATATAAGGCTTACCGTTTTCCACGAAAAGCGACCCGTCAAGACAATCCCATTCTGCTGGCGTTAGTGCACCATTTGAATGCTCTTTAAATTCTCCATCTGGAGTGTCACAAACGAGAACTTGCGTTCCTCTGTGACATTTATCGCTCCTGAAAGTCGCAAACATATAGAATTTTCCATTGTAGAAATGGACTTCCGGAGCCCAAAAATCAGTTGTTCCCCAAAACCCTTCTCTATATTCAAATATCGTTTTAGGGGCTTCCCAATTTTCTAAATCATCGCTTATATATACATCAAATCCTTGTTGCTCCCCCACTCTTGAACCGTACATATAATATTTTTGATTATACACAAGAACAAAAGGATCTCTTATATTTATTTCTGTATTTTTCATAAAAATGCCCTTTCACACTACTTATAAATGACATACACAATAGGCATCATCCAGTTAAATTGTGCCAAAACCAGTGATCCTTCGCAACCCGAAACCTTACCTGAAATCAGGTCGTTTACACTACCTTTTTCGATTTTCTCATTTTCGGTATCATATATCAAAACAGTTCCCAGATTGAAATTAAATGTACTGTCATAATTATCACTGTTTTCGTATCCTATATGTACTATATTACCTATAACATCGTTAACATAACCGCTTGTTACAAGACAAGCTACATTACTTAACGATTCAGACGGTCTTTTAATATTTTCTGATGCAGGACTGTATGCAATTCTCGCAGATGTGATTTCGCCTTTTCCGTTAAGAGAAGCAATTATAAAATCACCCGATTTAATCTCAGAAAGCGAATAGTCATCAGAACACAAAATTCTAACCTTTTCGTTTCCTCTTTGTCCCTCAACATAATCAACAACCGTGTTTTCATCATTCAGCATTTGCCCTTTTTCGCTTACTAAAATCCCCGGAAGATTATCGCTTGGTACATTCCAGTCATAGCCTTGAATTACCAGTATTTCATCATATTCCACTCGCTCATTCACAGCATATGAACCGCAATAATACCATGTATCATTTTTAAGGTCAGACATTTTTTTAACCCCAAACTCTTCTCTGTCTGCGCTCATAACGCTATTTGGGATACAAAATATTACAGTGTTTCCGTCTATATTGATTTTATTTCCAATTGCACCCCAACTCTTATAGAGTACACTTTCAAAATCCTGTACTTTATGCAAAGAAGTGGATTTGTTTTCATCCTTGCCTTGAATTTCCGTATCAATACTTATTATCTCACCATTTTTATTTGTTCTGTAACTAATTAACTGTCTAGTATTTCCTAAAGCGTTAAATGCCTGTTTAATATCTTTGTAGCTCTTTCCGTCAACTTCTATCTTTTTCTCTATTTTTATTTGCCTGTTCTTGCCTGTTTCATCAAGCATTTCAAGATACATACACTCTTCTCGTACATCATATCCCGCATAGAGAATAAAGGCAATTCCGTCTGCTTTAGAGAGAATTTGTACATAGGCAATATATCCATAAGCATCCAGAAAAAGATTAACCCTTGATTTTACTTTACATAATGAAAAATCAACTCCAGATTTAAACCGATATTTTATTCCATCAATCACTGCAACAGGGCATCCAAACTCACTCTTAAGTGCCGTAACTATCCCTTCAACAGATGTATCTGATACAACTATACGAACTCTATCACCGCTCAACGAACAAAATACACTCACCACATCACCATTTTTTATATCCTCAAACATAAGTTTCGTTCCGCTTGCAGAATACAATTCGATTCTTTGAGACAAATCAAAAGAAATCTTCTGTTTACTGATTTTATCATATAGTGTTTTTTCCTTATAATCTACGCCACCTACAAGATAATTATTATACGCCGTCATAATCGCAACATCATACAATCCCGTTGCCTTGTTTTTCACAAGCGTAATAGAGTTAAATGTGTTGCAAAGCAGAGAATCAATACTTTTATCTGTAAATTCTCCGTTATATATCAAAGATATCCCTTTGTCAAGTTTAACAGTCTTTTTCGTGTTTTGTTCATAATATGTAAGAATATAATTATTTGCATCAAAACTTATGCTGTTATCTTCATAATCCAACTTCAGGCGATTTTTATCATTTTTGACACACGCCCATAGTATTGTTTTTCTGTCCGCCTTTTCATCATACTTATAAAGGTACATAATATTAAGTCCAATCATGTCAGATATATCAAATTTGCTTGCCTCGTATACTTCTCCGGATATAATGGCTTGATTTTCATTAAGCTTTATTGATGATAAAGCGGATCCGTCATAACCTTCCAGAACACCTGTTTTCATATATGACGAAAAATTTTGCTCGAGATAAGTTTGTCCGCTTGGGATAGAATTCGCCTCTCCATCCATAACAATGTCTATCTCCAAAGTCTCTGCCATAAGTGAATTATAGAGCATTAAAAACATATTATCCATGCTTACATTCTGCAATCCGGAAACATTATCCAAAACTCCTGCTCTTTTGGCAATTTCAAGAATTTCTCCGTCTGCTTTTCCCATTTTATCGCAGAAAGCTCCGTATCCCAATCCTCTTAAAAGGATTTTAACAGCATCCGTTTTGGAAATATATTCATCCGGATTAAACCTTGCAGATTCATCAACCAATATTATCTTTCGGTCAACCAAAGATGACACTGACGAAAAAGCCCAATGACCTCTTGGAACATCATGAAAATATAGCTTTTCACTTTTTCCGCCTGTAACAAATATTTTCGCCACATTATCGGCAAATTCCGCTCTTGTCACATTCCCTGTTTGTGTCGCAATATGTATGTCATAGTCCTCGTTTATAAGTTTGAGTGTCTGTAAGACATCTATCGCCCGATCCGTCGCTGTGTTTTGGGATGCAAAAACAGAAACGGACAGAAAGCATAAAACAAAACATATTCCGCTTACTAAAAATATCCTTTTCATATCCAATCCTCCGTCTTATTGCAAATATGCTAACGCTCTTTCTATAATAACCGCCGCTTCTGCTCTTGTTGCATTATTATACGGTGAGAACATACTATCTCCTGTTCCATTCACAATCTTTCTCTCCGCTAAAACTATAACCGGAATTTTGGCATATTCCGAAATACTATTCATATCCGAAAAATCAGCCATAATATGTTGTTTCATATCAGATTTTAACCTCATTGCATTATAGAGCATAACAGCCATATCCTGTCTTGTTATATTAAGAGAAACTCCAAATTGCGTTTCGGAAATCCCCTTGATTAAACCATTTTGATATGCCATATTTATATATTTCGCATACCACTCGTTCGGCGACACATCAATGAACTTCGTAAAAGACTCGAGTTCATCAAGTTCTATTGCTTTAACAAGCATCGTCACAAACTCTTCACGCTTAACCGCCCCATTTGGATTAAATTCATATTCATTTATTCCGTTTATTATTCCTTTCTCATACAAAACAGATATGGACGGATATGCCCATAAAACATCATTCAGATCCTTAAACTTAAGCGATAATTCCCTTTTCTCTGTTTCTTTTGACGCTATCACACTTTCAACTGTCACAAAAGGAGCTTCTGTTTTAACTTCTTTTCCGCCACCTGACGATGAGCCACCACCGCCACCTGAACCACCCGAGCCTTGAGGCTTTTCAGTATTTTTCAAAGCCTCGTTATAGTCATCAATAAGCTCATCTATGGAATCATATTCCCCTTTGTATGCCAGAGCTTTATAAACCGAAACATTAGCGGAAATTTCGTCAAGTTTGAGTAAGTCTTTATATTCTACAAAAATTTCTTTAATATTCCCGTACCCGTCAGGATATTTTACTGCTGTTAAAATGAGTGCTTTTTTAATTTCGCTCTTAAGCTCATCCGCATTTTGTATGCTTCTTCCACTTAATTTTTGCGTAAAATACTTTTCTCTTACATCATTACCTATGTGGATATTCCAGAATTTAAGCAAGGCTTCATCCTCTTCAACCAAATCAAAAATATAATCCGAAACATTTTCAATTTTCTCTGTGTTAAGGGCAGCAATCGCCAAGCACTTTTTATAAAGTTTGACATTGCTCAGAAACTCTGACGCAACTATTTTATTATCCTTAAGCTCATTATAAAAAAGTCGTGAAACAAGTGACATATCAACTTTTTCGTTAATAGGGTCATCAAAGCCAAGTCGGCTTATGTTTTCCAAAAACTTTTCTTCGAATGCCCCATTAACCTCATTTACCGCATTTTCATATTCGTTTTTATCTGCAAAAAAACCGATTTCTATTTTTCTGGTGTCATTTTCCTTTTTCGAAATATACGCTGTATATGTATCGCTTTTTGCCACATTAGTCGAAAAGGCAAATTTGCAATTTCCATCTATAACACAATCATCTGCAAAAATAACCAGGTCGTTCTTATTTTCTGTTTTAAGAAATTCTGCCATGGTTATTCCCTGCTTGAAAATCTGTATCGTAATAATATCTTCCTGTTCTGCTTCTCCGCTAACAGATACCGTTCCTGTGCTAAAATCCTTTAACACCTTAATCTCTGTTTCTGCCGAGCAAATCAAAGCAGATAAAACTAATCCTATTGTAATTATAAATGATATTAAAAATTTGCCTTTCACGCTCATTTTCCTTTCCGATTTAAACTAATTACAGCTCACGACTTAGTGATAACGGTCTCATAGTATCCCAGCCATCCCATGTCATAACTTTAACCGCTGTAACCTCTGTCATATCAGGCACTTTATGCTCTGAATAATATGTTGCCGACGTAATGCTTTTATCAACAGTCTTTTCAGCATAATCAACACTTATAAGGCGACGGTCTGCATTATAATACGCAACTATTACATATAAAGTTTTGTCCTCACCTGTTGTATTTGCATAGTCATATCCAACTTTTAAAACATCATCCTTTTTAAGTTCCGACGCCTTTGTAATTTCACTGTTGTTTACGGTAAAAGTTTTAAGTTCAGCTCTGAAAATTCCTTCCTCTGTCGTAAACTCAATGATTTTCTCACCATCTAAGGCAACGCCTTTGATATTTGCAACAGTTTCATCAATAAACAGTGTGTATTTTGTATTCTTATCAAGAGTTTTTGCAAGCTCCATAGTATATACGCCATTTGAATAGAATGGCCAGTAGTCTATTTCCTCATTTGTCTTTGTATTTACTATTTTAATTGTCTCTGATGATAATGTTTCCACATTCATAACGGTTCCGAAATCAATAGTAATTTTATTTACTGTTGTGCTCACAGAAGAAAGATCTTCTGCCTGATTTCCTTCTGCCGTTATAAATGCTATATTTTCAGCATTAACCACAGGGTCATCAACAATCTGTTTGAATGAAATATTATCAAAATAAGAATATGCATCCTTCATTACCCATGTCTGGAAACCGATATATCTCACGTTTGCAAGAAGTCCCGGTCTTAACAAATAGCACCATTGCAGGTCACGGTTATTGCTTGCAATAACATTTCCCGCTTCATTCTTTATAACATAGCTTGATGTCTGTTTATCCAAATCCAATATAATTTCAGCTTTATACCATACATCAAGTGCCATATTTTCATAGAAGTCATATCCGTCATCCAGTGAACCATAACGAAGCTGACCTGCATCATTTATTGTTGTCATGAAATATAATGTTGTTTTATCTGCCGGTAAAAGTACCACATTCGTTGTAATTCCGATTCCCGGTTTAAAGTCGTATGTAAGTTTATATTTTCCTGATGTTAAGGTTTTTCCCAAATCAAAATCTATACGGCTGTTATCTGTATTTGTGTCAAGATTTACTTTAAGCATTCCGTCTTCAACAGATGCATCTATCCCTGATGCTGTTGACCAGGAAGCTCCAAGAGTTGATATCTCGTCAAAGTTCTCTGACACCTCAACAGTTGTTTCCGGCTGTAATGATGATTCGACAACGCTGAATATATATTTCTCGCCTTTGCTTGTTGTTTTGCCGGAAGAAGTCTTAGCCCCGTTTGTTATTACCAGTTTATAAGTTTTTCCACCGACAAATCTTGAATTTAAAGACATAGTGTAAATTCCGTCAGCATATTCACTTGTATAAGCTATTTTCTCATTGTTTTCCGAATTAGCTATATAAACCGTATCGGCATTTAAAGTAGTCAAATCCATTTCTTTATTGAAATTTACAGAAATTGTTTTCGCACTGCTGTCAATTTCATTCCACAAAATAATTTGACCGTTTGAATCTTTTATGGTTATGTCATTTTTTGTAACTGATGGCTCTCCGGTTATTTCTTCAATTGAGATGTTGTCAAACAAAGATATGTTGTCGTTATTTGACCAAATCTGGAAATTTATAAGAGCAATCTGTGCTATATCCCCTGTGCTGTGAGTTCCCCAAGCAATAGGATTCGCTGCTGAATGAGCAAACTTTCCGTTTTCATCAGTCACATTTGATTCAACGGTCTGATTATCCAAATCTATAATAGTTTCAAAGTCATACCATTTGCCCATCTCCCAGTCAGCATTTCCAAGCTGGAAGGTTGTCGCAGAATCATATATATTATCTGTTCCTTTCCATATCTTCCCGTCAGGATATATTATATTTGTCATAAAATACTGTCCGAGATGAGGGTCAGTTGCAACATGGACATTTGTTGTTATATCGCTTCCTGGCTTAACGGAATACTTGAGTTTGTATTTTCCGGTTTTAAGAGGCTTTGAGAATGTGTATGTTGCCTGAGCACTTCCATTTCCTGCCTGTTGAATTTTTAAAGCCTTGCCGTTTCCATCTCTTCCACCGTCAATAATTTCTATTTTATCAGAATTTATTGTCATAACTCCGTCAAGAGATGAGATATTATCGAAGGATAACGATACATCATCAAAAACCTCTGTAATTTTCACAAAATTAAAATTATCAAATATAGAAGAAGCTTCTGCGCCGCCCCAAATCTGAAACTCAAATTTTGTCACAGGCTCAGCTAAATCCATAGGAACAGGTCCGGCATTATATACATTTCCGTCCTTATCTGTCATTTTTGTTGAAAATGTCCCACTTGTGAAATCTAAGATATTTTCAAAATCATACCATTCATTTAACGGATGATTTCCAAGCAGATATTCTGCAGGGCTCCCTACGGCATCAGTTGTACCAATAGACATATTACCGCTTGACCCCATATAATTTGCCCAGAATACAGCCGAAGCATTTGCTATATGGAAATTTGTATCAATCCCCGCGCCCGGTTTCACAGAATATGAGATTTTAAATTTTCCTGTATTTATTGGTTCTTGAAGAGTATATGTTGCCATCACATTATCATCGTACAATGTTTTCTCAATTTTAAGACCATTTCCATCTTTTCCATCAGTAATGGTCGCACGACCCGCTATATTAACAGACCAGCTTCCACCCAGTGCCGCAAAATCAGCCTTATTATCAAAAGGCTCATTATAGACTAAGTCCTCCTGCTCTGACGCCATAATAATTGCATTCATAGGAAGCAATGTAATAAGCATCATAACTCCAAGCATTACCGAAATTACCCGTTTAACTGTTTTCATTTCTTTGTCTCCTTTAAAATATAAATTTTTATTTATTTAATTTCATTCTTCCAAACAACAATGCATTCTTCTGGATCCCGATTCCGCTTATTCCGCTGTTATATTCAACAACGCCATAACGATATCCCGAATCATTATCATTAACAAGCATTGAAAATCCCAACACTTTAGATTCGTCAATCTGATAATTTCCATAGAACAATTCATCCCACGGAATTGCAAGCTCATACACCGTATCCGAGCCACTACGGGAAACACTAACTTGACAATTTTCAACTATTCCAATTTTGTTCTCATAAAGAGTCGAAAAACGATATACCGTAGGGCCTGTCGGCAAAAGTGCAACGCCTATTTCTGTGAAATAGTTATTTGTTGGGGCAACCACACTCCTGTTTTTATCCTCGATACCAAACTGAATGCTGTCCCCTTTCCATAATGTGTCGGGGCCGTATTTTTGCCAATGCATATCATCTTTCACCGTTGCCGAAAGATATAAATTTTTATCATCCCACATCAGCTTTAGCGATGAAAGACTTAAATCTTCTTTTCCGTCCCATTGACCCTCATACGCCTTGTCGATATAAAATACATTTGTTACATCATCCGCACACATCCATGTCCCCAACCATTCTCCATCAGAAATCACACCGTCAATCTCTGGTTTTTTCGCAATAAACTGTGCAGAAGTGAAATCAAGTGTTTGTTCAAATTCCGTTTCATATCCGTAATCCAACGCTATTTTGCCTTTCAGTGTTTGAGTTCGTTTTTTCACCATTTCCGGCAAATTCACATAAATCTTTTTCGTTTCTTTAGGCATAATGTTTTCAAATGAAGTTTGTTTAACATAGTCAGCGTATTCCAATGGTTCTGATAAAGTACATTTTCCAGACACAGCCATATTATTCGTCAGATTTTCAATAATAATTTCTAATTGCCAACGATTTTTATTTTTGCTGTCGTATTGTTTGGTGGAAAGGCTTACTTTTATTGGATTACCTATATTTATAATGTTTTTTGAAACATATAAACATTCACCGTTTCTTGACGCCTTTATCACTATAGGATAGCTCCCGTTTGCATTTTCGCTTACCTTCAACTTGATTATCGCTTTCCCAAAATTACTTTTATCGACATCAACAACCGTAAAATCAAAATCGCTTAAATTTAGTTCTATGTCACATTTATCTATATTTTCACCAATTAATTCAATTGAAAACTCATCTCCACTTACAGCAGTTAACATATTTTCCGAAAGTGTTATTTGAGTCAGAGCTTCGGTATAATTTTTAAAATCTCCAAATATGTAAATAGGCTCATCTGCAAGAGAAAAACTGAATGTTCCATCCTGAGATGTTAAAGTTTCCAGCTTATTTCCGTACATATCATGAACATCAATCTTATTACACCCAAGATTAAGCCCCAGACTGTCTCCTGATGTTTTTTTACTCCATAGAATTCCAAACTGTTCTCCTGATGTTTTCTTGAAGAAGTGAGCTGCAGTTTCGAGATTATCTTTCTCTACTGATGAAACTGTCTCAAATCCACCGGCAGTATACTTATTAAACGCCGCCACTGCAAGATAACTCTCCTTTGCAGACAATGGATCATCTCCGCCGTGATAATGCGTAAGACCAAAATTACTTTCCTGGTCATCCGGAGAAGGTCCGTCATCCTGAAAATCATAAAGGTATATTTCCTCCGCAAGTCCGTATGCTTTTGAAATAACCGCCATATGGATCAGATTGACTGCCTGTTCTTTAGAACTTACCCCAGTTGAACAATTTCCCGATGTCCAACCTATTTCTGAAAATATCACAGGCTTATCATCACATCCATATTCCTTCATTAGATTATGAATAGTTTCAACATTTTTCTTAAAATTATCATGCCTGAATCCTCCACCCCAGTCGTAAGGATGTATGGTTATTGCATCAAAATACCCTTTCGCTCCGGCTTTTAACATTCGCTCTAAAAATGCAGCATCTGCACCTGCTGAACACATTGCATAAACCTTTGCATCGGGATTTTCATTTTTAATCGCAGGGTATACCGCTTTAAGTATCTTTACATAATGTTCAGGACTTCTGTTCTCCGAGTTAAATGTCTGAAGATTATACTCATTCCACACTTCAAACTTATTAAACTTCCCTTTAAGAGATTTAGCCATATATGCGGCATAATCGGCATATCCTTCAATCTCTTCATCATAATATGGCACAACAACATCCGAATATGGTCTGTTTGTTATATATAGAGGGTTGCTAAATGCCAGAATGCACAGCATATCAAGGGTATTCTTCTCTAAAAGACTGATTCTCTCCTGAAAATGTTCATTAAATTCGTACTTTTTCTTTTCGGGTTCCGCAAATCTCCACTGATATTCATTTCGTATTCCACCAATCCCTGCGCGGGATATAGTCTCTATGCTTGCAGGCTGGTCATATCTTTCAAGATGGGTGCAAACATAGACATAATCGCTTTTCATTTCGCCTGCCTCACTTGTCAATGCCTTTGAAATTTTAATAGTTTTGCTATCTGTTACAGTTTCTGTTTTTCCATCACCTTTAGCCGTTGCTATGTACGAAACATCGAGCTGATAAAGTCCGAACTTTTCTATTCCGCATTTAATCCCAATGCTTTTGGTTTCTTTACCCGAAATCTCCGTTTTTGCATTACCATCAGCTATCACTGTATTTTGCTCATTTTTCAATTTCCAAGAAACATCAGTCTCGTAATAGTTGTCCGTTATATTCTTCAAAACAATATCAATATTTCCTGAATCATTTTGTCCGAGAATATTCCCTTCGTAGCCTGTTTCAATCGAAATATCGATAGGATGCTTAACAAAACTTTTCTCAATACGGACACTTCTTATAACAATTCCGTCAGCCGATGCGCCCATATTTCCTGCCCATAAACCAATTTCTATATCCATTCCATGCAGCAATCCGTTTTTCAGCATACAGTCATCCAGATAAAATGTATGCCTTTTCCACTGTTTCGCATCTGTCATATATACAATTTCATTAGGAGATGCCCAAATTCCACTCCTTTCAGAATCGTATCGGAGAGTAAACTTACCTTTTCCTTCATCATAATATTCAACCGTAACAGCCACAGGAACACCTGTTTCCGAATATAGAAAATCATCATTTACTCCAATACACAGGAAAAATTCATTACCCCTTGGCGTGCGCAATATGCCCGTTTTTCCGTCCCTTACAGCAAACTCATATTTTAAAGTTTCCGCAACCGCCCAGCCGGATATATTTTTCTTTGCTACAAATTCATCAAATACTATTTCTGCATAATCAGTTGTCAAACCTTCGTTTGCCGCCATAACAGATAATGTCTGTGATAATGCAACTATCCATATTAAAATTACAGATATTATTTTATTCACTGTAAATTCACCTCTTTTATTCAACCTTCAACAAATTTATGAAGAGGATACATTCCTATAAAATCATCCCAAATATACGCCCTGCAATATTCTGTTGAGGCATTCTTTTCAACCGATATACCATAGACTGAATCATTTAACGTATTTCCCTCTATTGTAACCGTTTTGCTCTCAACTGCTGTCAATACATTTTCTTTATCGTACTGCGCCACAACAATTAAAGCACTTTCAGATTCTTTGTTGTTATTTTTAAGCTTTACAGATAAATGGTACAATTCATTTTCTTTTTTTATTTCGAAATCAGATACTCCAAGAACCTCATACCCTAGAATATGCTTATCCGCTTTCTCCTTTTCAGCCGACGAAAGATAGAGCGTATATACTCCGTAAGGATTTTCAGGCATTTTAAACTGACGTTCAAATCCATTTGCTTTGCAAACAACATCATCTATATAAACAATATCCGCTTTATCAACCACCTTGCCGTTCATTTCTTTCTTCAGAAGCATGACCGTAATGACGTCACCTTCATTAAGTCCTGTATCTTTACCGGAAAATGTAACTGTTTCGCTTTCTGCGTCTGTCCATATTTCAATGCCATATTTTAAATCAATTATTTCGCTTGCTTCAGAAAACACCTTAAAATCTCCCACTAAATACACCGGCTCCGCTGATACTTCAATAACATACTTTCCATTTTCATTATTTAAAGTATTTATCTTATTTCCGAAATAATCATATACTTCAATTTCTCTGCACCCTAAATTTAGATATATTTTGTCACTCGCTTCATTATTTGTCCACATTACTGCAATTTTATAATTCTCGACAGTGTCAAAAGAATAGGCATACATTCCCTTTTCTTCATTTTCTATCTTCGCCGATATTTCCGTCATTCTGCTCATAAAGCTGTTCATTGCTGAAATCGCAAGATAAGACGGCTTTGCCGAAAGGGCATTTTTAGCATATTGATATGTTGTCACTCCAAAATTACTTTCCTGGTCATCTTTGTTTACTCCGTCATTCTGAAAATCATACCAGTATATTTCATCAGCCAAGTCATTAGCCTTGGAATAAAACACAACTTTAACAGCACTCTCCGCTTGTTCTTTTTCAGATACACCCGTATCGCAATTCGCTGTTGTCCATCCTATTTCGGAAAAAACAATCGGCAGATTTACATTATATTCGTGCATCAAATCATAAACTTGTTTAACACTTTCATAAAAATTTTTCTGGTTAAATCCTCCACTCCAATCATAAGGATGTATGCTTAAGGCATCCATATATAAATCCCCGTCACACTCAAAGACATCTCTTATAAAATCTACATCCGCACCCGCCGTGGCACATCCGTACACCTTTGCATTGGGATTTTTCGCTTTTATGGATTCGTACGAGGCTTTTAATAATCTTACATAAGCATTTGCATCTCGTTCTTCAATGTTAAAAGCTTTAATATTCCACTCGTTCCATATCTCAAATTTTTCAATTTTACCTTTAAGCTCTTTTGCCATAAAACCTGCATAATTTGCAAACCCATCTATTTCTTCTTCCGTATACGGAACTTTCACTATATTATAATTATCTGTAATGTATAGAGGATTACTATATGCAAGTATTTGCAAGCAATCGAGATTATTTGAAGTTAGCCTGTTAATCCTATTTTTAAACGCATCTGAAATTACATATTCACCTTTAATTGTTTCTGCTTCACTCCAATAATATTCATCCCTTATTCCGCTTGTTCCTGATTTTTCAATAATATCAAGGCTTTCATTTTGGGCGTACATTGACAAATGTGTTACAAATTTAAAATATGTATTTTTCGGTTCATTTTTATCAGTTGTTAAAGCTTTTGAAAAATCTGATACTGTTTTATATTCAAAAGATTTTTCTTCCCCCGAAATCTCTGCCTTTGATACAGCTTCAATTTCAATAGAATATAAGTCATATTTTTCTACGAAAGTGTTTATACTGTGTTGTTTTATCTCAAACTCTGCTAAATTCAAAGTTACGCACCCTTCGCTTATAAGCTCATTTTTGCTGTTTTTTATCCGATAATTTAAAGAAGTTGTGAAAGAATATTCAGTGCGGTTTTCAACACTCAGATTAAGCTTTGGATTATCGTTTTTCCCAAAAATATTTCCTATATTTTCAGATGTTGCTGTTATGCTTACAGGATTTTGTGGAAATTCAGTATTTACCATAACTGAGCGAATTATAACATTCCCGTCAGACAACCCCATTGTGGGAGTCCAAAGAGCGACCATTATATCAGAACCATGTAACAGAGAGTTATTTAAAATACAATCATCAATATAAAATGTATGTGTTTCCCAACGATAGGAATTTTTTAGATAAACTATATCATCCGGTGTGGAAACCACTCCTCCTGTAGGAGAATTATATCTTAAAGAAAATTTCCCTCTTCCCATATCGAAATATTCCACTGTTACAGAGACCGCCTCTCCACGGGTTCCGTACCAATAAGAATCATCAACATCTATACACACAAAATTCTGTGACTGCGGAGTCCTTTTCAAGCCTGTTTTTCCAAATATATTTACAAAATCGTAATCACTATTTTCCGCCACATTCCAATCCGACACATTCTCCATTATAGGATTTTCTTCAAAAATAACAGATGCAGTTTTCTCCTGCATTGCATCCACGACAAAAGAAAACGAAAAAATGACAGCAACAACAAGCAGAAATATCTTTGGTCCGGCATGGAAAATTATAGAAAAAATATTTTTCATTCAAACATCTCCCTTATCCTAAAATTTCATAATCATTCACAGTTTTTAGGTTTTTTTGCTCTTATTTGTATTCATTTTACCATGTATCTCTTATTTATGTCTATTCATTTCGTATCTAACAGTAGAAAAAAAGTATGATTATTTCTTTTATCAACTTGACATTCATTCTATTAGTTTATATAATAAATTTATAGAAATATTTCGGAGGCAAAGCAATATGATACATCAGATTTTCAATACGGTCGGAACTCATATTTATAATGGTACAATTTATGAAAATTTTCATTTTGAATATAATTTTCATAACAGTTTTGAATTATATTATATTTTTGAAGGGACTCCCTGTGCATTTGTAAACGATATAAAAATCCCTTTGTCTCCGAGAGATTTTCTGCTTATTGCACCCAATATGGCTCACAACCTTGAAGATGAAAAAGAAAACAAGTTTTATACCGGAGTTTTTTCTACTGATTTTGTGAACGAATTTTCTCGAACCGGAACACTAAAGCCCTTCTATAAGTTTACAACAGATGCTTTGACAACAGATTTTTTACTCGCTAATCTTATTGAAACCAGCTCTCCCCCAGTATATATACTTAAAGCTTGCCTTTATACCGTGTGTGCCAAAGCTGTTGAAAATGATATTTCATCTAATAACAACTTTGTTATTGATTCATCTTTCGTTCTTGCAGTAAACAACTATATTTCTAGTAATTTAGATACAACCTTCACACGTAAGCAAATTGCAGATTCTTTGAATTACGAAGAACACTATTTCAGTTATTTATTTAAGAAACATTTTAACATGAATTTAAAAAAATATATCAATATTCTTCGTATATATAACGCTCAAAGGCTTTTGTCAACAACAACTATGAATATTTCATCTATCGCAACCGAATGTGGGTTTTCGTCAATTAGAAATTTTAATATTGCTTTTAAAAATATTAGCGGAAAAACTCCAAATGAGTACAGAAACACAAATATTCTTGTTACAGAACCCGATTTCAAAAACTCAAAAATTATTATCCCTACATCTCAATAAATTATAAAAAACTGCTTTTTATTTCTAAAAAGCAGTTTTTTATAATTTCTCTACTATATAATTTTAAATATCTGAAACAGTAAGTTTTTCTCCCCACCTACCATAGCCTTGCTTGTCATCTATATTTGTTGATATTCCTCCCTTCATACACCCCCCTCATAATTAGATTCAGTAAATTTTATATATTCATCTCCATAAAGTTTCTCAGTTTTTCGGCTATCCTTTTATGACCCTCATCATTCGGATGCAAGCCATCTCCAAAGTACAACACATTATGTGCCTCAATATTAGGTTGCATTCCACTCATTGAAAATAAATCTAATACAGGAATTGAATATTTTTCAGCTTTTTTTCTGATAACACTGGCATATTCCGTTAATGTTTTTCTTTCAAGTCCAAATTCATTTATCTTGTATTCTTCAGTCAATCTATGTAATGGTGTCATAAACACAATCGGCTTTGATGGATACTTTTCTATTAATATCTTCATTAAATAATCACATGCTCCACAAAATGTAGTTGCTTCTGTATCAGATATGTTTCCAAACGGGGCATCTCCATGTCCAAAATCATTTGTTCCGCCAAAAACTATCACAGCATCTACATTCTCTTCCATTTCGGGTACTCTCGAAATAAAATCCTTATCCCATATTTCATTTGCTGACGGCTTTCTCTGCGGAGCAATTCTTGTTCCTCCTATTCCGTAATTCAAAACTTTTGTATTGGTGATTTTAGAAAAAATATTTACATATTTAGCGTCTTGCGTAGATGCCCCAACACCCTCTGTTATGCTATCACCTAAAAATGCTATCGTTTTGTTAGTTAAATTCATATTTTCTTCCTTTCTGTATTCATAATAAATATTTTTCGTCCACTATTTTTATAAAATTGCAAATAGTATACTTAAATTAATCATTTTACAACTTACACAATAAAATGTTTGAATCTATCATTCACTTTATTTTATTCATATTTAAATAGTTTATCATAAAATAAGTAAATTGACAATAAAATTTTAAAAATGCTATGAATAAGTTTTATCATCACTATTACAGTTTATCCTTATACACTAACGCACTGATAAGCGAAAACTGTACACAAGTGGATAAAATAGCACTGATAAGTCGTGCATTTTACAAAAAAAAATGCGTAAGGGAAGTAACACTGAATATTTTTTTCAACAGCCAGCTCACCGACTATTTAGCCTACATGTTTCAATATAATATGTATAATTTTGAAATATTTAATAGTCATATTCTCCTTACTTCATTTAATTTCCGCCTGAGGGAGCGGGATTGATGCATAGAGCTTAACTGTGCAATCGCACCTGAGCAATCTTGCTCTGCCGACGGCTTGGATAAGTTCGGACTTTAAAAGCCATAACTGGATTTTTCTTAAGCTTGGTTCTTCATAGGTATGCAGCCAGTATTTATAGCATTCATCTTCTATTTCCATAAACTTCATTTTCGTGTTTACATCAATACCAAGATGCGCTGCAAAAAGCTTGTACACCATTTCGTTGTAATGGGGCGTGCCTACAACAACTATATTCTCGCCTTTCATATAGTCACAGCCTTCAGTGTTACCGTAGTGTATCATACAATTATTCGCCCGCTCTTTGTATTTCATAAATGTAATAATGTGTTTTGCGTCAGGATTTTCACTTAATATTTTATCAAAAAGCTCATCATCTCCGTCTATATCCCGTCTTGAAAAGGAGCGGGAACAGTCCTGTATAAGCTTACCTTTATACTTTGCTTCTCTGCATTCCATATTGTTGATTTTTCTATCTTTAAAGAATAATCTATACACATTTTCGTCTGCTGTTGCAGAAAGGATTGTATATTTCACTTTATGAAACTTTGGCGGAATGAAACAATTTATATATTTATCCCCTATATGTATAGCAGTTGCTTTCATAAAAGCATTTACATTGGTGGATATATTCTTTTTTGTTATTATTTTATAGCTTATGTAATCGTCACATGGT
>JAZRKP010000023.1:0-1475 GCA_045646365.1 Clostridia bacterium
ATCCAAGGGACACGCTTATAAAATCATAAGAGGTCTGAACAACGAGCTTAAAAAAGATGGAAATATTGTTTTTTCGGGAAAAGTACCCAAAGACTATTTTAATAAGCGCTGTTACGGCTACGGCGTACAATGAGGAGGTAGTTAAGCTATGAAGGCTGAAAAAGACAAGAATACCGGAAAATGGCTCATTCAATTCCGATATACCAATTGGCAGGGTGAGCGAAAGAAAACAACAAAGCGAGGCTTCAACACAAAGAGAGAGGCGGAAGAATGGGTGAGAAATTTTCTGATGTCACAGCAAGCGGATTTTAATATGAACTTTGAAGAGTTCGTAAAAATCTACAGAGCTGATGTAATCAACAGAATTAGACCATCCACAAACGAAACCAAGGATAATATTATTGATAAGAAAATCTTACCGTATTTCGGTAAAAAGAGTGTAAACAGTATAACGGCTGCTGATATTCGAAATTGGCAAAATGTCATGATGTCGCTACGCAAGAAGAATGGCAAGCCTTATTCTGAAACATATCTGCATACTATCAATAATCAGCTTACGGCAATATTTAATTATGCAGTTAAGTTCTATGACCTTGCAAACAATCCTTGCAGAAAAGCAGGAAGTATGGGAAGAAAGCAAGCGGACGAAATGCGATTCCTGACAGTTGATGAATTTTCAAGATTTATTGACGGAGTTATGGACAAGCAAAAATCCTATGTTACATTTATGACCTTGTTTTGGACGGGGATGCGATTGGGAGAAATGCTTGCTTTAACACCTGCGGATATCGATTTCGAAAACAAAACCATACGAATTGACAAATCCTATGACACAAAGCATAAGTCAAACGGTCCTACCAAAACTTATACATCTACAAGGACAATAACTGCTCCGGAATTTCTTCTTGCGGATATCAAAGATTATATGAATTCTGTTTATGGCTTGAAGAAAAATGACAGACTGTTTGGAGTAACAAAATACTATATGGAGCACGAAAAGGAACGGGCATTGAAAAACAGCGGTCTAGACCATGTAAGAATACACGATTTAAGACATTCTCATTGTGCGTTGCTTTTTGAAATGGGAATACCGCCGCTTGAGGTAAAGGAAAGATTGGGGCATAAAAACATTGAAACAACGCTCAATGTGTATGCTCATGTTTATCCGGGCAAGCAGAGGGTTCTTTCAGACAAGCTTGATAAAGTGTATAAGGAGGGTTTGCACAGTGGCAAGGAAGAATGAGAACAGAGTTCGTAGTAAAACAGTAAGCTTCTATGTAACACCATTGGAGCACACGGAGCTGATGGCAAGAATTAAGGTATCGGGGATGCCTAAGGGAGAGTATTTTATACAATCCTTATTGCATCAAAGAATTGAAATTTATGTCGGTAAATACCAAAGTGATCGCTTGGCACTTGAACTTAAAAAGCTGAGAGAAACACTTGAAACTGTAACCGATATTGATGATATTGCT
>JAZRKP010000024.1:0-3974 GCA_045646365.1 Clostridia bacterium
TAACAAAGGTGTCATCCTGCAATACAACATTACCGCAGTATCCCGTATCTGCACAGGCATAATATTCAGGAGCCTTCTGACCTTCATCATATATATGAGCAAGCTTTATTCTGTATTGTCCTTCACTTATGTTTTTCAGGTTTTCATATGTACCGACCCAAGCAACAAGGCCTTCGCTTATCCAGCCTTTTCTTCTGTCCTTTTTCTTCGCAAAGGCTTCAGCCTTCTTACCTCTTTCAATAGATCTGAAGGTGATAAGCAGTCTGCCGTCACCGGCATATTCAGCCTTATGTCTTTCACCGTTCAGCGCCGCAGGTAATTCTTTGGGCTCACTCCATGTTATACCCTCATCAGTTGAAAAGGCAATCATTGAGTTATTTTTTTTCGATTGGCTTCTGGCAATAAGACAAAGCTCATCACCCTGGCCTTTATCAGAGCGGATTACCTCAATTTCACACATCTGTGCTTTTTTCTCAATCTCACGGTGAGGCGCCAGATATTTTTCAGGCGTACTCCACTGTGCATTACCGTCTTTATCAAAGGTAAGTATGCTCTTGTAATTATAAAATTTGGAATCGTGGAAAAAGCCCATCCATTTATCTGCAAAAACTCCGTTTTCTTTAAGCCTTGTAAGACTCGCCATTGCAACAATTGGTACTACGGAGAAATCGTCTTCAAAGCTGAAAAATCTTTTAAAATCCGACCAGGTCTGACCCTCGTCATCAGAAACAGAACACTCAAAGCCTCCGGGAGTTTTCATATTGGGCCATTTGGAGTTAGCTGAAATAAGAATCAGCTTATCGGGAGTACCGTCTGAAAACTCGAGTCTGTAAATAGTAGGGGTTTCAAGTGACTTTTCCCAGCTTGCAGGTGTATTTTCAACAGAGCTGTCCCATGTTAAGCCATCGTCCTTACTAACCTTATTCAGTACAGCTCCCTTACCGTGACCTTTCGGATACACAGTTAAAATATCTGCATTTTTAAGCAGTACGCTGTCAGGATGAGCCATATAGTCGTTTGTATCATCCACTACAGACAGCTGATAAAGATACTCATATTCGCTATCCTTGATTTCCTCGGGCATTTCGCTCAAATCAAGTTCAGGCATTTTATAGTCGCCACCGGTAAATTTAGAAGCTTTAGCTTTTACGATACAGATAACAATACCGACAGCAACAAGCATTATCGCTAAAATAATAAATATATACTTCATTATCATACCTCTTTCCTTATGCTTTTGATGATTATAGCATATTTTCAAAATAAAATAAAGAGGATTTGATATCTTCATTAACCTGTCTTTCTTAACAGCAATAGAGCTATCTCAAGGACAAGTTTTTTAAATATGGAAATAATAATCGTTGACTTTCGCCATATTATCATATAGAATATAAATGAGGTGATAAATATGATTACAGCATTTTTTATGAAAACACTTGCATTGGTTATGTCTTTGTTTATTTTTATGCCTTTAGGCTCAACTCCCGAAGCTATTGACAAAACTGATGCAGAAAACTGTCTGCTCTCGGCAACAATTTTATCTGACCTGCATATGGAGGGTACCAACCCTGAACGTCACAAACGAGATGGCGGTGTTTTACGTGCAGCAAAACAAGCAGATAACGACCTCTTGCTTTTGTTGGGCGACAACACAATGAACGGTCAGATAATAGAAACTCTTTTCGCTTACGGTCTTGTCACCCGTTTCTTTAATAACAATGATGTTATTATCGCTCCGGGAAATCACGATATGGATACAAGCGAAAACACCAAGGGTACTTTTGAAACACTGCAAAATCGTTACATTACTATGCGCAACAACTTTTTCGGCAATAGCGGTGACAAAGTATATTACAGCCGTGAAGAAAACGGATATAAGTTTATTGTACTCGGCGGTGAGGGCCGTACAGAAGAAGATGGTAAACAGATTATATCCGATGAACAGCTCGCTTGGCTTGAAAATGAACTTGCACAGGCCAAAGAAAGCGGAAAACCCTGCTTTATAATCAATCATTATCTTGTCTATGGTCGTAACGGTTGGCGTTCTACTGCAGATTTTAATATCACAGACCAGAATGACCGTCTGACTGAAATTCTTGAAACAAGCGGTGTGCGTACTTTCTATTTCTGCGGACACTCACATTACGGTGTAAGCGATGATTCTGTGCAGACCACAAACAATGTTACATACATAAACCTCCCCGCTACAGGTAACCCCGGCAACTACTACCCTGCAAATGAAGCCTGCGGAAAAGACGGTATCGGTATGCAGATGGAAGTTTATGAAAACAAAGTAGTTCTTCGTTTCCGTAACTATCTGACCGGCGAATGGTTAGAGGGTTATGACAATTATGTATTTGAGCTTAAATGACAACTACTTAATCAAACATAAAACCTCCGAGAAAAACTCGGAGGTTATTGTTTTGTGTATTTACAGCTTAAAACGGCAACAAATGCATTTTAATGTATATCCGCTTCCAGACAAGCTTTAATATATCTTTTAATGATTTCACTATAGTTTAATTCCGTTACAGAAACCGATTTAAGTCCTATTCTGAAATGCTCTATACTTTTAGTGTGCAACTCACCATAAATAGCCCAAATCATATAATCTGTTTCTTTAGAATCTGATATATTCAAATTCTCAGCATTAAGTCGTGCTTCAGCTAAATTTCTAGACCAAAAACCTTTTTTACCCCTTAATTTGCCATCTGAAATATCAATTATTTCAGGATATAGTTTAATGGTTTCATTAACTAATATATTTAAATTTTCATCAGGTAATTGTTTTATTTGCGCTTTATACATTTTTCTTAATTTAAACCATTTAAATACATTCACTATAATCACCAAACTCAATTTTATAACAATAAATCTTAAAAGTCAATATGTTTAATCAAAGAACGATATTAGCCCTGCAACTAACTAAGTGAAGCACTCGCCTACGGCTCGCGCGATGTTATGCTTCGCATAGTGGTGTTGCTCCCTTTGGTCGCAGTGATGCAATGTGTTCCTTACAACGTGCGAAGCACACTTGACTTCCGAAGAAAACATCACGCACAAAGTGTGCATCACGTTCCGCACAAGCGGAACACATCGTTCCAAAAATAAAAGCACTTCGGATGAAGTGCTTTTATTTTTGGCAGGGTGGCAGGATTCGACTCTTGCCGCGCCTCGCGGCTTCGGTCATTCGCGGCTCTCGATGTCCACCGGACATCGATTCACTACCGCTCCTACTTCGAATCCTGACCACTTCCCCATAAACTTATCTAAAAAAATAACGGCACCGTTGGTACCGTTTTTTTTCTGGCAGGGGTGGCAGGATTCGAACCTACGAATGCAACAGTCAAAGTGTTGTGTCTTACCGCTTGACGACATCCCTATAAAAAGAAAAATGGGGTGGATAATCGGAGTCGAACCGACGACCTCCAGGGCCACAACCTGGCGCTCTAACCAACTGAGCTATATCCACCACTTACTGGCGCGCTTGAAGGGGCTCGAACCCCTGACCTACTGCTTAGAAGGCAGTTGCTCTATCCAACTGAGCTACAAGCGCATATTAAATTGGAGCGGGTGATGGGAATCGAACCCACACGACCAGCTTGGAAGGCTGGGATTCTACCATTGAACTACACCCGCATTTCGAATGCTTGAATATTTTAGCACAACGAGTGGAGTTTGTCAACAACTTTTTTCTTGTTTTTAATACTTTTTTAATTTTTTTCTTTAATTTAAGTCCGTTATTTTACTCAGTAGAATGTTTACAAATATCTAATGTAATGATAAAATATAAGAAAAAATTACTTTCGATTATGGGTGATTATTATGGATAAAAACAGAGTTGCAAAAACACCTCCTATGGGTTGGAATAGTTGGGACTGTTATGGTGCTGCTGTTAACGAGGAACAGCTTTTAGGAAACGCTGAATATATGTCAAAATACCTTAAAGATTTCGGATGGCAGTATGTGGTGTG
>JAZRKP010000025.1:0-1530 GCA_045646365.1 Clostridia bacterium
TAACATAACGGCGAAAATCGGCGTAAGCATTAACAACGCAAAGTGCGGAGAGATTACCGCCGAACAAACAGGAAAGCGTGGTCGCCCACGAAAAGTATTTGCACCGAACGGAAACGCAAACCGAATGTCTGTCGCTTCCGATCCGCACATTCACATCTGGGTTGAGGGCGAGGGGGCAAGTTCGGTCATAAAATCGTTGTCCGAACACCTTAACCGAAAATATAAAAAACAGGTAGTGTGGCATAAAAACTGCGACAGTTATGTTGAGAATGCCAAACACTACCTTGATAAACAATGTATCGCAACACGACAATTAAACACCTGCATGGACAGGGCGTGCTGATGATTTATTTTTACGCACCGACAGGCAACAAAACCAGAAGCGAACACGGCTTTTGATGAAATTCAATTCCGTTATAATGGGTGGGCGAGAATTTTCCGTCTTGCAAATTATTATTTTAAGAATTTCAAGTTTTTTTTAAATAATTATTATTCTAATTTTTTTATTATATCTTCGCTAATCGGTTTATCGCTTTCAAGTTCAATAATAGAAATATATTCACTTTCTTGGACTTCTCCTTTGTGGTCTTGTTCTATGTTTTCAAGGAATTTATCTATGTTATCAATGTATTCGCAGAACACACAACACCAATTTGTATAATTTTTTCCGAAGTTGTCAATCATATGTTCTTTTATACAATCTCCACTCTGGAAAGGGTGTCGGTCTCCGCCCCACCAAACAAAATGTGTTCCTTTCGGGAAAACATATTCACATTTGCCTGTGAAGTAATCGCAAATGTCAGCAGGTTTCTTTAATATACCTATTGCATATACATCAACCCATTCTTCAAATTCAGGCTTCGCAGAGTTTAACACTCTGCAAAGTCTTTCAAGTTGCTGTTTGTTTTCACAAAACATAATACTTTCTTGGTATCCCATATAAATCAACTCCTTTTACGCTATATCTTCGTTATAATCCATTATTATTTTGTATGTATCAACATCAATATAGTGCCATGCTCTTCTATTACCGAAAGGCGTTCTTTGCATAACACTTAATACATAACACTCGTGTATTCCACGCTTTCGGGTATGTTTCAAGACACGCATTTCGCTCCTGCGTTCTCCCCAGAACTTCAATGTATCGTGATGAAAGAATGGGCTTTCTGGGTGGTGTTCTTCATATTTCTTAATAAGTGTATTTGCATCTATATTTACTACCATAATTATTATGTGATACAGAACACATCACAAAACTGTATCTCTCCTTTTTCAGTTATTTTTGTTGATGTTGTTTTTGGTTTTCATTCCTTGTAATCGGGTGTTATTTTTTATAACACGGCATATAAAACTCCGTTGAGATTATAAAGTGTTTCTATGCTGTCGGCTATCGGGAACGGCGGTTGTGCTTTCTTGTCAATTCCTTTTGGTGTCGTGTATTCAATAAGACAGGGGAAACGCAAGGCGTTTGATATGCCGAGTTGCTCGGAACGCCAAGAGTTTTCAAAATCGGAAACGGTCAGGTAAAAA
>JAZRKP010000026.1:0-9999 GCA_045646365.1 Clostridia bacterium
AGCGGTTATCAGTTTATTATGGGCGGAGCGGTTATGATAATTACAGGTCTGTCCCTTGGCGGAGTTATCGTTCTTCCTGATATGACTGCGGTTGGTGTGTTATTATATCTGTCACTTCTTTCGGCAGTTGCATATTCTCTCTGGGGCGTGCTTCTTAAGTATAATCCAGTGTCAAAGGTGTCTATTTACAGTTTTATGACGCCTGTTTTCGGAGTTTTGCTTTCTAATATAATGCTTACGGAAAAAAGTAATGTTGCACCGCTTAATCTTATCCTTGCGTTAATTCTCATTTGTAGCGGAATAACAATACTGAATTACAGAAAGAACAAAAACTGATTTAAAAATATGAAGAGCGTGGCTCAATGTGTGGGTTGACACAAATTGAGATACGCTCTTTTAGTTTATCTTATTTTACTGCGTTTCAGCAAAAGTGAGTTTGAAACAACGGAAACAGAACTGAGTGCCATTGCTGCCCCTGCGATAATAGGAGTTAAAAAGCCGAGGGCGGAAAACGGAACGCCTATTGAGTTATAAATAAACGCCCAGAAAAGGTTTTGCCTGATTTTTCGCATTGTGAGTTTTGAAAGTCTGATAGATGCGGGAACGGAAAGTAAGTCTCCGCCGGGGATTGTTATGCTTGATGCTTCGATTGCTATGTCAGCACCGCTCCCCATCGCAATCCCTATATCCGCCTGAGCCAAAGCAGGAGCATCGTTTATTCCGTCACCAACCATTGCAACAATTTTACCCATTTCCTGAAGCTTTTTAATTTTGTCGGCTTTTCCGCCCGGCAGAACATCAGCGATAACATTTTCTATTCCAACCTCACGGGCAACAGCCTCTGCCACGGATTTATTATCTCCCGTAATCATAACAACGGATAATCCCATTTGTTTAAGAGCTGAAATGGCTTTCTCTGATGTGGACTTGACGGCATCTTTAATCTCAAAATACCCAATAAGTACATTGTTTTCAGCCACATAAATTATTGTTCCGCCGTGGTTTTCGGAAACGGAGGAGGTGTCAATATTATTTTCACTCATAAGTCGTTTGTTTCCAAGTAAAAGATTTCTCTCGCAAACGGTTGCGGAAATACCTTTGCCCGAATATGCCGTAAATTCTTCAGGGGCATATAATTCAAGAGACAACCCTTTTGCATATTCGCAGATTGCATTAGCCAAAGGATGCTCGGAGTTTTGCTCTGCCGATGCAGAAAGAGTGATGAATTCAGACTTATCAATAGTTGTGGAAATATTGCTGACTTTTGGCTTGCCCTCTGTTATTGTCCCTGTTTTATCGAGAACAACTGTGGTAATTTTACTGGAGTTTTCCAGTTCTTCTCCGCCTTTTATAAGTATTCCGTTTTCAGCACCAAGCCCCGTGCCCACCATAATTGCGGTTGGTGTTGCCAAGCCTAAAGAACAAGGGCAGGCGATAACTAAAACTGAAACGGCATTTATTATTGAACGGGTTATGTCGCCAGTAATGATAAGCCAAAGAATAAGGGTCAAAAGGGCAATAACGAGGATTGCAGGAACAAAAATCGAAGAAATTTTATCTGCAAGCCTTTGGATTGGAGCCTTATTTCCCTGAGCGTCACGAACGAGATTTATAATTCCCGAAAGAGCGGTTTCGTCACCGATTGCAGTAACTTCAAGCCTGAAAGCACCTGAAAGATTGAGTGTTCCGCCGAAAACCTCGTTGCCAACCTCTTTGAAAACGGGCAGACTCTCACCAGTGAGCATAGCCTCATTAACATCGGAAGAGCCATAAACTATTTTGCCGTCAAGAGGAATTGTTTCACCAGGGCGGACAAGAAGAATATCACCTTTTTTTATCATATCAACGGAAACATCCTTAATCTCGCCATCTGTATATAAATGAACATCCTTAACCTGTAAATCAAGAAGCTTGTCGACTGCAGAAGAAGTCTTGGCTTTGGCTTTATCCTCAAGATATTTACCAAGAAGAATAAGCGTTATAATTGTCATTGAAGACTCAAAATAAAGTCCGTCCATTCCGTTTACATTTCCGCTTAAAACATTATAAAGGCTGAAAAAGTATGCCGTGCTTGTCCCAAGAGCAATCAAAACATCCATATCAGGACTCTTGGCTTTTAAAGATTTAAATGCACCTTTATAAAATGGCAGGGCGATAATGAACTGAACAGGAGTTGCAACGATAAGCTGAAAATAGGGGTTATGAAGAAACATAAATCTGTGCAACCCAAACCAATGCAGGAACATTCCGAGAATCAGCGGAAGAGTAAGAAAAGCCGAAACAAGGAGCGAAATCAAACGGATTTTCTGTCTCTTTGCAAGAGCCTTTTTCTCTTTCTCAGGGTCAACATCTTCAAGGGGTTCAGCCCCAAACCCCAAATCACGGATTTTCTCAATAGCTGAGTTGAAAACAGAAGTATCCTCATAACAAAACGAAGCAATCCCCGTCGCAAGATTGACGGAAACCGCTTCAATACCTTCTATTTTAGATAAGTTTCTTTCAATTCTGCCACTGCAGGCAGCACAGTGCATACCAGTAACTTTAACAGATGCTTTCATTTTCTTTGCTCCTCCTCTGGCCGGAAATAAACTGAGTGAAATATCCGAAAGCGGAAAACATTAAAGTTGCAACGAGAACAGAAAGGAGCAGTGTCGTGAACCAGACAGAAACATCTTTGAACACAACCAGCATAAGAATAACTGCGTAAAATACAACCGTTGAGAGTTTTCCAAACCATTTCGCCTGAACAATAATTTTCTTAATATACAGAACCAAACCAACGGCAATCATAGCTATCTCTTTTGCCATAATAGCAATAAGAACCCAGACAGGAATGAAATCCCTTGCTGTAAAAGCAAAAATAACGGTAAGCTGCATAAGTTTGTCAACAAGCGGGTCATAAACCTTTCCTGTATCAGTTATCATATCACACTTTCTGGCAATAATTCCGTCTATAACATCGGAAATACCTGAAATAATAAAAATTACACATGCGGCAAAGATGTTATCGGAAACAAGCATAAGATATGCAAAAATCGGCACAAGGAAAAGCCGAAAAGTTGTGATAATATTTGGAATCATAAAATACCCTCCGTAAAATCATATATGAAAACAGTATTTACAAATACTTAATATTACTATTATAACATAATCAGGAAAAAATGCAAGTGATAAAATTATTTTTCACATAATTTACACGATTTATGTAAAAATAAATAAAAAGCGGAAAAGGGTGAGCTTATGTGTACTGCAATTTCTGTAACCGTCGGGGATAATTATTTTGGGAGAAATCTTGATTATGAACACAGATTCGGAGAGAAAATTGTTATAACGCCTAAAAATTATGAGTTTATATTCAGAAATACAGAGAAGAGTGAAAGGTGTTATGCTATCATTGGAATGGCATTGCCTCTTGATGGCTATCCTCTTTATTTTGATGCAACAAACGAAAAAGGCCTGAGTATGGCAGGGCTGAATTTCCCTGATAATGCAAAATATAATCAGGTAGTTTCAGGGAAATCAAATGTGGCTTCCTTTGAGTTTATTCCATGGGTTTTGTCCCGGTGTGAAAATGTATGTGAGGCGGAGAAACTTATAGAAGAGGTAAATATAACTGATGAGTGCTTTAAAGACGGAATGAAACCAACCCCTCTTCATTGGATTGTGGCTGACAGAAATAAGACTATAACTGTTGAACAAACAAAGGACGGACTGAAAATATGGGAAAATCCTGTCGGAGTTCTGACCAATAACCCTGAGTTTAATGTCCAGATGTTTAACCTTACAAATTTTATGGCGATATCAGCGGATACGCCCCGTAATAATTTCTCGGAAAAGATTAATTTAAGACCGTATAGCAGGGGACTTGGGGGAATGGGACTTCCGGGGGACCTATCATCAATATCAAGATTTATAAGAGCCTGCTTTGTAAAGCTAAACTCGGTATTCGGGGAAACAGAGAGGGAGAAGGTCAGCCAGTTCTTTCATATTCTGTATTCTGTTTATCAGCAGAAAGGGTGCGTAAAGGTTGGAGATGGTTATGAAATAACAAATTACACCTCCTGTTGTAACACAGACAAGGGGATTTATTATTACACGACATATTTTAACAGTGAAATAAATGCGGTGGATATGAATAAAGAGAACCTTGAGGGTAAGGATTTGATTATATTTGATCTTGTGGATAAAGGGGAAATCAATATTCAGAATTAAGACAGAAGAATTTGACAATTTGTGTGGCTTATGATATACTTTCCATAATATTTTGCAAGGGAAAGGCGGATTAAGTTGGAGCAAGTTATCGGAAATAAAGTAATTCGGATTAAGGAGACGGTTTCGACCAATTCTCTTGCTAAGGAACTTGCTATAAAAGGCGAGGGTGAGGGATGTATTGTCATTGCGGAGCGTCAGAGCGGCGGCAGAGGCAGAATGGGACGGAGTTTCTTTTCACCTGACGGAAAAGGAATTTATCTGTCGGTTATTTTAAAACCTGAAACTGATAATATATTGATGATAACTTCTTTTGCGGCGGTGGCGGTTGCAAGGGCGATAGATAAAGTGTGCGGAACGGAACCGAAGATTAAATGGGTTAATGATATTTATCTTAACGAAAAGAAACTATGCGGAATACTGGCAGAGGGTGTTTATTTTGGCGACAAACTGCAATGCGTTGTTTTAGGTATTGGAATAAATGTTAAAAAAGCGGATTTCCCTGACGATATTTCAAAGATTGCGACATCTCTTGAAAATGAACTGGGGATGACTATTGATAAAACTGAATTGGAAAATCAGCTTATAGCAGAGCTTGATAACCTTTATAAAAACTATTCTGACGGTGAGTTTATAGGGGAGAACCGAAGATTGTCCTGTGTTATTGGCAGAGAAATCAGGGTTATCTGCGGAAATGATGAATATTTGGCAAAAGCTGTCGGGATAGATGATAAAGGCGGTCTTATTATTGAAACGGACGGAGCGGAAAAAGTGCTTTATTCAGGGGAAATAAGCATAAGATTTGCATAGCTTAAGGAAGAATTTCTGAAAAGCTTGCATCAATACCTTTTTCCAAAATAGCGGAAAGAACTTGTTCTTCTGTAAGGGTGGCAATTATTTTGCCATCCTTTGTTATATTTATAATGATAAAATAGTCATAGGAAATAAGACGGAGGATTTTTCTCGCACATTCATTGGCAGATGCGGTGTAGATTTTCGTTCTCTTTATATTTTCCGTCTTATGGGGATTTTTGAGGATTTCTTTAAGTGTTACAAGTGTTATGTTTTTCTGTTCGTCGTATATGTTGCCCAGAAGAAATGCGGTTATAAGGATATACGAAAAATTAAATCTGCTTTTAATTAAAACTACAACGGAAAATGGGATAAGGATAGCTATAAGAATCCTTCCGCACCGCCTAGAGATGTTATAAGCTCTCAAAATCCCCATTTTGTATGTAAGCATAGATTTGAACATCCGTCCTCCGTCAAGGGGGAGGGTCGGCAACAGGTTTATAGCGCAGATGCAGATGTTTATGTCGAATATGTATTCCCAGTAAGGCGGTTTGAAAACCGCACATAAAGCGGAAATGAAGAGAGATGTAAAAGGTCCGACGAAAGCAATTATAAACTCTTTTTCTGAGTTGCTTATGTAACCGTCTTTTAAAACTGCACAAACACCAAAAGGGTGGATTTCTATTCGGGAAATATTTACTTTAACCAATTTTGCACAAAGAATATGTGATAGTTCGTGGATAAGAACGGAGCAAAATGAGATAAGGAAAAAATCGGCATACCCGAACAGAAAGGCAAAGAAAAATGCAGACAGACTCATTATGTCAATGGTTATAACGCCAAGTTTAATGTTTAAAAATTTCTTCATATTATATAAACAGTCCCGAAAGAATATTTTTTATAGTTTCTGCCGACATATCGTAGGTGAAAATGTTTTTAATGATTGAGCAGACAGACTGAGAAAAGGGGAGATTTATATTTTTTAAGGTATAAATTGCCCCGAAAATCAAAGCCGAGAAAATACATTGCTTTGTCATAAGAGAAAAAAGACCTGCACCAAAACTGTCTTTGGATTTTACGGTTTTTTCGGGTATATTTTTTTGAACTGTATCAGACATAGAAAATCCTCCTTTTCTGTGCTTTATTAAAATATATATCGGCTTTCCGTTTTTTATGCTTGAAAAATGGGACAAAGTATTGTATAATTATTGAGAATAGCGACTGATGATATGTTAAGGGAGAAATATATGAGTATATACGAAGCGAGATTTGAAAAACTTTTGAAAAAGGTGCAGAAGCCGTCCCGTTATACAGGAAACGAGTTTAACAGCGTTCATAAAACGGTAACAGATGATATGATGACATTTGCTTTCTGCTTTCCTGATGTTTATGAGGTGGGGATGTCTCATCTTGGAATGAAGATTCTCTATCATATGCTGAACGAGAGAGAAGATACATTCTGCGAACGAGTCTATGCGCCGTGGCCTGATATGGAAGACTTAATGAAAGAAAATGGAATACCGCTCCTTTCTATGGAAAGCCATAGCCCAGTGTCGGAATTTGATATGGTTGGGTTTACTCTGCAGTACGAAATGAGTTACAGTAATGTTGTGAATATGCTGAAACTTTCTGGGATTCCTTTAAAGTCATCAGAGAGAACCATTGAAAATCCATTTATTTGTGCAGGCGGGCCTTGTGCATATAACGGCGAGCCTATTGCGGATATTATTGACTTTTTCATTTTAGGCGAGGGTGAAGAAGTAAATAACGAAATTATGGATGCTTATAAGGAGTGGAAAGGCACAAGCGATGACCGTGTTACATTCCTTGAAAAAATAGCGAAAATTGAAGGTATATATGTTCCGTCTTTTTACGATGTTTCCTATAATGATGACGGTACGGTTAAGGCGATTGCACCAAACAGACCTGATGTTCCAGAAAAAATAAGAAAGAGGATTATTAAGGAGCTTGATAATTGTTTTGTTCCTGAAAAGCTTATAGTTCCCTTTATGGATGTTATCCACGACAGAATTATGCTTGAGATTTTCAGGGGATGTATAAGGGGTTGTCGTTTCTGCCAGGCAGGGTATCTTTATCGCCCTGTTAGAGAGAGAAGCGTCGATAAGCTCAAAGAGGTTGCCTCGGCCTGTATTAAGAATACGGGTTATGAGGAAATGTCTTTATCGTCGCTCAGCACAAGTGATTACACAGAACTTCAAAGTCTTGTTGATAATCTCCTTGAAATAACTGTTGATAAGAAGATAAATCTCTCCTTGCCGTCGCTCCGTGTTGATAATTTCTCAATGGAGCTTATGGAAAAGGTGCAGAAAGTCAAAAAGAGCGGTCTTACATTTGCACCTGAGGCGGGGTCGCAAAGACTTCGTGATGTTATAAATAAGAATGTTTTAGAGGAGGACCTTTTAAGAACTGCTGGGATTGCGTTCCGTGGCGGATATGACAGAGTCAAACTCTATTTTATGATAGGTCTGCCGACTGAAACCGATGAAGATATTGCGGCTATTGCAGAACTTTCCGAAAAGGTAATCGGTGTATTTTATGAAATTCCAAAAGAAGAAAGAAAGGGCAGAAATGTCAGCATAACAATAAGCACATCTTCTTTTGTTCCGAAACCGTTTACTCCGTTCCAGTGGGAACCTCAGAATTCTATGACTGAACTTATAAGGAAACAGCAGTTCCTTAAAGAACAGATTAAGTCAAGAAAAATTGTCTATAACTGGCATCAAAGCGAGGTAAGCTATCTTGAGGCAGTTTTTGCAAAAGGTGACAGACGCCTTTCGGATGTAATTATATCAGCCGTCCAAAAAGGTTGCCGATTTGACGGTTGGGGCGAGTATTTTGATTTTGAAAAGTGGATGGACTCTTTTAAGGATTGTAATATTAACCCTGAGTTTTACGCATACAGAAAAATTGACCACGATGAAGTTCTTCCCTGGGACCATATCGACACAGGCGTCAGCCGTGGGTTCCTTGTTAAAGAACACGAAAAGGCTTATGCTGAGATAACAACACCGTCTTGCCGTGAAAAATGTTCAGGTTGCGGTGCGACAAGCTTTGGAGGAGGTGTTTGCTTTGAGTAAAAGAAGATTGAAATTTTCTAAAACGGGTATGGGAAAATATATTTCGCATCTTGACTTGCTCCGTGCTTTTACGAGAGCAATAACCCGTGCTGAACTTCCTGTCAGATACACACAGGGATTTAATCCGCACCAGATTATAACCTTTTCTTTGCCTCTTCCCATAGGTGTTACAAGTGAAACGGAATTTGTCGATATTGACTTTGAGGATTTAGCAGATAATAATGAGATAATGAGAAAGCTTAACGAAAATCTTCCTCCCGATATAAGAATTATCTCTGCAGGAGCACTTATCCACAGTGCGACGGATATATGCCTTGCTGATTATGAAATCTGTGTTAAAGCACCAAAAACAATAGACGGAAATATTGTTGATGAATTTTTCAAAAAGGAAAATATACCTGTTACCAAGAAAACGAAAAAGGGTGATAAAGAGGTTAACCTTGTTGAGTATATGAATAAGGTAGAAATCCCGAATTGCGATGATACGGAATTGAATTTAAATGTAACCTTGTCGGCAGGCGGTGCAATGAATATCAAACCAGATATAATGATGTCAGCTCTTGAAAATGAGCTTGGCTTTGAATTTGATGAGGTTTATATCCACAGAACAAAGATATATGTAAATGAGAAAAATCAGATAAAAGAAATGGAATAGAGGGCAGAATGCCCTCTATTCAGCGTGTCGATAAAGTCGACACGCTGAGTCAGATGCCTAAAAACGCAGATATATTTTGCAAAATCGTTTTCGTCGGCGTACGATGGTACTCCAGAGAACGATTTTGCAAAAAGCAAGCAACGGCAAGGAAACTCGATGTTTTCCTTGCCGTTTTAATGTTATTTTATGCGGACAGTCGAAATCGCCTGTCCCTATAAATTCTCTATTAAATCATTTTTGCTTGCGGTAGAACAAGTTTATAGGCAGTCTGATAGAGGGCAGAACGCCCTCTATTTTTCTATATTATAAAATGCATCAATACCTTTAAATTCAGCTGACATACAAAGTTCTTCCTCAATTCGCAAAAGCTCGTTATATTTTGCGGTTCGGTCAGTTCGGGACGGTGCACCCGTTTTTATCTGTCCTGAATTTGTCGCAACTGCAAGATGGGCAATGGTTGTGTCCTCGGTCTCTCCGCTTCGGTGAGAAATTACTGCAGTATAGCCTGCCTGTTGTGCCATTTTGATTGCGTCAAGCGTTTCAGTAAGCGTTCCAATCTGATTAACTTTAATAAGGATTGAGTTCCCGACTTTTTTATCAATCCCCTTTGCAAGCCTTTGGGTGTTTGTAACAAAAAGGTCATCACCCACAAGCTGAACTGTTTTTCCTATTCTGTCGGTGAGGGTTTTCCAACCGTCCCAGTCTTCCTCAGCCATTCCGTCCTCAATGGATACTATGGGATATTTATGACACCAGTCTGCCCAGAAATCAACCATTTCGTCAGAGGTATAGGTCTTGTTGGTTTTCCAGAAACTGTATTTCCCTTCATTACCGCTTTTCTTTGCAGCTTCATACATCTCAGTAGATGCCGGGTCAAGAGCGATTTTGAAATCAACATAAGGTCTGTACCCTGCCCTTTCAACCGCCTCTAAAATAAGTTTTATAGCATCTTCGTCACTGGCTAAATCAGGTGCGAATCCACCCTCATCACCAACGGCGGTGGAGTAGCCTTTCTCTTTAAGGATTTTCTTCAGAGTGTGGAAAACCTCAACACAGTTTAAAAGACCTGTTCTAAAATTTTTTGCACCAATAGGCATAATCATAAACTCCTGACAGGAAATAGAGTTATCGGCGTGCTTCCCCCCGTTGATAATATTCATCATAGGGACAGGGAGAGTTTTTGCATTGACCCCGCCGATGTATTGGTAAAGCGGAAGGGTGGTGAATTCTGCTCCTGCCTTAGCA
>JAZRKP010000027.1:0-1361 GCA_045646365.1 Clostridia bacterium
CCGTTTTTGGAAACTATATCAACAAGGTCACAGATAACCTGACGGGAACTTTTGAATCTGTTGTTCGTTGTGTAACCCCAGGAGCATTTACCTATTGCGGTATCTGTCTGCCAATAAGTCGGTGAAATTCCGGTTAATGCACCTCTTTCAACATCAAAAGTTGCTACATTTGGCGGGAAAGCCTCGTGTTTATAGTTAATGGTAACTTCCTTGCCCCATTCTTCTGCGCGGTTGTAGTAATATGCCGCAAGTTTTTTGAGATAAGGCTTGAAAGAATGATTATGAATCCACCAATCAAAATAGAGAACTGCCGGTTGATATTTATCAATAAGCTCACAGGTGCGAACAAGCCAGTCCTCCAGCCATTCCTTACTTGCTCCCAGAGAATATGTATCAGCGGTGTATTTGTGTAAATCACCTGAATGAAACTCCTTGCAGTAAACGGCAGGACCGTAAAAATCACTATAATTTTCATCATTTACATCGCTGTCACAGGTCCTGCCCATATTCATAAAGAAATAGTGCTCAGCTCTGTGAGTTGATGCGCAAAGAGTAAGTCCTTGTTTTTCACATTCGGCTTTCAGTTCGCCAACAACATCACGGCAGGGCCCCATTTCTTTTGAATTCCAACGGTTGAATTCTGTATCATACATTGCAAAGCCGTCGTGATGCTCTGCAACGGGCATAACATATTTGATACCCGCTTTTTTGAAAAGTGAAACCCATTTTTCTGCATCAAATTTTTCTGCCTTGAACATTGGAATAAAATCTTTATAACCAAACTCCTTTTGATCGCCGTAGGTTTTTCTGTGGTATTCAAAATCTCCGCAGTTGGGGTCATACATACCTCTTGAATACCATTCGCAGCCGTGTGCAGGTACGCTGTAAATACCCCAATGAAAGAAAATGCCAAGCTTATCGTGCATATACCATTGGGGAACCTTGTGGTGAGAAAGGGAAGCCCAGTCTGCTTTGTATTTGCCGTTTTCGTTAACATTGTCAATGAGTTTTAAATATTCCTGAGTTGTCATTTCTGCACCTCTGATTCTAGTTTTACATAAAATCAGTATAACATAGGCACAGATAAATAACAAGAAGGTTGTGTTGAAGAAGTTGTTTGTTTGTGTTATCATATAAATATGGTGTATTCATATTTAAACTTGAGTTTGTTTAAGGAGAAATTTAAATGAAATATATAAAAGCAGAAAAATACGATTGGGATTTAGTCAAACAAAAAATTATGGGACCTAATCCATTAAAATTGGAAGAAGAACTTATGAAAGACAATAGCATTAAAACAGGCGCTATTGTTATGGATTTAGGTAGTGGACAAGGAATCACGTCTGTGTTTTTAGCAAAAG
>JAZRKP010000028.1:0-14393 GCA_045646365.1 Clostridia bacterium
CCCCTCGCGTGCGGTGGCGGTCTCTCCGGTGGCGGTCGTATGCGTCTGCGCTCCTGGCGGACCGGCCGGGAGGGCCAGGGGTGCGGGCAAGGTTATAACCAAAAGATACAAGGAAGAATTGACAGGGACGGAATAAAAGCGTATAATGATAGTGGGAGAAATCGAGTGTTTCATAATTCATCCTTTTAGAAAAAAGCCGGTACAGGAAGTAGGGATCCTGTACCGGCGGTTTTTATTCTGGTATTATGATCTTATTCGAATGCTTGAAATTGAAGTATTCAATATGTTCCGGTTGTTTCACGAATTCCATATGATACCAGTTATAAATCGGTTTTGCCTGGTCTGTAACTGGTGCTGACAGGATCGTTAAATTCTGATTTACGCGAATCACTCTATAATGTGTCAGCTTGTTTTCCTTAAAATAACGTTTTGTTGCTCTTATGAATTGCTTTCGGTTATCTGATCGAAAAACCGGCGCTACAGGTTCTGAAACTGTCTGCGGTTGCCAAAGATTAAAAAGATACGTCATGTTCGCGCTCCTCTCTATAACAGTGATGCTCTAACTCTAATTCTTCATCTGATCGGCAGATATTAAGAAATTTACAAAATCTGCAGTCAAAATCAAAATCGGAATCTTCTTCTTCCTGTCTTGCCAAAATCATAGCTTCATAATCAATCATAGTTTTTTATACTCCTGTCTATGTGCGAATTTTTCTATACCGTCAGAATATACAATATAAGCGGTTGCTTTGAAAAAGATTTTCAAGCGCTTTTTCAGATTTTCCGGAGATGCTCTAAGTGTTACCACTTTTTCGGAACCGTCAGTTTTTCTGATCCTTATCGTATACCGATTTTCCATAGAGTTTTCCGCTTTCTGTTTTGGCCCGATACGCTAAGAATTCCTTATAGGATTTTACCAACTTTTTCAGTGCGTCGCGCTCCTGGTACAATCCCTCTATTGTATTTTCCAGGTTTTGTTTGCTTTGTCGTAGCACATCAGATACTTCCATCTGTTCATCGAGTGCTTCTTCGCAATTAAAAAGATCTACTCTTAATGATTCGTTTTCAATATCCCTTTGATTGAGATGGTCCTTTAATTCTTGAATCTGTTTGTCCCGTTCCTTTACAACAGCTTTCCATAATTCCGCTTCTTTCTGCGCGTCCTCTATCATAGTCGCCAGATTGATAATAGATTGTTTCATGTTTTCCAGTTGCTGATTCATTTTGTTATCTCCTTTCATCCCCATTGATCTGCCATAGCAAGCGCAATACCCAGATATGTTTTACTTCTTGTTTTTGCTGTTCGTGGATCATTCCAAGCTAAAATTTTACCATTTTCATCTTTTACATACCATGAATTGCCACTATATCCGCCAGATTTTCCCTTACTATGTATTTTTTCATATTCTACAATATTTGTTGACTTTAATAATGGCAAACCTTTTATCCATAAGCAAGTTTTTTTAGAAACTGGGTGTCCAAACATAAAAGGTTGAATAATTTGGTCGGGTTTACGATAGCAAGTAGACATTATACCCACAGGATTTTCAATAACTACTTTTTCACAATTTACATTTGTGAATGATTTGAAAAAATCAACAGCTTTTTGTTGTCTACCATCTTTTCTTTTTTGTTCAAAATATTTCGCTCCCGACGAGGCAAGATGAGTACACGGAGGAAAAGCAATAATCATATCCCATGTTCCTGTAATGGTGTGCATTGTTCCATCCATTGTTTTGAACGTACAATTTCCATTGAGTAAAGGAAGCACATCTGTTTTTATGTGCCATTAAGAATGACCGCCGGAACAATCCAGTATATCACAGGAATAGGCTTCATGTCCATTGTTTCTAAACGCAATACATACGCGCTGTGATTCTTCACAAGCAATCAACACTTTCATTTTTTCAATCTCCTTTGTATAATATTAAGGCATTATTGCCCTTGCCTTAATGATACTAAAAATATACAGACATTCCATGAACGATTTGTAAACATTTTGTAAACAAAAGAAGCGCGGGAATTACTCCCGCGCCCTCTCCATCCAACGGCCCCGGTCTTTCACGGTTAGCGAGTGCCTTTTGTGCTGTTTTCCTCGCCGGCTGTTTGTCTGGAATTTATAAAGAAATCACTTTTTAGAAATATCGTGATTTACTTCCTTAATATATTCACGTTCCGATTCTGTGACAAGACCTAACTTATAAAGAAGCGTCAGCGCGTCCCATAGTCTATTGTAGCGTCTGGGTCCCGCTTCGTATTCTCTTTTCATAACCGCTTTAATATTTGCTTTTGTCATAAGATTACCTCTTTTTCTTTTATTATACTCCTAATTCAATGTAAAATCAACTTCTTCCAGTATTACGCCACCAGGCACGCGCACCGGGATCAGCTTGCCCCCTGGGATAAATAAACCTGTTTTGAAATCTTCGAATTTATGATGATTTCTAAAATACTCTTTTTGTTTGTCCGTCATTCCGGCACAACAGATATTTAAATATCCGTCGTCGTTTTCTTCAATATAGGTTTTTTGCCGTACAAATATACCTCTTTTCCATGTGTTTTCGATCTTATAGGCTCCGTATCTGCTTTCGTGCGTTTCTCCTACAAAATCCTCTGGGTCCCCGATACAATGTAAACTGTCAGTATCGGAATATATAAACCTGTCTATATTGTTTTGGATCGTCTGTATTTGATAAAATCGTGCATGAGCTGTAATACAGGCCCCGATAGCAATATTGACCGGTTTTTTGTCGTATGCTTCTATATATGTATACCGTGTAGTGCCGTTTTCGATTTCCGCAAGTTTAAAAGACGAATTTCTGCTTTTCGAGAATTGTCCGTATAGATTATTTGAAAAAAGTTTAGCCTGTGTGCGTTCTCCAGTGTTTCCGGTTTCTGTTGCTTCTACTTTTACACGTTCAAAGAATTTTATATATTCGTCACAAACTCCTTTTGCTGTCATAAATAAAATATAGTCCAGATATTCAATTGATAATATCTGATAGTGTTCTATGAATAAAATATAGTCGTCTTTCGATAATGTTATTTCGATCTCCTGGGGCCGTCCGATAGGTTTTTCTGTTTTGGGATCATGTACCGCGCTTGTTGTCAGATATTCATTTTGTGAAAACATGAAACTATTTTTTACCTGGATCGTTGGTACATAACCTTTTTTAATCTTAAAAGCAACGCGGATCCTGCAATAAAAATAATATGAATCATTTTCTATGTGCTTTTCTTCCGCTCGTCCGGTATGAAATACACCTTTTCCATATGGTAAACTAAATCCGGAATACTGTGAACACATAACAAAAGGATAAAGACTATTAACGTCTGCCGTAAATCCTTTTTTATTCAGGATTTTACCTTTGTATTTTGGATTGACATAGCAATAACCGCCTCTGTACCCGCGACGTATATAAGCATCCGCGTCCGGTACGCCGGTTACGTTCATATCAAGTATTTGCTTCTCCAGGTGGATTTCAATATTTTTATTTTCGCCGTAATTCGTATTTTTAAACTGCTGATAGCACGCGGATCCGATTGTCAGCGCCTGTAATTTTCCGAATTTACTTTCTTGTCCATGAAGCTGTAGCAGGTTGTCAAGCGCTTCTGATAATACTAACACGTCGTTTTTTATATATTCAATATCTTCCGTCGTGCAATCTTCAAGACTTGCCTTGTTGTCATAGTCCATAGTACTCTTTTTATATTTATTACAAAATGATCTTCCGATTTGCTGTAATGTCATAGGCAAAATCTTTAAGCTGTCGCGGATCTCCACTAAACAATTATTATATCGAAACGCGATATAATACCATTGTCCAACGTCGGATATTGCATAGCTTAATTCATTATTTAGAATATTAGCCGGTTTCAGCATTTTACCGTCAGCATAGGCATTTTTGAATCCTCTTTGCAACGCTTCATATAAAATAAATTCACCGTCGAATTTTAAGTTATGAAAATATAAGCGCTTATTTACTCCGGTAAAAGGATCCCCGCAAAAATCAAAAAAATCTGATATGCTTCCTTTGATTTCCGGCTTGAATTCTCCTATTTCATCATAAGCAAAAGACCATACGTTTGTATGATCTTTTGCAATACTCGCGGTTGTAGTTTCAAAATCGCAAGCATAAAAACGTAAATCTTTAGTAAAATCAGATTGTTTAATATGATTATGAAACATTACTTTGAACCTCTATACCCTCGGCCCACTAAGTATCTATATTCATCCTGGATATAATCAATCAGATCTTCCAGTCGGTTAATAGATCCTTGTGTGATTCTTTGCGGAATATCCGGTATTTCTATATCAATATCAACTCCGGCCTGTTCACGTCGTCGAATCTGTCTTTGCAAGTTGCTCCTTGTTCTGTAATATTCTGCCTCAAGTCTTTCCTGTTCCTGTCTGCGTCTTTCGCGCTCTTTTCGGCGTTCTTCACGTTCTTTTTCTTTTTCTTCTTCCTGTTCTAACCTCGTTAAAATCTGGTCGATTGCTTCATCCATTGCTACCCGAATATTTGTTACGTTCCGTTCATATTGTGCTTGTTTCTTGTTTGTGTATTCTACTGCGCTCGGCGTGCTTAGTGTTTCGATGTATTCAACGACGAACATACGCAATTCATTCAATGGAGAATTATACGCGCGTTCCACTGTTTCAAGCGCCTGTGCCGTCACGCGGTCCCCGTCATATCCCATAGAATCAACGATCTGAACATAGCTTGAAACTAATTCAATCAATTCACCTGCATATCCCGACGGACCTAAATTCTTTTCAAAACCGCCCACAGCCTCGGCCTCGTTTCGGTTCATATCAGCTTCGAAACGTTGCAAGATCGCTTTAGCCTGGGACTTTGAATATATTAAAGTCTTTGCCATTATAATACCCCTGTTACAATAAAAATAATAGAAAGAATCAGCGAACCGATTATACCGACGATCCCGGTTATGATTTCAATATTTCCCTCTGCGCTTTGCTCTGCCGTATAAATAATTTTAGAAATCAGATACGCGCAAAACGCGGTTACAAATAGCAGAATCACAACGATCATAATGCGAACAGCTAAAACGTTGCCATACGGTAAAGTGTATTGTGTCATACTTTCACCTCTTTTTCCTTTTTATTGTTTTCATAGCATACTATCCGAATATCTACGCGTTTTTTGTGCATCAATTCCAGTACTTCCAGGCGGATAGAATCCCACAAATATCTGGTATTTTTATCCCATAAGGCCATTTCTGTTTGTTTACTCTTTCCCATGTATTCACCTCTTAAAAGTAAAAAGGCGGGAAACATTACATTTCCCGCCGGTTCCGGGGATTCCCCTGTTTAATCCAGTGCTTCTACTTTCGTATACTTGTTTCCTTTTTTGCTCCTTGCGTGCGATAAGCGCACGCGGATCTTTTCGGAAATTTCCGCGTTTTCGTACTCCGTGCGGGCCTTGTCCAGGTCATGATTTTCGAATTCGAAAACAATACCCTCAAACATTTCCGTCAAGATCTTTCCGCCGTTAAAATAAACTTTGGGATCCTCTGCAAAAGCACAAACAACATAATGTCCGCCGTCCGTGCTGTTCAGAAAATCGAATGCCGTAATTGTAACGCCGTCCGGATATTTTGCAATCAGTGCGTCCGTTTCGATCTTCTCACGTCCTTGTAATACCGCGCTCCCGCTTGTGTGCCGTTTCGCAAAATCCTTGAAATTCATGCGATTTTCCTTTCCGTTTTTTGGAGTGTCGTTCTCCTATGATCTTATAGTACAATGAAAATATGAATAAACTATGAATAATTCATAGACCGTTTGTTACATGAAAAGCAATTCAAGAAAACTTTTTTTCGCGTCCGGCGTTTGAAACGTCAAGTTTCCATCTGAATAATACACCCTCAACCGCGTATAAATCCCGCTGTTTCTGATTGAATTATAACCGGTTCCCCTGTCGGCCTGTGTCGCTCCATACGTCGGCACGCCTGGATTGTCTCCCTGTTTGACGTGCATTTTATAACCGTTCGTGTATATCGTATACAGTTTATTCTCATACTTGTATACGATCAAAGGCCGGAAATATTTTAGATCTTCCTTAAATATATTATAGCTTTCGTCATTCAAGAAACTGTTATCAACTGCCGAATTCATATAACTGGATCCAGCAAAAGCACGGTTAAAAGCGCTTTTTTCCTGTTCGCGGGCCACTTCTTTCAAGGTTAACCGCAAAAGCACAAAACCGTCACCTTTCAGCATTTTAGTATTCGAATTGATTTTACCTGCAATTTTGAACGCGTCATAATACGGATTAAAAATAGAAACAGAATTTGAACACATATACACCGGTACGAACCGCACAACTTGTCCCTGTCCGCGTGCTACAGTCATATGCAACGAAACAAACCGCTTTATTTCGTCCGGTATATAATAACCGTTCTCTATCTGGTATTCATCGAAAAACATTTGCTGAACGTCGGAAAATACGTGCGAATAGTGTTTCAATTTCGTTGCTGAATTCAGCGCGACGGCATAACCGCAAGGCGCTCCGTCTAAATATAATTCGATATACGCGCCTTTTGCTTTTTTCTTTTCTGTCATGATATTATCGGGGAAAAATAAAAAGCGAATGTCCTTAAAAAATGATTCTGAAATATTATTCAATTCATTTATATACCGGTATATCAGCATGAATTTTTTACCGCTTTCCAAAAAATCCGATACAAGTTTTCTTGAAAAAGCGGTCGTTTTTCCGGCGCTCCGGTTTCCGTCTACTATCAGAATTTCCGGGACATTTCCGTTAATGTCCCGGTATTCTGTAATATCATGCGCGATAAAATACTGCATATTGTACCTTAATAAACAAAATCTAAAATATCGTCGATTTCTACCAGGTTATAGAAAAGCGGTTCCAGTTCTTCCGCGATCATTCCATAAATCCGTAAAAACGTTTCCCGATATTCATTTAATAAAGAAGATTTTGATTGATTCGAAACGCCTATATGAACATTAGTATTACTGTGCGTTGTGTCCTGGTCAATTGTTTCATGCTCTACAATATCCCGCTGATCGTTTCCGTTTTCGTCCCACTGTCGCGCGTTCGTTCCATCTTCATCAGTTACGGACCTGTCTGTAAAATCAGTTGTGCTGTTCTTCTCGTTTGTCCCTTCTTCATCCAGGACATTCGTGTTACTGTGGGATCCAGTCGCGGTTTTTTCGTCTGTTCCGGTTTCGCCGGTCGTTTTACTGTCGGTTCCGGTTTCGCTGTAATTCCTGTTTGTATTATTTGTTATACCTCTAATATCTGTTAAATAAATGTCGGTCAAGACCGGATTCCCCTGCGCGTCAATCTCCCATATTCTGCTACTATCCCCCTGTGGCGTATCGGAATACCTGTTTACCTCTGTGCTGTTTGTCGTCTCCATCCCGCTCTTAGAATATGATCCGTTTTCCGTACCGGATTTTTCATATTCTCCATTTTCTGTTTTGCTTTCGGTTCCGTTATCGGTCGTCGTCGCGTCTTTCGTGTATTCTCCGCTTTCAGCTAAAACCGTTTTATTTGTATCTGTGTTTACAACGTCCCGCGTATACTCGCCCTGTTCAGTTCCCTCTTTTTCATAAGTATAATCGTTATCCGTGCGTTTGTCGTTCGTCTGGTCCAGTGTACCGGTCGCGTCGTCCGTCGTCGTAATATCGTTATTTAAAAGCGGTTCAAAGGTTAGCTTTTCAGAATCCAATAGCTGTTTGTAATACGGCATGATTTCAAGCATTTTCCCTTTGAGATACTGTCGCCATTTCTTCACGTTTCCGCTTCCGATCCGGCGCGTAATATAATAATTCAAAATGAATTCTTCAAGCGCTTGTTTGTCCGTCTGTGATACAGGATAATTGAAATTGAAAAGACGCGTACGGCCCGCGTTTATGATGGTATCAAAATCCGCATCTTCCGAAACTCCGCCTAATTCAGCTAAAACGTCTGATAAGTGCGGGGGGATATGGACCCAATAATCTTTTATCATGCTTTCACCTCTCTCCGCGTTTCTCCGGCTTCAATTTCTCCGGTTTCTTCCCTGTTATACCCGATAATATTACTCATTCCGTCACCTTTTTCCAGGTCGAAAAGGTTTTCATTAAAAGTTACCTTTGCCGTAAAACCGTACTTTTTACCCCATTTTTCGGTTATTTCTTTCATAGCTTTTTCACGCGGATTCTGCCGTACGTTTCTGTGTGCAATTGCTCCGCCCATAGACCGCGCCACCTCATCAGTTGAAACGCGCTCTTTTTTATATACGGAAACATTTGAAACACCTAAATAGCCTATTGCTTCATTCCATTCTTTCGTGAAAAGATCATGCAAGGATCCCGCAACAAAAGGCGCTTCTGTATTTAGTGCTTTGATTGTTTCCAGGTCATACCCTTTATATCCGAATATGATTTTTCCAAAATTCTCATATCTATCCAAAGTGTTAACGTATGTTTCAACCTGTTCTTTCGGGACCACCATTGTGACCGGCGTTCTCTGCGCGTATACGTTAATATCCTCTGTGCGTTTGATTGTTGCTAACCGTTCAGCATATGCCCCGATTGTACCTTTGAATAAGAAACTTGATTTTTCAATTCCTGTATTGTAAATCAATACGCACTCCGATAAAAGCAATTCACGCGAAAAACCGGTATATCCGGAATAAGCGCGGACCCTGGTAGGAAATCCATAAATATTATACCGGCCCATAGGAACACAAGGCAAGCATACCAAGCCAACAACTGGCTCCTCAAATATACAGGCCATCCCTGTATCAAATAAAACGCGTTCCATATAGTCCGTATTGATTGTTTCCGGTACACCCTCATATAAAAAACAGGATTCCGCTATTTGTCGCAGGTCGTGAAAATACTGTGAAAAAGTCTGATCGTTTTTCAGTTTTGTTTCGATCTTCTTTTTTGACATAATAAAACCGTTTTTTGTTCGTGCCATAACTTCCCCCTTTTTATGGTAGTTGTGTTCTGATTCTAATACCCGACATAATCCGCGCGTTTATTGCGTCGCTTTCCTCACATCCCAAAATAAAAGGTTCACCTGTTTGTAAATAATCTTTATCGTTTGAGTATGAAATTAAATTACGTGCTAAAACTCCATCAACGGCCCATCCAAAACGCGTTAAATAATCGTCTATCATATTTACGTTTCTATCCGACGGTTGTATAGTATTAAAGCCGATCCGCATAGTAAAAGTGCCGTCAATAATAGGTTCACCATGCCCTATCACCATAGGCGGTTTGAAACTGTTACCGATATATTCTTCATAGGCTCCCTTTATTGCCGGCGTAGCGGCACCCAATAAAACACCGATATATCCGCCTGCTATACCGGAAATACCCCCTTTGATTGTTTCCGCGATTTCAGTATATCTTTGCTGAGTGGTATAAACCGCGTTTGCCGTAATAGGAATAGCCGGGAATTTACACAAGATCCCCTCTGCTAAGTTAACCGCTAAACCTTTATAGTTTTTTGGATAAATGAAAACAGACGGTCCAGGCAACATTAGTCGGTTCATACCAAAAACAATAGCTTCCGGATTACTAAATTCTTCTATATTATAATATTTCGTTTCGCTGTTTCCTGTAACCGCTAACCGGGCATAAACTCCTGTTTTTATTTTATCATTATTACAACTAATACCGACAAAAGGATTCCCTACGGTTACATCGGGGAGAACGTCCGTAATTTGTACTGTTCCATCGGCCCATCCCGATGGTACCGCATACGCACCGATTATAACTCCGCCATTTGTCTGTATATCGTTTATAAGCGCACCGGTTAACCCGCCGGTTTTTATTCCAGCTCCGGTTATTGTTCCAGAACCCGCAACATTCACACTTGCAAAATATACCATAGCTGTCGTGGCCTGGTACGATAAAGCGGCAATCGGCTGGAATTCGTATTTACAGGACGGCAATTGATAATCGTCTGTAAAAAAATACGGCATATTTCGAGTAATAATTTTTGGCGTATTTCTTCTCACATATACTTCACTGGCCTTTACACCGTCGTCTATAAAAGTTGGGAATGGATCAATAGTGAATTCCAATTCTGTATTGTTATCGTTTATATAAACGACGCGATCCACAAAAGCAAAATACAGTTTACCGCCGTGTGATTGATTCTCAAAACATAAATAGTTTACGTTGTCCAGGTTTCCATATGTTTCATCAATCTGAACATAACGCCGGTTTTCGCGCTCAAAATAATAACCGCTATAAGTTCCAACGGCTTTGGACGCTAAAACGCCCTTAGCCGTTGCACCCCCAACAAATAGCACGTCGGTCCCGTTTTTTACAAGCGGAACACCTGCATATACTGTTATTGTTGTGTTGTATGATGTTGCCATAACTGCCCCTTTTTATTCGTCTGCTGTTTCATACCAGTAAGCACTAAACCCAACATTCCACAAATTAAACAGCCATGTTATTAAAGCGGGATCTCCGTGCCCAACGATTGACGTTGCTACACGATATTCAACGTCACCCGAATCAATAATTCGATATAATTTACTTCTCATTTTAGTGCATAACGTGCGGATATAGTGTACGGTTCCGCTCGGATATACAAATACTTTAAATTTAATTACAAACGGGTCAAAATAAGCCTCTTTACTGTTTGCAAGAATGAAAGGCTGGCACGTGATCTCGAAATCAAGTTCGTCTCCATCTGTTACGTTATATCTGAGCGTTTCTTCATTCGCCGCATATGTATTATATGTGCTATCAAAATAAACAAATTTTCTTGCAATATCTCCAAGAATATCTGTTCTATTATTATAAAAATACACTTTATTCTGATTATTAGGGTCCGTCACTAAAGTAGGCGATTCAAAAAGCGGTTTAAATGAAATATTTTTACTCATTCTTTGTCCACTATGCATTCTTAACTTTAGAACGTCTAAACCGGTATTTGATATTACATTATTTGAATCTATTGAAATACCTGTTCCCGCGGAATAAGTAGCCCCCTGTGCTGTGTTTTCAATTTCATTTGTATCCGGATCAATAGAAATTCCGGAACCTGCCACAAGTTTTTCTTGAATAACATCAGTATCTACAGAAATTTCATTGTTTGAATCAATGTCAATTCCAAAACCGGCAGTATATACAGGTACCTCAAGAGTTTCAGTTGTGACGGTTACAAGATCGGACGCGTCAATCTTCACAACAGTTTCAGAAAGTTCATTGTTTGCAAGATTGTCAGCATAGAAATAAATTTCGCCGGTTGTCTCGTCATTGTCTGAAATCTTAGGAATGAAATATTTCTGAACCCCGCTAATTTCACCGCGTACAATTACATAGTGCGGAAATTCTTGCATTTCATTCAAGCTGTCAAACATGACCGGAGTTTCTCCGTCAAGCAAACTATATACACCGGATTCTTCTACAAGATCAAGGAATTTCACGCGTGACATTGTTGCGAGATCCTGTTCTACTGCTTCAAGACGCGCCTCTAATTCACGCAAAATCTGCACGATATAGTTATTGACCTCGTCAATCCGTTCATTCAATTCATCATGATACTGTTCTGTTTTATCATCAAGTGAATCAATCTTTTCATCAGCTTTTTTGATAAGATCCGAAAGTTCCGCCCAGGCTTCACCCAGGTTTCTATATAAAAGAAGAATCGCGCCATTATCGTCAATACTGTTTTCAAGAATTGTTCTTGTTTTTTCGTCTGTTTCAGTTTCAAGCCATGATTTCAATACATCAATCATACTTTTAAGACGTTCAAAATATACACGTTCCAGCCTGTAATTGTTAGTAAAAGCCATTTTTATACCTCACTTTTATAGTAAGTTGGGGCCTGTGTTTCAAGGCCCCTTATAACAATAGTTACTATCACGCTTCGGTAATGGTCACCGTCGCGGTCTTTGTGTTATCAAATACGCTCGTTGCGGTCAAGGTCGCCTCGGTAATGCTCGTACCGGTCCAGGCTTTAAGCTGTCTAACAGCAACGGTCTGATAGTCGATCACGTCAAGCATATAATATTCGCTTGCGTCCTCGTCCTCGTCGTCTACTGCGATCGTCCATACAACGGCGGGATCCGCAAGATTGACAGTTGCGACGGTTGCTTTGACGGTCTTAATGTCACCTTTTTCCATCTCGATAGTCGTAGGATTCACGGTTACACCGGTGACGCTCTGCGTCCCCTCAACAAAATAGCACGCGGGCATGAAAGGCGAATAGCTGTAAATCCGTCCACAGTGCAGGTTATAATTCCTGTACGGTCCCATCCCGTTTTCGTTGCTATACATTTCAGTGACCTGGTCAAAACATACGAACCAATCCCCGGAAATAAGAACCGCCGGGATCTTTGCAAAGGCTTCTAATTCCTGTTCCGTCGGCGTGACATAAAGAGGATCGTTAGCAAACAGAACGTCAAGACGGTCCACGTCAAGATTTCCGAAACTGTCTACAAGTCTCTGCTGACCCATGAATTCAGCAAGCGACATATTGAACGAAACAGCAAGCACGCTTGTATCAATCAGCGCATTAAAATCTGCGTTCATAATCAAATACTGATCACGTTTTTCTGCATAGCTTTCAATCTGTGCTTGATTGTAGGACGTATTAAGGAATTCCATTTTATTAGAAACAGCCTTAATCCGCGAAACAATTTCACGCGCGTTTACTGCCGAAACCGTCGGAATTTCCTGTGCGGTCATATCACCCACGGAAATGGCCCGGACGATGCAATATTTCATAGCTAAAAACTCATCGTATTCCATTGAGCGGTAAAGATTATTTACAACTCCGTCAACGAATTCCGCAAGCGCTTCATAAGAAAGAAATGCTTTTCTCAATTCCAGGGGGAGCACCGAAACCGGATAGAACCGCTCCGAATTGATATGGAAAAGCGCGCTTGAAATTGCCGGCGTGTTAATGTCCATAAAATGTTCTTTTGCATATTCATAGTCGCGGACGTGCGATTTGATAAGACGCTGTGCAACTTCAAGATAGCTTTCTCCATACTCTAACCGGCGCTTGAATTCCCGGAGCGGATTGCGCCATCCGTCCATAGTTACCAGACGCGTAAACGCGATTCTGTTATAAAGCGCGTCAAGCCATTCATTTGCAAAAGCCTGATTGTTTACAATCTGGGTCCCAATCGTTTTAAGGTTGTCAATTGTGCCGTCTGCTGACGGGATAGCATTACTAAATCTTTCGGATGCTGAATTTCTGATCGCATTCAGCATTTTTACATAATTGTCATAGTTAGCCATTGTTTAATCCCTCTTTTCTTCTCTTAATTCATCAATAAATTCTTCAAGCGTGATTTCTGCGTTTTCTGCTTCTCGCTCATCCGTCTCCATCCGGTCAATTACATCTTCAAGATCTGAATCACCGTTAAAGAACCGATCACGGTACCGCTTTCTCCAGGTTGCGTCAAGATCTGCAAGCGCTTTTTCGTTTTCAAGTTTTACGGTTGCAATCTCCCGCTCCAGATAATCCGCCCGGTCAATTCCCTCAATCGCGTCCATGATAATTTCAAGATCAGCTAAATCTTCATCGGAATCACCGAAACGCTTTTTAATGATTTTAATTACTTTTTCTTTTTCCATAAGTCTACCTCACCTGTTATTAGCTTCTGAATAGTCATAATCCGGAATTTCTCCCGAATTAGTAAATCCAATTGCTTGAATCTTTGCGATTTCAAGCGTATGTTTTTCAATCGGAATATGCATACAATACCCATATCCAATATCAATCCCAACGTGACCGGTTTTATATAACAGCGTTCCGGCTTTTCCGTCCTCTACTCGCGTTTTGTTGACCGTTGCATTGTATTGCATCTGCGAATTACCTTGTAATCTGCTGATCTGCGTGATAAAAGCACTGCAATCCATTCCAATTTTACCGCGTGAATAGTTACGGATACCTTCTAATTCTTCTTTGCTGTATCTGCTAAAATGCTCTTTCCAGTATATGTTTATCAATTCGTTCATCAGCTTATCCGTAAGTAATTCATATTTTGCTCCGTAGAAATAAGCGTATTTATCACGATTGACATATAACTTGAACGCGTTTCTTAAGATCATATAGGATCCGGTCATACTTCTTGTTTCCCCTCTAATTTAGTTTCGAGACTTGTTAATACTAAAGTGTTTTTTTCGATCGTTTTACGGAATTCCTTTATTGCTTCATTGTACTTGTCTGTTATGTCTTTCACATCCATCCGGTATTCATCACTCTGCTTCTTTATAAAATACCCAAGGAACACACAACAAGCAATAGGAAATCCGACCGATTGAATAATCTGTAAAATCGTTTCCATGCTTTTACCTACACTTTCATATTGTATATTTCTCCCACTATCATTATACGCTTTTATTCCGTCCCTGTCAATTCTTCCTTGTATCTTTT
>JAZRKP010000029.1:0-1397 GCA_045646365.1 Clostridia bacterium
TGCGCAATATCCCCCACTGCTGCCTCCCGTAGGAGTCTGGGCCGTGTCTCAGTCCCAATGTGGCCGTTCAACCTCTCAGTCCGGCTACCGATCGTCGGCTTGGTGAGCCGTTACCTCACCAACTACCTAATCGGACGCGAGTCCATCTTCGAGCGATAAATCTTTGATATATCTACCATGCGATAAATATATGTTATGCGGTATTAGCAATCTTTTCAGATTGTTATTCCCCTCTCGAAGGCAGGTTACTCACGCGTTACTCACCCGTCCGCCACTAAACTTAGCCAAAATCATTCCGAAGAAATCAATTGAAAAAGTTCCGTTCGACTTGCATGTGTTAGGCATGCCGCCAGCGTTCGTCCTGAGCCAGGATCAAACTCTCTAAAATTTGTATCTCAACACCTTTCGGTGTTCAAATCAATTTCAGAGCTTAATCGCTCATTCAGAATACTTTTAACATATCCGTGAATTTCCTGATGTATTTTATGTGTACATCTCACTGTAATTATTTGAGTAATTTACTCAAAGTCATTACGGGTTTCTTTCTATTCTCGTTGTTTAATTTTCAAGGTCCTACGCGCTTTCTGAACTTTCGACTTCGTTCTCACTCTGTCGCTCTCCTCAGTAGCGCAAGAGCTATTATACAACAGCTTTTTGCTTTTGTCAACCCTTTTTTTAAAGTTTTTTAAAACTTTTTTCGAGGTTTCTTTTCGGAGTTGTGTTCATCAGCGAACTCTTAGGATTATATCAAACCTTTTCTCTTTTGTCAACACCTTTTTTGAAGTTTTTTGAAATTCTTTTCAAAAAAACATCTTGACAACAAATGAGCCTATATATATAATATGTTTAACAAATTAATCCCCTTAAAAACTATGAAGGGAATAAGATATAAGATTATCGGCAAAGAGAGTTGACGGTTGGTGTAAGTCAACGCGAGATTTTATATGTATAGCTCATCCCCGAGTTTTTCGTGTGAAATACTTATTACTTATATAGTGTCTAATGCGAAACGCACGACAGCGTTATCAGTCAGGACTTTGTTTGAAGTCTTTAAGGGATATGCAGTGATGTATATCTGAATACGGGTGGTACCACGGATTTTTATTCGTCCCTTTTTAGGGGCGATTTTTTTGTATAGATTATTGGAGGTTATATATATGAAACCATCTTTCGAAAAGTACATTCCATTTAAGCAGATTAATATTCCGGACAGAACATGGCCGGACAAGACTATTACTAAAGCTCCAATCTGGTGTAGCGTTGACCTTCGTGACGGCAATCAGGCACTCGTCGCCCCTATGAACCTTGCACAACCCCTTGAGTTTTTCCACGCACTATGCGATATGAGATTCAAGGAAACCGAAATTGGCTTCCCAAGTGCATCTGAAACAGAGTAT